>NZ_JBBEWR010000017.1:0-93241 GCF_037646345.1 Ascidiimonas aurantiaca | reverse complement strand
CGGAAGAGTATGTCGCCGCCTTCTTTAAAAAAGCACGTATCCATAACAATACGTGCTTTTTTTATTCTATTACCAGAGAAATAGAAAGTTGTATGCTGTTTTGTACTAGGTCATGGCTACACAACATCCAAAGTCACAAAAAGCCACTGTGTTGCGTATTACATTAAAACATTCCTCATCAGAAGTACAAGGATCTCGCGGTACACCAATTCCCCGAGTGGAAGGACACTCCTGACCTATACCCTCACCACCATAAACGTTAGCACGTTGCTTTTTAGTAAGCACTACAGCCCCGTTAATCTTTAAAACTTTTTTGATCATAATAATTTGTTTTTGTATTAGCTTATAAGGTGTAAATAGTTTTTTTCTCACGGATAGTAATCTATTTTTTTAATAATTTAAGTAGTTAAATACAGTATCTAGTAAATGAAATAACAGAAGTGTATTATGAAAGGTATTTTAAAAAATCAGCTTTAAATTTTTGGCCTATAGGAACAGTATATATACCCAATAAAACCCGATTACCACAAATAGAATTTAATTTATGAGGGTTAATGGCAAATGATTTATGTATGCGTATAAGATGTGTTTTGGGTATGGTATGTAATATACCCTGAAAAGTACTATTGGTTATAACAGAGGTATCTTCAAGATAAATTTTTACATAGTCTCCCAGAGCTTCCAGGTAAAAAATATCTTTTGTAAATATTTTGTGGAGTGTTTTGTTAGACTTAACCATTATATAATGATGATCGTCATTACTACCCTGTTTACCTTTTTGTTTGTTCAACACTTTACTTACGGCAATAAAAAAACGATCAAAAGAAAAGGGTTTTAGCAAATAATCTATCGCATTTACTTCAAAACCCTCTACCGCATATTGAGAGTAAGCAGTGGTAAAAATAACATACGGAGGGTCCTGTAATGATTTATAAAAGCTTATTCCAGATATTTTTGGCATATTTATATCAAGAAACAACAGATCAATATCTGTATTTGTGTTGAGATATGTCATGGCTTCCAACGCATTGTTGCATGTATGCACTAGCTTTAGAAATGAAAGCTCTCCTATAAACTTCCTTAGTACCTGTTGAGATGAAGGCTCATCATCAATGACCATACATGTAATTATCATGAGTAGTTTCTATTTTTAAGGTTACCGCAAATGTAGTTTCTGTTTTAGAGGTTGTCAGCTCGTGGGTGTCGGGATACACAATCTTTAAGTTTTTTTGTACGTTGTATAGCCCAATGCCTGAATACTCATTATCGGTTTCAGATATATCATTCGTATAGCTATTTTCTATTTTAAACTGGAACGCAGGTCCTTTTTGTAGTATATGTATAGTAATAAAGGTATCCTCAGGATTATTTCTGTGCCCGTGTTTATAACTATTTTCAACTAAGGGCAGTAATAACATGGGGTATAGCGTATATGCATCATTAGCAATATCTGTATGTATTTGTACTTTTTCAAAACCGTGAACTCTGAATTTTTGAAATGCAATATAATTCTGTAACAGGGTGATTTCGTCCTTTAGAGTTACACGTTTTGTATCTGTATCATAAATAATATATCGCAATATATCTGAAAGTTGTACAATGGCATCTTTAGTTTCCTTCTTTTCCTCTAATGCCATGGCATAAATTACATTGAGCGAATTAAACAGAAAATGCGGATTGATCTGGGAGCGCAGAGAGGTTAATTGCGATTGTATCTGCTGGTTTTTCTTTTTTAGCTTCAGGTTCTCACTTCTGTTGAAGTAAAACCAGTCTTCGGAAAGTTTGATGAGCGTGGTGACGATCAAAAAAATGCTAAAGATGGTAATGAGGCGTGTGCCTGAAGTATAAGAAATAAAATAGTAATCAGGAAAAAGAATATCGAGTACCGGCTCATAATACAAAGCCTGTAATTGTGAGAACAACAAGAGGTTTATTAAAAATGTGACCGTAAATAAGATATACTTTTCTCTCCTTAAAAATCGTGGGATCAGGATATAGATAACTATTAATATGGGTAATACTAAAGATATCAGAAATGTAAAAGTATATACATAATCTATTTTCAAAGGTGTTTTACCTTTTGAAAACAGAAATAATAAGATAATGTATGATATTGACCACAACAGCCCATTAAAGATCAATGGGTTGTGGTTGCTTATATAAGTTTTAAGGGGTGGCATAAACTCTTTTGAGGGTTAGTTTTTCTGCCGATTTCCAGTCTTTTTCGCTGGAAGAAGCACTATATTTTTTCAAAAACTGATATATCTCCTGGGAAGAGGCTGTGAGTATGACCTCCTTTAGAGGGCCAACGATCTCATGCTTCATCTGTATTTGTTCTTTTTCTAAAAGTACATTTAGCTGTTTCTCCGAAAGCCATTCAATTTTTATCTTTTCATCATCTGTAACATTCAGCCTTGCAACGGAGTGCGCTTTTACCAGATGCTGAGCAACAAGTTCATTTCCTTCACTTTCCTCATAATAGTATGGAATAAAATCAATAAAAACCTGATCATTTACCTTAAAACTAATGGCCAGAAAAAAAGATTCGGTTCCTTTTTTTGTATATGAAATAAAATAACCTTCCCTATATGTGTTCCATGCTTCAACATCTACAGGGTCTTCAGGTAGTTTGTTTTTATTCTCTTTGAGAAACCATTGTTTAAAAGGCTGTATATCCCACCTTCCATGAGACTGATCTTCCCAGTTTCCGGTTAGTGACTTTTCAAAAACGATAGCATTTTTTGTATAAAAAGGATTTAGGGACCTCAATATACATGAGCTATATAATACGACACATGCTAACAAAACAATACTTCTTGTTTTCATACTTTAATTATTTACAGATTTAATAACCAAAACAAGAATAAAGCCCTAAACATACCAATTAATTTCGGTAAACACTATCCAGCTCATGCCGAACACGTAAAGTTGACATAATTACCTGATTCTTGATAACTTATAAATTACAACTATATTTATACTCTTTTAAGAATTATTTATGAGTAATAATCCCAAAGATCAAAAGTTTAAAAAATGGCTTGATATTCTTCAACAGGAAAGCTGGCAACTGGAATTAATTATATCAGGATTTGCCATTTACGGGCTTTTTTTGGTGAAAGAACCTATTCTGCTGCATTTGCTGGAAGTCGAGATAAATAATAACCTGTATGCAGTATTTTTATGGCAGGGGCTTATGGTTTCCTGGTTCATTATCACTTTAAACCTGATTTTGCACGTAATTTTAAGAGGTTTGTGGATAGGTGCCATAGGCCTCAGATATGTTTCGGCAGATATAGATTATGAAGCGCTTAATTATAGCAAAAAATTTAACAGGCATCTTTTACGGCGCGTAGGCTCTTTTGACAATTATGTAGCCACTTTGGAAAAATATTGCAGTATTATATTTGCTGTTACTTTTCTCCTGGTTTTTTATCTGTTGGGATTGTTGTTGATCTCATTTTTATTCACCGTTATAGGTATGTGGGTTGGTGAAGGTGATGGAGAAACTAACTACCACAGATGGATTGGAATTCCTTTGATTTTATTTCTGGCCGTAGGGTGTATGCTCACCTTTATAGATTTTCTTTTACTGGGTTGGCTTAAAAAGAAAAGATGGACCACTTTTATTTATTACCCATTCTACTGGGTGTTTAAATACATTACACTCTCTTTCTTATACAGGCCCATGGTCTATAATTTTCTCGATAGTAAGTTTGGTCGCAGGTTAAGTATGTTTATCGTACCGCTATATCTGGGTATCATTATGATATATGGTACAGGTTTTAGTACTTCAAATTATCTGTCTGATGATATGCGATCCTCGTCACAAACAGCAAGTAAAGAAACATTTAATGATGAAATAGAAGCCCCCACCGATTTTGTACGTCTGGCTTCCATACCTTCCAAAGTAATAACTGACCCTTTTCTAAATGTGTTTGTATTATATGCTAAAAATATCGAGGATGATGTATTTTATTTTGATGAAACCTTAAAACCCGAAGAAGATCATCGGGGTATTTTTTCTGTTTTTTCCAGTGGTACGGTACAAGATCGTTATAAAAAATTACCTAACTATCTTAAAACTATAAATGATATGTACACTTTTAAAATAGACACCTTACATTTTAAACCCGAATTTGTAATTGCTACCAATAAAAGAAAACAAATAGGGTTTGAAACCTTTATAGATATGCAGCCTGTAAAAAAAGGAAAACATGTATTGGAAATATGGAGAAAAAATGTGAGGCTGGGTGAAGTAAAAGAACGTAAAATAGTGACCATACCCTTCTGGTATTTTCCGGATTGAAGCTTTTAGTACTAAATAAAAGAAAAAATAGTGTATCAGTTACCCGAAAACGTCTAAGTTTGTGTTGAAAACGTATGTAAATTATGCAGAGTAAACGAGAAGAGATATGGAATTCAGTATCCCATGGCCTGGGAGTACTTCTCGGTATGGCAGGGCTCTTTATTCTCTTGTTTAACGATAGTGAAAAGACACCTTACAGTACTATGAGTATTGTGGTATATTCCATATCGGTTATTCTGTTATATCTTTCTTCTACTATCTATCATGCAGTCACACATGTAAGATGGAAACGACTTTTCCGGAAGCTCGATCATATAAGTATTTACTTTTTAATAGCAGGTACCTATACGCCGGTGGCGCTCATTACTTTGGAAAAGGGATCCGGATGGTTTATTTTTATAATTGTTTGGGCTATTGCTTTAGGCGGTACGGTCTTAAAGATATTTTACACAGGTAGATTTGAAAAGCTTTCTTTGTTCCTTTATCTGGCTATGGGCTGGCTTATTATCTTTGATCTGAACGGCCTCATGGCACAGACTACTTCTCACGGTTTACAGTTATTAATGCTTGGCGGACTTTTTTACACGGTCGGGGTTGTTTTTTATGTAATTCAGAAAATACCATACAATCACGTTATATGGCACTTTTTTGTATTAGGAGGCAGTGTATCCCATTTCTTTTTTATCCTGACAGACGTAATTTAGGCCTTTAAAAAATCTTCATATTCCGTAAAGAATGCCTCAAACCTCAACATCCTGTCATTTAAAAACACCATCGTTTCCTGCCAGGTATTTTTATTGTGAATGCTAACCGCTGTTTTTAAGTCATATATACGCGATATCTCTTTTCCATTGTCCAGGTAACAGGCCTTTTCAAAAAGCAGGTCAGGCAGGTAGTCTTCCAGTAAAATGGATCGTAAAGAGCATACTTTGTCAAAATACATATGCCTTATTTCAATGTCAGGATCTTCTATATCCAGTGTAACAAGTGCTTTTTTGGTATCAAAGTAAAACTTAAATGAGAAGTCCCTGATACGGGTGTTGTATAATATCCATTTTCTAGGGAAAGATTTTCCAAAAGATATCCAGAATTCCTGGCGTAATTTTTTTGACTCTTCTCTGCTAAACATTATTAGAGCATAAAGGCGGCTGTTACTCCCAGTAAAATAACAACCAGTTTTCGAATATTATACCTGTGGTTTTCGGTACTCTCAAAAAGAATGATCGTAGAAATATGTAAAAAGATACCAATTACGATGGCAGAGATCTCATGATAATAGGTTTTCATAATATCAAAATAAAAAGCTAAAAAGCTTCCCAAAGGAGTCATCAAGGCAAAAACCACCAGAAGAGGGATCACTTTATTTCGTTGCATTCCCATATCCAGAAAAAAAGTACTGAGAATAATAGCTATAGGTACTTTATGAACTACAATGCCATACACGAGGGTTTCGTGTTCATGCATGGGAAAGCCTTCCAGAAGCGAATGAATACTTAAACTGGTAAACAGAAGCCAGGGAAAGCCACTTCTTTTTACGTGAGGGTGCACGTGTCCATGCTCTGCACCATGAGAAAAATACTCCAGGAACACCTGGAGAAAAATACCCGTCATGATGAAAATACCAGTTTTTTTTCCGGAGTCGTGTTCATAAACTTCAGGAAGCAGATCAAACACCGTAAGAGCCAGTAAAAAAGAACCGCTAAAGGCAAGCAGGAGCTTGAGGTGGTCCTTTTTTTCGGGTCTTACCACCAGTACAAATAACAAACCGGAAAGTACGGCCAGTATAGGTAACAGGTAATTGATCATTCAAATATGAGTATTAATCTTTCCGAATTTCTGGCGTCAAAAGATTGTAAACGATAATCTCCAAATGTGTCATTTAAAATGATACCGGCTGTTTTAAAAAGCTTTTTAAAATCATCTATTTCAAATGCCCTTACTCTTTCAGTATAAGAGAATAACTTGTTATCATATTCAAAAGAGATATCTTTATATATATGCTTCTCATCTGCATACCGTTTTATACGGAATGTAATATCTTCTATTAACTTCTCTTCTTTCGAAATAAGATTCTCCTTTACATATTGTGCATTAAGGAAATCGATCACCCCATGCCCTCCTTTTTTGAGATTGGCTTTTATGGCTTTTAAAGTATTCAGATTGTTTTCTTCATTATCAAAGTATCCAAAACTGGTAAACAGATTAAATACGGCGTCAAATTTTGTATGATAAGGTACAGACATGTCATGAATGTCAAAATGTAATCGTTGGTTTTCATACTGTTTGGCGTAGGCAATACTATTGGCAGAAAGGTCCACCCCGGTTACATCATAGCCAAGGGAGTTAAGATATAGTGCGTGCCTTCCCTTACCACAAGCCAGGTCAAGAATAGAAGCCTGTGCAGGCAGTTTGAGAAATTTTGTGAGATTGTCCATAAAAAGTTGGGCTTCTTTATGATCCCGGTCCTGATACAGAATATGATAAAATGGAGTGTCAAACCAGTCTGCATACCAATTTTTAATCGGTTTTTCCATGCTTTTCCGTTAAAGGTGCTAAATTAATGTATTTTTGCCTCTTTAAAGCATGCCTACTATGGGAAAAAATTACACTATGCTGGCAAAAACCCTTTTTGGTTTTGAAGATGTACTGGCGGGTGAACTTAAAGAATTAGGCGCTCAGAATGTAGAGAAGGGGGTACGTAATATTTCATTTGAAGGGGACCAGGGGTTTATGTATAAGGCAAACCTTTGTTTGAGAACCGCTCTTCGCATACTGGTACCCATCACTTCATTTAGTGCACGTAATGAAGATGAACTGTATCGCAATGTGTATCGTATTGACTGGAGCCGGTATCTTAATGTATATAAAACTTTTGCTGTAGATGCTACTGTGTATTCCGATACGTTTAGGCATTCACAATATGTGGCATTAAAAACCAAAGATGCTATTGCAGATCAGTTCCGGAATAATGAGGGAAAGCGTCCTGATGTAAATGTGAGATACCCAGACCTGCGTATTCATATACATATACAACAAAATGAGTGTACTGTTTCTTTAGATAGCTCGGGAGCTTCGTTACACCACAGAGGGTATCGTACGGCTACTAATATTGCTCCCATTAATGAGGTATTAGCTGCCGGGATACTGCTGTTGAGCGGTTGGGAAGGCCAGTGTGATTTTCTGGACCCTATGTGTGGCAGTGGAACGATCCCTATTGAAGCTGCCATGATAGCCTGTAACATTCCTGCCAATATTAACCGAAAAGAGTTTGCCTTTGAAAAATGGAACGATTTTGACAGTACTCTTTTTGATAAGATCATGGAAAGCAGCCTCAATAAAACCAGAGAGTTTCCATACACTATACAAGGGTTTGATAAAGCACCATCTGCTGTAAGAAAAGCGATAGATAATATTAAAGAAGCCAGTTTGGGAGAATATATAAAGATATCGCAACAAGATTTTTTTCAATCTGAAAAGTTTTCAGACGACAAACTTCATATGGTGTTTAATCCGCCGTATGGAGAAAGACTGCCGGTTTCTGCCAGAGAGTTCTATCAAAATATAGGCGATGTGCTTAAACAAAAATATGCTCATACAGATGCCTGGTTTATCACTTCAAACCTGGAAGCCTTAAAATATGTAGGGCTCAGACCCTCTCGAAAAATTAAACTTTATAATGGCAAGCTTGAATCAAGACTTGTGAAATTTGAAATGTATGCCGGAAGTAAAAAAGCAAAGTTTAACCCGGAGTATAGTAAATAAATTATTTGCCCATGAAGCTAAAATATAAATCATTACTATATAATTTTTTAGGATTTGCTTTGCTTTTCCTGGCAATTCGCTTTGGGTTGGGAGCATTGGCGTTTTT
Source organism: Ascidiimonas aurantiaca (assembly GCF_037646345.1). NCBI lineage: Bacteria > Pseudomonadati > Bacteroidota > Flavobacteriia > Flavobacteriales > Flavobacteriaceae > Ascidiimonas > Ascidiimonas aurantiaca. The sequence goes on along the minus strand of NZ_JBBEWR010000017.1, from coordinate 85,067 downwards.
TCCTGATAATCGTGTTTTGCTCGCAATAACAGCCGCAGTTATAGCCAATATTCTGGCACCTAAGTTTGGAGTAGTAACTACGGAAAACGGAGAAAAACTATTTATGAAATGGCTTTTTTTAAAGGGAGTAAAAGAATGGAAGTAGATCATGGTGATCTTCAATAGACGGAAAGCCTGGTTTTCTAATGTTGATTTTCGTAATCGGCCAACAACTTTCCGGTTTGTTGCTGTAGTTTTTTCTTAAAAAAGGGAGTCCATCCTAATAACCATCCTGATAGGCCCAGAGCCTGTCCTGCCCAGCGATGAAGATTGAAATGGTCTGTGTGTGAACAGATCTTTCCGTTCTTAAATTTAAACTCTGCATGTATCCTGTTGTGTACTTTTCTGCCGGTTTTGTGAAACGTATATAATGCTTCCCAATGGGCACTGCCTTTTTCTCCTTGTATTTGTATGTTAGAAAAAGTGACGGTAAAATCTTTTCCTTTCTGTGAATGGCATAGCATTCGCCACATATTTTTTACCTGATCTCCTTTTAAATGTCCAAAAGCAGGATCATAAAAAACAATATCCTTGTCATAACAGGATGTCATAGTTTCCGCATCCAGATTTTGAAAAGCAGTATAAAAAGTTTCAATAGTTTTTTTCATAACAGTTACTTTGTTCAAAAGTATCATTTTGAAATAAAAGAATGATAAAAAGAGGGAAAATGCTTCTTTTTTCTTTCATGAAATTGAAAAAAATTTTACAGGTACGATAATGTGTAACTACAAGTGGGTGATTCTAACGGCACAGAGAATTATTCTTCTATGTTGATAATACCTTTCTTTTTTCGGTAAATAGGAATAAGATAAGATAGGCCATAATTATACCCAAGGCCAATACTGCTGTCCTGAGTTACCCGGTTAAATCCGGGTACCCATAGATTAGGCAGTACTTCGGAAGCCTGGTCGGTAATTAAGAAATTAAGCCGGACGCTGGCCCCCAGAAAAAGATTATTGAAAAGCTCTACTTTAAGACCTACCACCCCTTCTACCCAGTGTGCATTAAGATTATTAAATTCCCTGAGAAGATCCGGATTGGCTCCTGGTATAAGACCCTCATCAAAATATTGATTGGTATTGTTAACGATATAACTGTTGAGGGTTTGTGAAAAGGTACTGAAACCATAGCGCATACCTACAAATATAAGGTTTTGCATTCCGTACCAGTTTTGATACGTGTTATAGTCAAATCCTGCTTTTATATAGCTGCCATTGCTGGTAAAATTAAAAAAATCTTCGTCAACGGTATTTTCTTCGGTCCCGATCTCACCGGCTATAAAAAAACGTTTACTGATACGGTAATCGGCCATAAGTTCCAACCCTGAGTAGTTATCATCCAAAAAACTTCTTACGAGCCTGCTTAGATCAACCCCTACACGCAGACCGTATTTTTCACTGTACTTAATGGTATCTTTGGCCTTCTGGGCAGTACCCATATACACAGAGAGAAGGGCTAGTAGGCTAATGAAGTATCTGTACATGGGTTTCATTTTCATTGGTTACTAAGGTTGAAAGAATGAGAACAGACTGTATCCAGTTGTCGGCATCGGTTATTGTACTCTCTCCCAAATCTTCAAAATTGGCAACTACCCCACAGGCTCTCGATAAAAAGACCTCTTTGGTACTATAATTAAATCGCAAAGTATCTCTATTGCCGGTTTCAACACCCTGATCATTATCTTCAGAGTTCAAAATAAAAATATAAGATGTTTCTTGACTCAAAGATCGTAAGGGTATAGCAATAGAATCGGTAGTTACCCGGTCCAGACCGGGAACAGCATTGTCGAAACCTTCACCCACTACTTTAAGACTGGTAGCGTCTTTACGTTCTTCGGGATTGGCTGCATCATTGAAGGTGATAATAAGCCTGGGAGTAGTTGGGTTTGCTTCTCCACAAAGGTCATCACGCTGGCAACCTGAAATCCAGAGAAACAGACTAAGTAAGAGGCTACAAAAAATGGGTTTCTTCATGGTAACCGCGAATGTACGTGTTTTATATATTTCGTTTTTCCAAAAGTACAACATTTTCTACGTGATAGGTTTGCGGAAACATATCTACAGGCTGTACTCTGGTAACCCGATAATGCGCATCCATCATTGCTATGTCGCGGGCCTGTGTGGCACTGTTACAACTTACATACACAATTTTTTCCGGAGCTATTTTGAGTATTTGCTGTACCACATCTTTATGCATACCATCCCGGGGCGGATCGGTAATAATAACATCAGGAAGCCCATGAGCATCTACAAAGGTATCATCAAAAATAGTCTTCATATCTCCTGCAAAAAAAGTAACGTTGTCTATGGCATTTAATTGCGCATTGGCTTTGGCGTCTTCAATAGCTTCCGGAACGGCCTCAATACCCACTACTTTTTTTGCTTCCCGGGCTATAAACTGAGCAATAGTTCCCGTGCCTGTGTAAAGGTCATACACGAGTTCCTCACCATGTAAACCCGCAAAATCACGTGTTACTTTGTACAATTCATGGGCCTGCCCGGAATTGGTTTGATAAAAAGACTTTGCATTGATCTTAAACTTAAGCCCCTCCATTTCTTCAAAAATATGGTCTCGCCCGTAAAAACATATCACTTTCTGGTCATAAAGCGTATCATTCGCTTTTTGGTTAATTACGTATTGGAGAGATGTAATTTGCGGAAAAGTCTCTTTAAGGTAGTTAAGCAACTGTTCTCTCTTTACCTTATGATCCTCAAAAAACTGTATGAGTACCATGAGCTCTCCGGTAGTCGAAGTACGTATCATTAAAGTGCGCAGCAGACCTTCCTGTTTTCGAACATCAAAGAAGGTCATATTATGGCTCACTGCAAACTCTTTTACGGCCAGCCTAATAGAATTGGAAGGTTCGGCTTGTAAATAACAAGTGTTAAGATCCAGTATTTTGTCCCACATACCCGGAATATGGAATCCAAGGGCATTTCTATCTTCAACGGGATTTTCGGAGTTTAGCTCTTCTTTGGTGATCCAACGGTTATTGGAAAAAGAAAATTCCATTTTATTTCGGTAGTGGTATTGTTCTGAAGATCGCAAAATGGGGTGCAATTCTGGAAGTTCAATACCTCCAAGGCGTTTAAGATTGTTTTCTACCTCTTTTTGTTTATAGAACAGTTGGTGCTCATACGCCATGTGTTGCCATTTGCATCCTCCGCAAACACCAAAATGTTCACAAAGGGGTGTGGTACGTTTATCAGACCATGTATGAAAATGAACTGCTGTACCTTCGTAGTATGATCGCCGTTTTTTAAATGTCTGCACATCTGCAATATCTCCCGGAACTGCGTTGTTTACAAAAACGACCTGTCCTTCAGCAGTACGGGCTACACTTTTACCTTTAGCACCGGCATCGATAACTTCTAGCTTCTCAAATAACGTTCGCTTGTTTTTTCGTGACATGCGGCAAAAATAAAGTGTTTTTTGAGAAGTTGATATTAAAATGTTACAATGCTTATCTTTTTAGGTTGTTAATAAAAAACTCATCCGGCGTTTTAACATACCGGATAAGCCTAAAATGTTCTATAAAGGACATGTACATGCTGAATTACAAGTTATATCTGTATTACAAGTTATATCTGTATTGCAGGTTATATCCGTATTACATGTTATATTTGTATTGCAAAATTCTGTATCTACACTATCTCTACCACCTCTAACAGTGTTTGTTTTATTCAGATGAGTTATGTACGCTTTTCCCAGGGACAGTTTTTTTACACTTCTTTTCTTCATAATCTATGAGTTTTACTGTTTAATAAAATATAAGATAAGAAAAAACAAAAGAAGAGCGGGAAAAATACATGTTAAATATAAATGCTGGTTTAGCAGGTGCTTAAACTGAATATGTGCGGTTTTGAAATACTATTATTAAAACCTTTTTGAAAGATAGATGCGCCTGTCTCCCTTTCGGGGAAAATCTTTGATCTCTCCGAAAATTGAATACCCATGACGTAGATAGAAATTTTCGGCCTGGAAGTTAAATGTATCTAACATAGAAATTACAGCACCCAGTTCACGTGCTTTTTCTTCTGTATATTGCAATAATCTGCTGCCAATACCTTTGTGACGCTCTTTTTCGTTTACCCATAGTATTTTAATTTCCAGTCCTTTCCAATATCCTATTCCGGCGAGAATACCTGCAATAACCTCTCTGTTTTTGTTTTTTACAGTGAAATTAAGCGGTGTCCACCATTCAGATAATGCCGGTACTTTGCTTAAGTTAAAATCATTAATACCTTTGAGTATGATCTGTATATCTTTTTCTGTACATGTTTCAGGCACGGAGTTATTTGCCATAATACAAAGTATTTCAATATGTAATTAATAAGACCGGATGGATCGGGACATATACGCCTATTGGTTTTCTCAAAAAGCGTAAATAAATATAGATAAGAACTGATTAAGGGGTGGCGAACTACTAAAAAACACAGACGCACCGGTTATGTCAGGTGCGCCTGATGGAAATTTTAAAGCTGTTGTAACATATATTTTATTAGATCGGTAGTAGTAACGATACCTACAATTTGGGTGCCGTCCATTACCGGTAATGCGTGAAATTCATTTTCCGAAAGTATTTTTGCTACATCGTGAATGGTGTCGGTATGTTTAATAGTAGAGAGTTCACGGGTCATAACCTGCTCTACAGTAAGATGGTCGTACATGGCAGTAGTTAGTTCATCACCGTCAAATGTATTGATAAAGCTTATTTTATGAAGATCGGTTTTGCTCAGCATGCCTACCACTTTTTCTCCGGAAGTTACCGGTACGTGCCGAATCTTTTTATTCTTAATAATATTGTTTGCTTCTTGTAAAGACTGATCTTTATTTATAACCACAAGATCTTTAGTCATTATCTCTGAAACAGGTGTTTGTTTTTTCATGTTTTTTTGCGGATTAAAATATTTCCTAAAACTAATACATTACCTGCAAATATCTATGTGAAATTTGAAAGATTTTTTATTGGGGCAAGCTAAAACTTGGGGTAATATGTGATTAGGTTCTGTATTTTTAAATACCGGGTATTTCCAGGTAGTTTTGGAGTAGATATTTTTTTTCAAAAATATAATCCATCCTTATTTGGCCTTGAATATGAGATTCGTTTTGAAAGGTTTTTAGCTGTTGATCGTATGGTAAGGTCGTTTTGATTAAAAAAGATATCAACTGAATTATCTATAAATTATTTGTTACTTTGCATCGTACTGCAACGGATGATTTCTCTCCATAAGAAGGAATGGTTAAAGTTTCATTTTTTAAAGAATTTCAACATGGCAGTTTTAGAAAATTTCAGCTCTCAGGAGGCAATTGCTTTGGAGAACGAGTACGGTGCACATAACTATCATCCCTTACCTGTAGTATTAACAAAGGGTAATGGTGTATATGTTTGGGATGTGGAAGGGAAGCGATATTTTGATTTCCTGTCGGCATATTCAGCAGTGAACCAGGGGCATTGCCATCCGCGTATCATTGATGCAATGATATCACAGGCAAAGAAGCTTACCCTAACGTCACGTGCTTTTTACAATGATAAGTTGGGACCATATGAACAATATACCACTTCTTATTTTGGCTTTGATAAGCTTTTACCTATGAATACGGGTGCCGAGGCTGTGGAAACTGCTATTAAAATATGCAGAAAATGGGCTTATGAAAAAAAGGGGATACCTGAAAACGAGGCACAAATAATTGTTTGTGAAAATAACTTTCACGGGCGCACTACGACGGTGATTTCTTTTTCAAATGATTCTAACGCCAGAAAGAACTTTGGGCCCTATACGCCGGGCTTTATTAAAATTCCATACGATGATGCAGAGGCTTTGGAAAAAACGATCGGGGAGCACCCCAATGTAGCAGGCTTTCTGGTAGAGCCCATACAGGGGGAAGCGGGAGTATATACACCAGCTAATGATTTTATGGCAAAAGCACGAACTATTTGTAAAGAAAACGGAGTACTTTTCATAGCCGATGAAATTCAAACAGGAATTGCCCGTACCGGATCATTACTTGCGGTATGTGGAGATTGTACCTGTAGCGGTCATTGTGAACAACAGGATACCTACCAGCGTCCTGATATTCTTATCCTCGGAAAAGCATTGAGTGGAGGGGTCTATCCGGTAAGTGCCGTACTTGCTGATAATGAGATCATGGATGTAATTCGTCCCGGGCAACACGGTAGTACGTTTGGTGGTAACCCGGTGGCAGCAGCCGTGGCAATGGCAGCTCTGGAAGTGGTGAAAGATGAAAAGCTGGCAAAGAACGCCCGTGAACTGGGAGAGCTGTTCCGGAAAGAGCTGAATGCGTACATAAAAAACTCTCAAATTGTTAAACTGGTACGAGGAAAAGGCCTGCTAAATGCCATAGTGATCAATGATTCTGAAGAAAGTGATACCGCCTGGAGTATTTGTGTGGCACTGAAAGAAAACGGGCTTTTGGCAAAACCAACACACGGAAACATTATACGGTTTGCCCCACCTTTGGTAATGACCCGGGAAGAACTACTTACCTGTGTAACTATTATAGTGGAAACACTCAAAACCTTTGAGCCGGTATCTTAGCCTGTAAAACACGATCATAATTCAAACCACCTTTGGGTGGTTTTTTTTAGGGTGCTAATAAAGTAAAGGGATATAAAGGGGTATTTCTCAAGATCCAAAACAACATGATGAAAGAAAAGAGTATGGCGGGTGTTTTAGGATGATGTAAAAGGTTGACGGGATCTTTTTCCGGATTTTTCAAAGCCGATTTGATATATAATTTATACAACAGTACCAGGGGTACCAAAGGTATGAGCAGATTATGACCCAGTGCTGAAAAAATGCGGCCATGTACAAGTGCATGAAGGGCTCTCTGGCTTCCGCAACCCGGGCAATGTAAACCCGTGAATTCATGAAAAGGACATTTTGGGAACAAATTGGTTTCAACAGGATCGATAAAATAATAAAGGGATAGCACCAATATCAGTGCTATCCCTCCTATACTGTAGTATGCCAATGGCTTTTTAACCATTCATTATGCCTGCAAAGATGGCAAACCCGAAGAAAGCTATGTAAAGAAGCCATCCTACAAGGGCAAGCGCAATACCTATTAATGCCCATAAGCGAGCGTTTCTAGACGCGCTTTCCGCATCTTCATACTTGCCTTCGGCATAAGCTGTATTTACTTTTGAGGCATAAACAATACTAACGATGCCCGTGGGAATACAACATAGAACTGTGCTGATAATAGCCAATGCCAAATAATTAGAAGGTCGTTTAGGTTGGTTTTCCATGAGTTATTATTTTGGTTGCTAATTAAAATCCTTCAAACCCTTCCAGAAGTTCTCTCTGGTGCTCCAAATACGCATTCCAGCCTCCCAGACTTATAATGTAGAATATCGATACAATAAGAGATAAAGCAGCAAGTACAAGACCAATAATAGCTACAATCCTGGCGGTTTTCAACTGGCTGTAATTACTGTAGTTCTCCGGATTTTCAAAATAGGTTTTCCGGTCTTTATTTGCCAAAAACAAGGCTATTCCCGAAAAAAGTATCCCTCCAATACCGGAAGTACAACAGCATGCTACAAATGAAATGATACCCAGTACCAACGAAATTGTAACATTAGGTAATTTTTGTTGTTCCATAAAGTTTAGTGGTTAATAAGTTTTAATGTAAAGTTACCTAAAATAAAAGATATAGTAATAATGATTAGTGTTATGGTAATTTTATTGGCGTATTTAACTTTAAAAAAAGTGGAGTAACCTAAAAAAGCTAAAAGCATAATGAGTGGATACAGTGCCGGGTACATTTTAAAAGCCGCCACAAACTCTCCTTTAAATAAAAGAACAGAGGCTCTTTGAAATCCACACCCCATGCATTCAAAGCCAAAAAGCTTTTTATTCAGGCACGGCAGCAGATGATCTTCGATCTTTGCTAACAAAAACATGTATTTAGTTAGAAACAGCTATTTTCTTGGTTATATTCTTTTGGTTTTGGGTCTCTACATTCACTATATAGACCCCGGTGCTCAATTGAGCGGTACTAATGTTAATTTCATTTTGTGTAAACTCTCCTGTATCAGAATAGAGAAGTCTGCCATTTATGTCATACATATATATGCCGGTAATACCCTGCTGAGCAGCATTTCTAAGCACTACCTGCTTGTCAATATGTGAATGAAAAATTTCAAATTCACCTGCTTCTACTATAATGTCTTCATCGTTGTCTTCCTCGTCTTCCTGCAAAATATCATTGCCGTTGGTAAAAGTAATAACAAAACGTTCTTCATGGTTCCCTGCTTCCAGTGTTTTTAATACGGAGGCTGATTTATCAGTGATCTCATGATATATTCCGGTGAGTTTATCAAGGAGGTAAATGGGCATGGTACTGTCAAAATTCTCTTTTTCATAAAGAGTAATTTCGAATGTGGTTTGTGATGCCAGTTCAAAACCAAGCGCAATTTCTTTATTTCTTACAAAATTCGTAGATTGAATAACGTATTTTTCACCTTCAATGGGCCAGTACACATTATTCTCTAAAAATGAATTATCAAGGGCGTCTGTACCCCAATCTACTGCATCGGTTGAATAATTATCATCAAAAGCAAGTACCATATTCTTCACCAGCGCGCCGTTATTACCTGCTCTTAAAATACGAACGCCAAAGCGAAGTACAGATCGAACCGGTGCTTTTACAACTATGTTCTCATCAACTTCTACTTTTTTATTTTCTTCTTTGGGAAGCGTGACTTTTCCTTTTGTACGGTTGAATATAGAATTATCGTTACTGGTGCCATCATCTGTAGAGGTTTCCTTCACAAAGGCTCTTTGAGAGTTAGTGAAAAGGGCTTCCGGGCCTGATGGTGACAAAGCACCTCTTATCATAAAACCTTGCCCTACCGGGGCATACCTTGGGGTACCTATAATACCGTCAGTATTGGCAAAAGATCCCGAACCACTGTCTCCGGTGGCATCTGCCTGTAAAAAGGTCGCATCGGTATAAATACCATCATCGCCTAAATCTCCCGGGTTTCCTGGGGCATAGGTAGCATAACCTCCTATATAATCAACTAAAGAATGAGAGTTTACGGTACGATCCTGTTGCCATAAATAGATAAAACCATCCAGCACACTAGTGTTATCTACCAGAAATCTTTTTAGGTCTAGTGCAGAAGGGTAGGGATTTCCTGCTAAGGTAAGTTGATCTGCAGCTATGGTAACCGCTATATCTCCACTATTGGGTACTCCCCTGAAATCGTAACGTTGGGCATTACTGCTACCGCTGGTGCCTTTCATAGTAAAGCCCAGTCCTTTTTTAATCAGTCCGGTACTTCCCACTGGGTTCCAGTTTACGTACCCACTGGCGGCCTCAAAAGTAAATATCCATCTGGAGGCTATAGTTAAATCTACCGTACCTGTACCGTCACCGGTTGTGCCGTCACGACCAGAGGTGAAAGCTGCGGGAAAAGGGGCCGTATCTCCTGTAACATCGGGATCAAAAAGCTGGCTCACTCGAAAACCGGTGGGTTCTCCGGGAGCATGTACCGGGCTCCCCCAGTAATTGTAATTATAATTATTGGCAGTACCTTCCTGGTATAAAGATATCTTTCCAAGCCCTGAATTTTCAGGCGGATTGGAAGAAAGGGTTTGAAACAACATCCCCTCATCTCTTAAAAAAATGTATCCGTTGTTCGCCAGTGTGTAATCCGTTGCGGAAACACCGGCCAGGTTTATATCTGGATTTGAATCTCCAAAATCACCTACAAAAACCTGTTCTCCTTTGACATAAATAAAGGAGTCGGTACTTACGTGAAGTTGCGAAAAACCGAAAGTGATAGTAAATAGGGCAGGCAATACTAACTTTTTCATGGTATTTGGGGTTAATCATTTACATTTGTAAAAATACAAAATAATTAATTTTATTGTGTAATCTATCGATTATCAGACAAAAATATGGCTAAACTGTTATACTCATTATTCATTATCGTAGGAGCCGGCCTACTTTTTTATACCAATTGGGGTAGTGAAGAAGATAAAATTTACATTACGGTCTTTGCCTTTGTGCTTTTGATGTTCGGGTTGTATAAATCTACACGTTACTGGGTAAAAGATAACCCCAAAAACACTCAAAAGGATCCTTTTGTATTCATGGAAAAAGACGACGAAGAAAAATCAGGGGCCGATAACTAATAAAGACGTATGGTATTTAAGAAAGGAGATAGGGTAGAGCTTCTTGATGAAATGCTTAAAGGACGTATTTCATTGGTAAAAGGTATGTTGGCTACGGTGCTTTTGGATGAAGGTTTTGAAATGGAGGTGCCGGTAACACAGCTTATTAAGGTTCCGCCTAAGGGCGTTGCGTTTAAAGTTACCAATTATGAAGTAGCGGAGGCAAAAAAAGAAAAAGAGGTACCGCCTGCCAAAAAGAAAATAGCACCCAGAGCTAAAGAACGTAATGCGCCTGCAATGGAGGTAGATCTGCATATTCATCAGCTTACCGATTCGTCAAAAGGAATGAGTAATTACGATATGCTTACCTTACAGATAGAAACGGCAAAAAGAAGATTGGAGTTTGCGATGCAAAATCGTATTCCCAAGATAGTTTTTATTCACGGTGTGGGGGAAGGCGTTTTAAAAAATGAACTGGAATACCTGTTCGGGCACTACGAAAACATTTCTTTTTACGATGCCGATTACCGAAAGTACGGACTGGGTGCTACAGAGGTGTATATTTTCCAGAATAAGAATGCTTAGTTGGTAGAAGTGACCTCTCCAAAGGTAAAACTTGAACTTATAATGCGTTCTCCGTTTGTGTTTAACAATACCAGTCCTTCTATTTTAATGGAATGTGTAAACGTAACGGTTCCGTTTTCTGCGGTTTCGCTGGTAGTGGTAACTGAGACTGTTCCTGCGGTAGCTTCCAGTTCATTATCTACCTGCGGTGTGGCAGGAGGAATATCTCCACAAAAATAGTTGGCGGTAACATTATCTGTAAAAAAGCGATAAAAAAACCGTGAAGCTGCTGGAATTGTACTGGTGCGGGGCTCGTCATTGGTTACTTCATTAACGATCATACTTTCAGGTAAAATGAGAATAATGGCTTCAGAATCAATAGTTTTAAAAAAAAGAGTATTATTTCCTGAGCAGAATTGAATAGCAACAGGATCAAAATCAATACTTTCTACCTGTAGATCCCCATCGCCACATCCCTGTAAAGAAACAGCAAGAAAAAAGTAAAACAGTAATTTTTTCATCATTTTCGCACTTAGGAGAACAAAAGTAACAGAAATGTCTCTTTATAACGAAAGGGAAAAGGAATAATTTTATTTGATGTAATTTTGTGCCTTATGAAAAATGTATATCTGGATAATGCGGCTACTACACAATTACGAGAAGAGGTAATTACAAGAATGCAGGAAGCGCTTATACATAATTATGGAAATCCTTCATCTACGCATAGTTTTGGGCGTTCTTCTAAAACACTGGTAGAAAAAGCCCGAAAAACCATTGCTAAATATCTCAATGCGCATCCTTCGGAGATTGTATTCACATCCGGGGGTACGGAAGCAGATAATATGATATTGCGATGTGCGGTGAGAGACCTCCATGTACGGCGTATCATCACTTCACAGACGGAGCATCATGCCGTTTTACATACGGTACAACAACTGGAAAAGGAATATGGAATTGAGATTGCCTATGTACGCCCGGAGGCTGATGGAATGCCTGATATGAAACATTTGGAGCAATTATTAAAGGCACCCAATGAGAAAACTCTGGTGAGCCTGATGCATGTAAACAATGAAATAGGGAATATGATACCGCTTAAAGAAGTGTCTTTACTTTGCAAAGAGTACGATGCGCTTTTTCACTCAGATGCGGTTCAGTCTGTAGGACATTGGGAATGGGACGTACAGGAGGTACCCATTGACTTTTTTGTGGCGGCACCTCATAAATTTCACGGTCCTAAAGGAGTTGGTTTTGCTTTTATACGAAAAGACTCCGGACTCAAGCCTTTTATTTTTGGAGGAGAGCAGGAACGTGGTTTTCGTGCCGGTACGGAGTCTTCCCATAATATTGCAGGGCTGGAAGAAGCTTTGATCGCTGCCTATGAGAACCTTGATGAAGAGCGGGAGTATATTTCTGAGCTCAAGGCCTATTTTATTAAGTGTATGAAAGAGGCTTTTCCCGGGGCCGTATTCAATGGTGCCTGTGAAGACCCTTTACGAAGTACCTATACGCTGGTGAATGTAAATTTGCCATTTTCGGAAGATAAAGCACAATTGTTATTGTTTCACCTGGATATTAAAGGGATTGCCTGCTCTAAAGGTAGTGCCTGCCAGTCGGGCAGCCATCAGGGTTCACATGTATTGAGTGCATTTCTTCCTGATGAATTATTAAAACAGCCTTCTCTTCGTTTTTCATTCTCGAAATACAATACCAAAGAAGAGATCGATTATGTGATCAGGGTTCTAAAAGAGTTTGCCGAAAGTTAATCCTCATTCTTCTTTTTTCGTCTGCGGTTTTTATCTTTTTCCCGGTCATAAGGGAACTTTCGTGCAGCCGTTCTCATCATGGCTTCAATAATGGCATAGGTGTTTTTGCCTGATTTTCGGTTAATTGTTTTTTCATATTTCCAAAGAAGCTTTCCGGTTTTACCATCACTTATTTTGATAGCAATACGCCCGAAATCTGCTTTTCCCAGCAGTACCGATATGAAATCTACATCCGGAACACCGTCAGAGATTAATGTACTAAGGGTAAGGTTGCCGCTCACAAGGGCATCTACTCCAAGTATCTCACAAAGCTCTTGTGTGGTATATATATCAATATTGTCGAGGGTTATACCGTTTTTGGCGAGAATGGCATTGGTGTTTTTTACATTTTGAAAGTTGACCAGGAATTTCTTTTTCGATTTTCTTTTAAGAAAATAGCTTTCTAAGGCATTTTGCACTTCAAGGCCTTCTTTTTTTTCCAGTTCTTTAAGCTCTGAAGGAGAAAGCCGTTGTTCATCATTATCGAGTTCCAGTGTAGCGAGAAAAGGAACAATGGCGATTATTTTATGATCTTTGCTAAGGGTGTTGAAGTGAATACTTTCGTAAATAGTTTTTTGTGCGCTCACCAGTATGGAGCAGCTTATTAAAAAAAGTGTAAAATAGCTTTTCATGTTACAGTTGCATACTGAGTTTTACATTTAAAACTCTCCCTGTTAAAAAATTAGGAATGCCAAATTGCCTTCCGGATTGAACATCTCTTACAAAGGTACTGGTTATGGAGTTTAAGTTATCAAAAATATTAAAAATTTCAATCCCCACACTCAATTCTTTAAAAGGGTGTAACCAGTGTCCTTTTCTAAAAGTTTTTTGACGATCTGCCAACACGTAAGAGACTCCAAGATCGGCTCTTCGGTAATCCCGCAATCGGTTTTGAAAGTCGTATGGATCTCCAAAAGCAGGAGTGCCGGCAGGAAGTCCGGTATTATATACAAGGTTAAGGTACATTTTAAGGTCTGGTATAGTAGGTACATAATCCTGAAAAAGGATAGCAAACTTGAAGCGTTGATCAGTGGGTCTGGCAATATATCCCCGGTTATTTATATTTTCTTCTGTTTTCATAAATCCTAAACTTATCCAGGATTCTGTACCGGGAACGAATTCACCATTCATTCGTACGTCCAGGCCATAGGCAAATGCCGTAGCATTGTTATCGGCTCTGTAACGAATACGAACGTTTTCTATGGTATAGGTATTTACATTAGTCATGTTTTTGTAATATCCCTCTGAAATAAGTTTAAAAGGTCGGTCCCAAAGGGTAAAGCTGTATTCATTACCCAGCACCAGATGGAAGGCTTGCTGGGCTTTTACATCAGGATGTACGTTTCCTGAAAGATCACGGAGTTCACGATAAAAGGGAGGTTGGTGATACAACCCGGTAGCTACTCTAAATACCATATCGGTCTCCCAATCGGGCTTTATGGCAAACTGTGCTCTGGGGCTTATAACGGTTTGTGTACTGGAACCTTCTCCGCGTGCACGCACGTTCCAGCTATGGGCACGTACACCGGCATTCATCCAGATAAGGTGATTTCGCCATTTTTTTCGCCGGCTCCATTGCAGAAAACCGGAAAAACGATTGGTAGTGACAAAGTTGAGCGCCCTAACACTCTGAAAGGCTTCCAGAGGGGCATCAAAGGGTTCATACGGCTGGTCGTTGTTAAATTCTGGTAAAGGAGGCCGTAAGGAAAAGCCAGCAGAATCAATGATCTGATACTCCCGAAGGCGATCCCGTATGTCTTCACGGGTATATTTTATGCCCCAATCCCATTGATGGCCGTTCTTGGTATAGGTGCCCTTGTGTTCAAAATTTAAGATCAGGGCATCGAGATCGTTACGGGCATGCGAGAATTGCGCTCCCACACCTTCTGAAAATGCTACCTCACCTAAATTGTCATCGCCAATATTGCTGTTTACCTCCCCCAGGCGATAGCGCGCCAGTATATCAAAGTGTTCTTCTTCTGCCGTATGAAAAGCCGAGCCTATTAATTTTAACTGTAGGCTGTCGTTCACAAAATAAGTGGCTTTAAGAGCGCCCAGGCTTGTTAAGTATTGATCTTTCTCCTGCCCGTCGTAGAATACGATCAGGGCACGGGGTTCTGCCAGCGTACCAAAATTGGTTTGCCGGTTACGGGGCCTGAAGAGATAGTCATTAACAGATACGTACCCCAGAAAATTAAATAATAATTTACTGTTGGCCTTATAGGTGAAATAGGTTTGCGCATCTGCAAAGACCGGTGTGAAATCTGATTCGGTCTGTGTACTGTTCACAAAAAGGGAATTGTTTCGGTAGCGTACTCCGGTAACGGTAGATAGTTTACCATTGGGTGATACGGTTTCCAGAGCTGCAGTGGCTCCCAGCAAACTGGCATGCAACCGTACTTCTGTAGATACGGGAACCTTATAGGTAACATCGAGTACTGATGAAAGGCGATCTCCATAACGAGCCTGAAACCCTCCGGCTGAAAAATCTACATTTTGTACCAGATCTGTATTTACAAAGCTGAAACCCTCCTGTTGTCCCGATCGTATTAAAAAGGGACGGTAAACTTCAATCTCATTAACATATACCAGGTTCTCATCAAAATTTCCCCCTCGTACAGAGTATTGCGTACTGAGTTCGTTGTTAGAATTAACACCGGGAAGAGATCTCAGAATATTTTCTACTCCGGGATTGGCCCCGGGAATTTGGCGAATGGTCTCGGGTGAAATATTTAAAATGCCTTCTACGAACTTTCTCCCCGAAGCTGTTACTACAATTTCGTCTATCTGCTCGATATTTAATCGCATTACCGGATTGAACTCAAAATCTTCCCCGTCTTTTAGCTGGAGTGTAAGGATTGTTTTTTTAAAGGTGATGTGTGTAAACTGTACGAGTACTTTTTGACCTGCAGGGAGGGAGATCATGTAAAAACCATTTTCATTGGATTGTGTTCCGTTAGTGCCGGCGACTATGTTAACATTAGGTATGGGTTGATTGTTTTCATCGAGAATAATACCACGCAGAGTTGCTTTTTGGGAATATATAATTCCGTTAACTAACACCAGAAGTAGCAGTAGCAGGTAATGGTTGTTTTTTTTCAAATTGCGTGCGTAATTAGTTCTTTTTGAAAAAAGTACTGGTAAATGTAGTATTATTTCCTACATTATCAACTACATTGAGTTCTAAAATATGTTTGGCATCTTCAAGGTCAAGATCTTTAAAGTCGTATGAGATAGTTTGCGTTTTGGGGTCATACTCCATGAGTATCCAGCGTCCGTTTAAAGTAGCGTTATAGCTTTTAATACCTGTAAGGTCATCTTTAATCTGCAGCCTTAAATACCTGAAGTTTGTGAGCCATTGTCCCTGTTTGAAATTTAAAGGTGTTACCGTTGGGGGAACGGTATCTCTTGCAAGTTTAAAGCGGCCCAGCTTTCGGGTGCGGGCAGAGAGCTGGTCACCTTCTTTTCGTGTGTTTTGATATTCCAGACTTCCCTCGCGGTTCATATAGGCAATAAACATTTGTTTTCGCTCATCTCCGGAATATTGGGAAGCGTCAAATGTAATGGTGTAAGACTTGTGTAAAGGGATGTTCTCATGGTGAATCTTAAACAGAGAATCTTCCTTAGCGAGATCGAGATAAAAGTTTTCATAAAAAGTGCCTTCCGGAAAATATACGGAAACATTTTCAAGTTCATACAAATTGTCTATACCTGCCCTTAAAAAACGCTCAGTGATCAAAATATCATTTTTGTGAAGTATTTCCTGTTTTTTTCCTTCAATGGGAATGATCACAGTACTTTCGTTACCGGCAAAATCGGAAACTTTTATTTCAACTGTATATGAGAGCTGGTCTTCAATTTTGAGTATTCCGTTATTTATGTGATTGGTATATATACTCAAAGGGTTTTGGGGCTCAATAAACCCTTTTTGAATACGTTTCTTGAATTTTTTATAGTGTGAAAAATCGATAAAAGCATTAATGTATAGGGTTTCTTTAAAGGTAAAGCTTTCAAAATCATAACTAAAGTAGGGAGTGCCATTTAGTTTTAACTCTACTTTGTAAACCCCGTTTTTATTATAGGTGTGGTTCTGGCGGTCAAAAGCTTCTATACCAAAACCAATAGCACCATGGGCATAAATTTTACTGGCTATAAAAGTTCCCGGGCTTTGCTGGTGAATTTTCAATGGTACTTTGGTATTGTACTGGTTAACCTGTGACTGGGCATCCAGCGTATAGGCAAACACTCCTTTAATGGTGGGGAGTACATTGTCTTCAACTTTCCATCCAAGCTGGAGTGGGTTTAAGGGTCGCTGGTTAGCATCACGTATCTCAAAATGCAAATGAGGGCCTGCACTGCTTCCGGTATTACCGCTGTAAGCAATAACCTCTCCCTTTTTTACCGGTATTTGTTCAGGATCGGGATAAACCTCTACTTCATACGATTGTTTTTGGTACTGAAGTTTTTTTACAAAGGATTGTATTTCCGGGGAGAATTGCTGTAAATGAGCATATACTGAAGTATAATTACCATCAGGATGTTGAATATAAATAGCTTTCCCGAAACCCCATCGCGATATTTTAATACGGGAAACGTACCCGCTGCCAATAGCATAAATAGGAAGCCCTTCTCTCTGCTGTGTTTTCAGATCAATGCCCGAGTGAAAATGATCAGACCGCAATTCGCCAAAAGTACCCGAGAGGAGCAACGGTATATCCAGCGGGGGGATAAATGTGTCTTTGGGAAATGGAGATTGCGCAGAAACCACATGGGTTATAAACAAAAGAGTGAGTACGTAGCGTTGCATGTATAAATCATTGTGAGGCTAAATTAAATAATTGCTGGTAAAAGAAGAAGATATACGGTTGAAAAACGCCAAAAGATGTTAAGATAGAATGTAAACTCAATTCGATAATTTTTAAGGAAACTATTGCGAGGTATGATCAGTTCTTTTACATTTGTATATCAAGTTTTGAATTTTGCTCCCTATGAGTAATATGTTAGAGATTGTAGATTCCCTTGAGAACAGGGTGAGTAAGCTTCTACATAAAATGGAAGTGTTAAAACAATCTAACGAAATGCTTACCAGGGAATTAGCGGTCTCTAAGAGATCCATTGCCAATCATCAAAAAGAGATTGAAGAATGGAAAGAGAAATACAGAGCGCTTAAAATGGCAAATTCAATGTTGGGTAGTAATGAAAAAACAACAGAAGCTAAGCTTACAATAAATACTTTGATAAGAGAAATTGACCGCTGTATTGCGCAGCTTTCCGAATAAGATTTGAGAAGTGTTATGAATGGCAAACTCAAAATCAAGATTTCAATAGCAGATAGGGTTTACCCCCTTACTATTAACCCCACTCAGGAAGAGGGGATACGGAAAGCAGCCAAGCAAATTGAAACGCTTATAAAACAATTTGAGCACAATTACGCGGTTCGGGACAAACAGGATGTACTGGCCATGTGTGCCTTGCAGTTTGCTTCCCAGGTAGAGCAAAAAGATATTGACAGTGAGCATGTAAGGGAAGATGTACAGGAGAGACTGGTTATGCTCAACCAGCTTTTGAAAGATAAACTTAGCTAAGGTTACGTTCTTTTAAATAAAATTAAGTTACTGCCTACATTGGTTTCTTTTTTTGACAAACTCAACAAGTATCAATTAAAAAGGGTGAGTTTAGAGTGTAAGAACAGGCCGTCTCGATAACGGATCTTCGAGCATTCTGTTAGCCCTAAACCTGTTTTTTGGAGTTTGTTCAAAACACCAAAACCCAATGTAGGCTTTTTTTTAAATATATAGATGATGGATAATACAACATTAATTGTAATTGCAGTAGTTGTAGGGTTGTTCCTTGGCTTTTTCATATTGAAAATAATCGATAGGAAAAGTGGTTCAAAATTAATAGCCAACGCAAAAAAAGAAGCGGCTTCAATTGTAAAAGACGCTACTGCCGAAGGTGAAAATATCAAAAAGGACAAGATTTTACAGGCCAAAGAAAAATTCCTTGAATTAAAGGCCGAACATGAGAAAGTAATTATTTCGAAGGATAAAAAAATATCCGAAGCAGAAAAAAGAATTAGAGATAAAGAGTCGCAAATTACGGGAGAGTTAACCCGAAATAAAAAGCTCAATGGAGAGCTTGAAACCAAAATTAAGGATTATGACTATCGGGTTGATTTTCTTGAGAAAAAGCGACTCGAAGTTGAAAAACTCCACAAAAGCCAGATAGAGCAATTAGAAGTGATTTCGGGTCTGTCTGCCGATGAAGCAAAAGCGCAACTGGTAGAATCTTTAAAATCAGATGCAAAAAGTGATGCGATGGCCTATGTCCAGAATATCATGGAAGAAGCCAAGCTCACTGCGCAACAGGAAGCTAAGAAAATTGTTGTGAATACCATTCAGCGTATTGGTACAGAAGAAGCGGTTGAAAACTGTGTTTCGGTGTTCAATCTGGAATCTGATGACGTAAAAGGCAGAATTATAGGAAGAGAGGGAAGAAATATACGGGCGCTGGAAGCAGCTACCGGTGTAGAAATTATTGTAGATGATACTCCTGAAGCTATTATTCTTTCCTGTTTTGATTCGGTGAGAAGAGAGATTGCCAGACTTTCACTGCATAAACTGGTTACCGATGGCCGTATTCACCCTGCGCGTATTGAAGAGATCGTACAAAAAACAAAAAAACAAATTGATGAAGAGATCATAGAGGTTGGAAAACGTACGGTTATCGATTTGGGAATACACGGTTTGCATCCTGAGCTTATCAAAATGATAGGACGAATGAAGTACCGTTCTTCTTATGGGCAGAACCTGTTACAACATTCCCGCGAAGTGGCCAAGTTGTGTGGTGTGATGGCTGCAGAACTCGGATTGAATGCCAAACTGGCCAAGCGTGCCGGTTTACTTCATGATATTGGAAAAGTTCCGGAAACGGAGACAGAAGTACCTCATGCTATTCTGGGAATGGAATGGGCTGAGAAGCATGGCGAAAAGCCTGATGTTTGCAATGCTATTGGAGCGCATCATGACGAGATTGAAATGAAAACCCTTTTAGCTCCCATAGTTCAGGTTTGTGATGCCATAAGCGGAGCCCGACCCGGAGCAAGAAGACAGGTGCTCGATTCCTATATTCAAAGACTAAAAGATCTGGAGGAGATAGCGTTTGCTTTTAACGGTGTTAAAAAAGCCTATGCCATTCAGGCAGGAAGGGAGCTTCGTGTAATTGTGGAAAGTGAAAAGGTAAGTGACGAAAGAGCTTCTGAACTATCTTTTGAGATATCTCAAAAGATACAAACAGACATGACGTATCCCGGACAGGTAAAAATTACTGTAATTCGTGAAACTCGCGCTGTAAATGTAGCTAAGTAATAGCATCGCTTCAGCTTAATTGAGAATAAAGTTATAGTATATAGACTAAAAAAACAGCGGCCAGCCGCTGTTTTTTTATGGTTCTATTTTAAAGTTTTCAGGCTTTTGAAGCGTGGTTAGTTTACCCCAAGGCTCTTAACTGTTTTAACTTTTCTTTCCAGAGCTCAAGATCCTGTTTGTGTTTATCTATATTTTTGACCACTTCCTGCACCAGAGGATTGTTCTCGGAAGCATTGGAGAAAAATTGCAAATTGTTTTCTAACTGCCGTATTTCTCCTTTTAATTCATCAATTTTCCTTCTGATAAATATTTTTTCATTGGTAATAAGCCTGTCGTCATTTTCCGAATTGGCTAACTGTTCCAGCTTGTTGCCGTATTTAATGAGTTCGGCCTGATTTTTATTAACATCCAGTTTTCGAAAGAGAGCATCCAGTATCTTATTAAAACGCCCCTCAATATTGCGTTTGTTGTAAGGAACCCTGCCAATACTTTTCCATTCGGAAATATAATTTTGAATAGAGGTGAGGTCTTTATCTTTGTCGCCCGTAAGCTCATATTCACGAAGATCATCCAGAAACTGCTTTTTCTTTTCAAAAGCTTCTACTTCTTCCTTGTTCGCTTCGTTACGAAGCGCATGCAGCCTGTCAAAATAATGGTTGCAGGCATTTTTAAAATCATCCCATATCTTATCAGAGAACTTTCTGGGTACGTGACCTATTTTTTTCCAGTCGTTTTGTATTTTTTTCATGACAGGAGTGGTCTCTGACCAGTCTTCACTATCTTTTAATGATTCTGCCAGTTTTACCAGTTCCAGTTTCTTTTCATAGTTAAGATGCTGTTCCTTTTTGAGATCTTTGTAAAATGCATTTTTGCTACGGTTAAAATTTCTTACCGCTTCTTTAAAAGCACTCCAGGTTTGCTCGTTTACTTTGTGAGGTACTTTTCCTGCTTTAAAGAAAGTATCTCTTAGCTGCTCTACCTCCCGTATTTGTTTTTGCCATTGTCCGTGCGAGCCTGGAGGGTTTTTGGCAATTTCTTCAATACTGTTTATAATCTCTTTTTTATTCTCCAGGTTTTGCTCATAAATGCTATCCAGATTTTTGAAGTATTCCTGTCTTTTATCATGAATAACTTTTGTAGCAGCGCTGAACTTCTTCCATATTTCCTCACGATGTTCCCGATCTACAGGGCCTATTTCTTCTTTCCAGATCTTGTGGAGTCCCTGTAATTCTCTAAAGGCTTTACCTACGTCAGTTTCATCTGCCAGTTCTACAGCGCGAGCTATGATTTTCTCTTTTTCTTCAAGGTTGCGTTTAAAATCAAGATCCCGAAGATCCCGGTTCAGGTCCAGAAAGTCATAAAAAATCTCAACGTGGTGATGATAGGTGCGCCAGACATCGTTATAATGCATTCGGGGTATGGGGCCTGCATTTCTCCACCGGTCCTGAAGTTCTTTAAAATGTTTGTAGGTAGTATTAATGTTTTCTTCAACATTAATGAGCCCCTTTAATTCTTCTATAATATCCAGGCGATTTGCCAGATTTGTTTGTAAAGAACGCTCCAGATTTTTGTAATATTGATTTCTCTTTTCCCGGTAGTCGTTATATACTTCGTTGAAGTTGGTTTTTACCGGAGATACATACCTGAAATCTATTTCATTACCACCCTCATTTAAAAAATCTTCCTTTTTTTGTTCCAGTAATTCCTGAAACTTAAGGTCAAACTCATTTTTAATGGCATCTACATGATTTTTAATGGCCTGTATTTTTTCATTTTTTACAAGCTTGGTCAGTTCGGTCACCAATTGTTCCATAGTCATGGAGTGGTAATCCAATAGCGGTATGTTATGCCTGTCCTGGTTAGCTTCATCTTCAGCATCTTCGGCATTGGATTCTTCAATTTCGTTCAGGGCTTTTTCCTCAGTTTCTTCCGAAACCTTAGCTGTGGTTGTTTCGGATGTGGCGAGCTCAGAAGTCTCTTTTTTTGCTACGGAAGGTGATGGGGTTATTTCTTCATGCGGAACAATGGTTTCGGTTCCCAAAGTTTCTTCAGGGCTTGTATGACTTTCTGTTTTTGATACAGGTGTTTCAGCTTTTACCTTTTCGTTGGTATCCTCTTCCTGTGCCTCTAAAGGCTCAGTTGTTTCCTTTTCTTCAGTTGTGGCCAATGCTTTTTCTTCTTCTGAAACCACTTCTTCGATCTTTGGCTCTTCTTTATTTTTTCCCTCAGCGATCTCTTGTTGCCGGGTGGTATTTTCTGCTTTTTTTTCTATGTTTTCTTCTGTTCCTTCTGCCGGCTGCAGGTTATCTTTTTCCTCTGCTAACATTTCACTAATGTTTAGGGTTCATCATTACTTTCAATGTGAAAGATACTAACAACTCTTTACATGGCAAAGAATTTTGCGCTTTACAGTAAAAAAAGGTATTACACCTTTAAAGAAGGTTTTTGCCACAACTCCCACGCTTTTTCAGCCTGTAATTCTAACATTTTGAGTCCGTTAACAATAGTGGCTCCTGCTTTTTCCCCTTCTTTCAGGAATGAAGTTTTTGAAGGATTATAAATAAGGTCATACAGAAGATGTTTTTCGGTAAGATGTTGATAAGGCAATATGGGTTTTGCATGAATGTAGGGAGAGGTTCCCAGCGGAGTACAGTTTACAATTACCAGATGTGACCTTATAATCTCTTTAGTGAGCTCTTGGTATATAAAACCGCCTTCCCGCTTTTTTCTTGAGAGTAGAACAGGAGTAATTCCTTTTTTTTGAAGAATATACGCAACGGCTTTTGAAGCTCCGCCTGTACCCAGAACCAGCGCTTTTTGGTGCCAGGGTCGCAGAAAAGGAGTAAGTGACTCATTAAACCCGAAAGCATCTGTATTATATCCTATACGTTTACCTTTTTCAAAACAAATAGTATTTACGGCTTTTATGTGTTGTGCTTCGGGAGCCAGATCATCGAGATAGGGTATTATACTTTCCTTATAAGGAATAGTGACATTTAAACCCCTGAGGTTTGGGTATTGTTTTAAAATCTCCGGAAAGCAGGATATGTCAGAAATATCAAAATTGGTATAATATGCATTTTTGAGACCTTCTTTTTCAAATTTCTCTTTAAAATACCCCCGGGAAAAAGAATACTCAATATTCTTTCCTAAAAGGCCATATAGCTCAGGGACGCTTTTGAGTTTTTTTTCCATACCAGTCCAGTGCAAGTACTACTAAAATACCAAATATAATAAAACCTATGGCTAACCAGTTTTCAGGGTCAGACATATCGGGTAAAAAACGCTTGTAGTTTTGAACTACCTGCATGCCATTACTGTCCAGAAGGAAAGCTCCGGAAGCATCGGTCTTAAAAATAGTTTCTTTCCAGGGCCATACAACTCCCAGCGAACCTGAAATAAAACCCATGATAAGGGCAGTGGTAATATTTTTAAAATTTTTGAGCACAAAAGAGAGTAAATGGGAGAATGTAACCAATCCTGTAGCAGACCCGAGGGTAAAAACTGCCAGAATAAGTAACATATCTAAGCGTTCCTGATTGTGAAGAAAGCTGAGATCACCTCTTAAAACTTCAGCAAAAGTATCATATAGGGCATTTACCGAGTCAACCAGTAGTAAGACATAGTTTCCCAGTAAGATAAGGATAAACGAGCCCGAGAGACCGGGAAGGGTCATGCCCGATACGCTGATAATGCCACAAATAAAAATAAACAGGAGGTTTGTGTTTTCCCGTGCCGGACTCAAAAAGCTGATAGATACCCCTATGGCAATACCCAGTATTAATGAGGTCACGGTTTTTCGGTTCCAGTGATTAAAATCTTTTGCAATGTAATATATTGAGCCAATGATCATTCCAAAAAATGCAGCCCAGACAAAGAGTTCTTTTTTTTCAATAAAGTAGTCCAGTAATTTGGATATGCTGAAGTAGCTTATGAGCATGCCAAAAACCAGTAAACCGAGGAACCGCCCGTTTATGTAACGAAAAAAACTATTGAACCGCCCGTTGATAAGAAGCTTGAAGGCTTTTGCATTTATTTTTTGAAGAGAGTAAATAAATTCTTCATAGAAACCTGCTACGAAAGCAACTACACCTCCTGATACACCCGGTACTTTATTGGCTGCCCCCATAGCCAACCCTTTGATCACCAAAAATATTTTGTCCTGAAGTGTTCTTGTGCTTTTGCTCATTTTTCTGTTTTGGCTCTTTGTGCAATTTTTTCAAGTAAAAATATAACTAAAAAGCCAATGAGCATAAGAGCCAGTGCCCAGGTTAGTTTAGGATCACCATTAAAAACATTGGGAGAGATGCTTTTTTGCAAAAGGGGTTCCTGCACTCCATGTGAATTTTCAAACCAGCTAATGGTTTTTTTCCATGGCCATAATTTGTTTAAAGAACCTATCATGAAACCTGTGAGAACGGCCAGCGTAATGTTCTTAAAATTGGCAAACATCCAGTTAAGGATCTTTGAAAATGTCTTTATACCTACTACGGCCCCCGCAAACAGAGTGATAAATTTTATAAAAGCATCGCTAAACTTGCTAAGGTTAAATTCATAAATACTTTCTGTAAACTGGTTTACCATACCTATAACGGTACTGTAGGCACCGAGCAATACTAAAATGAAAGCTCCGGATACGCCAGGTAAAATCATGGCTATAATGGCGATAAAACCACAGAAAAAAAGATAGAGAAGATTATCAGGAGAGGAGGTGGGCTCCAGAATAGTTACGTAGTAAGAAACAGCGGTACCTGCCAGTAAAGCAATAATAACGATACCGTTCCATTTGGTAATACTTTTGGATATAAGAAAGATACTGGCAACAACCAACCCGAAAAAGAACGACCACAATATAATAGGTTCGTTTTCCAAAAGCCACTTTATGGTTTTTGCCAAAGAGAGAATACTGATAAGAATACCGGAAAAAAGCGCCAGTAAAAAACTTCCGTTGATATGCTCCCACATAGCTTTGAAGCCATTACTTTTCCAAATTTTTAAAGCAGCGAGATCCAGTTTGTTAATAGTGGAGATAAGTTCTTCGTAAATACCTGAGATAAAGGCAATAGTACCTCCTGAAACACCTGGTACCACATCTGCCGCTCCCATCGCCAGGCCTTTGAGGGTAATAACCAAAAAGTCTTTGAACGATCGTTCCATGTTGTCAAATTAACACGGCAAAAGTATGGAAATATTATATAGAAGTGTTTTTAAAATTTGTTATAATATTCTTAACAGAATTTCTGGAAAATACGGATGGGTATAACCTCTCTAAAACGGTGTGATCTTCAAAGTTTTTCCTCAGTGCATTTTTTAAATGGAAAGTTCCTTTTAATGTGTCATTAGTGAGCAAATATATACCTGCCAGCCTGTATTCCAGAATGGGTTCTTCGGGATAAAACTCTAATGCCTGCATTAATGACCGGGCTGCACTTTCGTATTCACCCAGCTTTAGAAGGATATCACACCAGGAAATCCAGGTTTCCAGCTCATAATTTCCAAGCTCTACAGTTTTTTGATATGACAGGTCTGCCTCTTCCCACATCTGCAGTTCTTTATTTATCTCAGCATTAAGCTTCCAGTATAGCACATTTTCACTATCAATATTAATGGCTTTGTTGCTGTAGTATAATGCTTTTTGATATTGCTTCTGCTTAAAGTAAAAGTTGGTAATAGCCATCCACCCCTTATCCAGCAGTGGGTCTTCATGAACTGTTTTATAGTAATATTGTTGCGCCTGCTCCATTCTTCCCAGTTTTTCATAACACTTACCCATTTGCAGATAGGCAAAAGAGGTAGGGTCATCCAAGGTAAGGGTCATTTCATAATGCTCTATAGCTTCATCGTAGCGTCCCATTTTTTCCAATACTTTTCCTTTTTCGAGGTAAGCACCCACAAACATATCGTCAGAAATAATGGCAAATTCAAAACTGGCCAGGGCTTCTTTAAACATTTTTTTGACAAAAAACTGTTTCCCCAATTGGTGCCATGCTACCTCGCAGTAAGGGTTCTTGTCGAGGTAGGTATTCAGGAACTCAATGGCCCCGTCATATTCTTCCAGGAATTCGAAACAATAAATAACGTTGTATAGCGATGAATAATCATCCGGATCTACTTTCAGGCATTTAATAAAGTAGTCTTTGGCCGATTTGTAATCGTCCATAAAAAGATACTCCATACCAATAAGCGAATAGATATCCGGCGGATCATCTGAATAGGCGAGTGCTGACTTAAGTAGCTCTATGGCTCTTGAGTGATCGTCTTTCTTAGAATAGATGTTGGCTTTTTGGATGTAAATCTCTTCATTAGAGTTTTCAATGGCCATAAGATCATTAAGCATTCTCTCAGCGATCTCTAATTGATTCTCAAAAACAAGCACTTCAATTTGAAGGAGTTTCAGGTTAGTTGAGTTTACGTGTTGTTCCAGTCCTATCTTAATTGCTTTTTTGGCGAGGTTTACTTTACCAGTATCCAGATAATGGTGAATAATCTCTTCAAAATCTGCAGAGTCAAAAAAGTAAACATCGTTGGTTTTCAACATTGACTCAAACTTTGCAATGGGTAGGTTTTTGTCTTCACTAGAACTAAATTGCATAGGCTATGCGCTTTTAGATTTCTATGTATTTAAAATTAAGAGATGCTGAGTTAAAATTTGGTAATCCGCCTTTTTGTTATCAACAAATTAGTTAACATGTGTTTCCTGATATTGGTCCAGTATTTCTAAAATAATAGTACATCCTTTCTTTAATTCTTCTTTAGAAATAGTTAATGGAGGTGTTATACGAACTGCTTTAGGTTCAAAAAGTAGCCAGAAAAGAAGTAATTCTTTTTTTAAAGCTTCAGTAACCAGATAATTAGCCATTTCGGCATTAGGGAGAATAAGAGCTAGCATAAGCCCCTTTCCCCGAATTTCTTTAATATGCCGATGTATAAGAAGTTGTCGAAGCAATCTTTCTTTTTCCAGTACGTCCTGCATAAAATTTCCGGAAGTGATTATCTTAAGTGTGGCCAGACAGGCTGCGGCAATTACCGGATGTCCTCCAAATGTGGTAATGTGTCCTAATTTGGGAGCTTCTTTCAGGGTGCTCATGTGTTCATGAGATGCTGTAAATGCGCCTACAGGCATCCCGCCTCCCATACCTTTGCCCATGACCAGGATATCGGGAACTACTTCATAGTGCTCAAACCCAAATAATTTACCGGTTCTTCCAAAACCGGGCTGTATTTCATCAAGAATGAGCAGCGCCCCCACTTTTTTACATTGCTCTTTTACTTTTTTAAGATACCCTTCTGTTGGGGTAATAAACCCTGCTCCTCCCTGTATGGTTTCTAAAATTACAGCCGCCGTTCGGGAAGTAATTTTATCAATATCGGGTTCGTGATTGAATTGTATAAACCGGGTGCCGGGTATAAGAGGACGGTACGCCTGTTTACGGGTTTCGTAGCCCATAACACTCATGGCGCCCTGGGTATTGCCGTGGTAGGCGTTTCTGGCTGCTATGATCTCATAACGGCCGGTTATTCTTTTTGCCAGTTTTAAGGCGCCTTCGGTAGCTTCTGTGCCAGAATTAGTGAGATAGGTGGTTTCTAGGGGTTGGGGTAGAAAAGAAGCTAACAATCTGGTGAAATTTACTGCGGGTGATTGTATATATTCACCATATACCATAACATGCAGATATTTTTCTGTTTGTTGCTTAACGGCATCTACCACTGCGGGGTGACAATGCCCCAGACTGCATGCCGATATTCCTGCTACCATGTCCAGATAAGGTTTTTGAGCCTTATCGAATATATAACTACCATGTGCATGGCTTATCTCCATTCCTAAAGGATGTGGTGAGGTCTGTGCCTGATACTTGAAGAAATCTTTTTTCATACCGATAGGGAGATCATTTGGTTACTGACCTGTTTTAGGTGCTTTTTTCTTAGAAGCCGTTTTTGCTCCTGTATCGGGAGTTTCTTCTTTTTGTTGTCTTTCAAATTCTTCGGCGTCGATGTCTATGGGTTCGGTCAGGCCACGAATTTTTACCAATTGTACATTTTTGTCATCTTCATCAAAAAGATCATTCTGATCAAGGGGCTTTTCATCTTCCCTCCAGATAAACCCGGAAAGTTTACGCGCATTGAGAGGAAGTTCCTTGTCCGGAAAAATATCACCATCCGGATTGGTAAAAAAGGTAATATCTTCTATCTGACTCTCAAAAAAGGTCATATTTATGGCACTGCATATGGTTTTATTGATGCCAATAAACCCTCCACTGTCATTGTACATATAATAAATGACTTCAGTATTTTTTATAACATCTACTTCCTTCAATGCATTTTCTTCGAATTTGCCAAAGAGATCTTTCCCTTTTACCTGATTATACCCTGATTCACTCAAAGAATCTTTTTCTACTATAAACGCATTGTTAAGCACTTTGAGAGAGTCCAGTTTTTCAGTTTTTACGTTTGAGATTAGGTGAATACTGTCACCTGTCATCTGATTTCTTCCGGACCACAGTACGGGTCCTTTCATTTTTCGTTCTAAAAGGGGTAGCTCATCTCCCTGGGGGCCTAAAGGTTCACCTATGAGTTGTGTGAGCCCTGTTTTTTGGTTTACGTGTATGGAGTCGCATTTGCCACTCAGGTCTTTTTTAAAGAGTTTGGCATTGCGAAAACCTCTTATAATTCTATTATCGGGAGGGCCGGTTACCATAAGGGTATCTGCATGTATATATAAAGAGTCCTGTTCTACAAGATTAACAGCCAATGCTCTTTTGGTGATAAATACAGAATCTTTTTCTTTAAACACTTCTGCATAGTGACCTTTCACTATACCTTTATTTACTGTATCAATTACTTTAATATTATTAGTTGCCGAAGCAAAATTTTCAAACTTATTAAAATAAAGACTGTCGCCGTAAATGGTACGGTTGTTATAATCTATTCTGGAATTTTTTACAAAATAGCCATTTTCATCGGTGGTGTCGTAAAAACCGCGTTCGCAATAGGTTACGTATTCTTCGCCGGTAATGGTAGATGGCCCGTACATATAGGCATGCTTACTGGTAGTATAATAATCTAATCGGGTAGATTCCAGCGTATATTCAGGATTGGTAATAGTTACATCACTGAGGAACTGATATTTTTTGCGCTCTACAAAATAGCGGCCTTTGTCGCTGGTTAATACATTGGCCGAATCTTTTACGGTACCAAACGAATCATAATAGGCCTGTTGAATACTACGGTCAAAATAAAGCGTATCGGTTTCAAGCGTCATTTGTGCATTTTGGAGTATAACGGACTCACTGGCAACAGCCATTTTTATATTTCCGTCGTAAGCGAGTTTTTCGCTGGTTAGCTGTAAAGAATCTCCCTGGTTAAAGCGTACATTACCAAAGGCCCTTACTTTATTTTCTTTTTGATTGTAAATGGCCAGGTCACACCATAACTCCCCGCCCTGATGTTCAAATTGTACTTGCCGGTCTTCATCACGTGAGAAAATGGAAGCTCCCGGATATTTGGCTTCATCTTTATCAAAGTTCCCTCCGTAAACAACGGTAATTGTTTTCTTTTTTTCCTGAGCATATGCGCAAAAAGAAAATAAACTTATCAGTATAGTAACCAGTATGTAATAGGATAGTCTCAACCCTTTAGATTTTGGTTCAAAAATAAGATTTTTAACAGAAGCGGCCTTGCCGTTAAGAGGATTTTAATATACTAAGGTGGTGTACAAAATGTATTATAAAGCCTCTCGTGGGAGAGGCTTTTACTTATCGGTGTATGGTTTGTGTTCTGTCTGGCCCAACGGAGACTATTTTAATAGGCACCTCGAGCTCTTTTTCCAGAAATTTTATATAGCTGTTAAGGGCTTTGGGAAGTTGATCTGCCGATCGTAATCCGGTAAGGTCGGTGTCCCAGCCTGGCAGTTCGGTATAAACCGGGGTTACATTTTCGGCATCAATGGTAAATGGCAGGTGGGTAATGGTTTTTCCGTTGTATTTATAAGCGGTACATACTTTTAGGCTTTTAAGACCGCTCAGTACATCTGCTTTCATCATCATTAAACGGGTAACACCATTTACGCGAACGGCATATTTTAATGCCACAAGATCAAGCCAGCCACATCTTCTGGGTCTTCCGGTTGTGGCACCGAATTCGTTCCCCACTTTGGCCATGAGTTTTCCTGTTTCGTCAAAAAGCTCGGTGGGGAAGGGGCCACTGCCAACACGGGTTGTGTACGCTTTAAAAATACCCAGTACTTCTTTTATTCTGGTAGGGGCTACACCCAGGCCTGTACAGGCTCCCGCCGCTGTAGTATTGGAAGAGGTTACAAAAGGGTATGTGCCAAAGTCAATATCGAGAAGGGAACCCTGGGCACCTTCTGCAAGAATGGTTTTTCCGTCTTTTTGAGCCTGATAGAAAAATTCTTCACTATCAATGAAAGTCAGGGATTTAAGGGTTTCCACACCTTCACAAAACTCTGCTTCCAGTTCGGCAAGATCGTACTGAACGTCAACATCATAAAACTTTATCATGGCCTCATGCTTGTTCGCCAGTGCTCTGTAGCGCTCTTTCCAGTCATCCAGTTCCAGGTCACCCACGCGTATGCCGTTACGGCCGGTTTTATCCATGTATGCCGGGCCTATCCCTTTTAAGGTAGAACCTATTTTAGCTTTTCCTTTAGAAGCTTCTGAGGCCGCATCCAGTAATCGGTGTGTGGGTAATATAAGATGTGCTTTTCTTGATATAAACAGCTTTGAAGGGAGGTCGATGTTAAAACCGGAAAGATTATCGAGTTCTTTCTTAAAAATAACGGGGTCAATAACTACTCCGTTCCCAACAATGTTGATTGCATTTTTATGAAAAATTCCTGATGGAATGGTATGTAAAACGTGCTTTATTCCATCAAATTCGAGAGTGTGCCCTGCATTGGGCCCTCCCTGAAAACGGGCAATGATATCATAATCTTTTGTGAGAACATCAACAATTTTTCCTTTTCCTTCATCCCCCCATTGCAGCCCCAGTAGTAAATCTACAGCCATTATAATTAAGTACTTTGTAAGTTAGTGATTTGTTTCGTTTTTGGTTCCGTAAAAATAAAGTGAATGGTTGTGAATTTTAATATTGAAAACCTCTTCGATGGTTTTCTTTATGGTTTGTATCCTGGGGTCGCAGAACTCCATTACCTCGCCTGTATCTGTAAGAATAACATGATCGTGCTGCTTGTCAAAATACGATTTTTCGTAATGGGCCTGGTTTTGCCCGAACTGGTGCTTTCTTACCAGGTTGCATTCCAACAGAAGCTCTATGGTGTTATAGAGTGTGGCGCGACTCACTCTATAATTTTTATTTTTCATTTTAATGTATAGTGACTCAATGTCAAAATGATCGTCATTATCATAGATTTCCTGTAAAATAGCATACCTTTCCGGAGTTTTCCGGTGGCCGTTTTCTTCCAGAAAATTAGTGAAAACATTTTTTACGATTTCCTGATTCTTTTCGTTCGCCATATGTTGCCTTCCAAATATTGTACAAAGGTACAGTTAAAAATTAAATTCGGGTTACTTTATCAATACCGTTTAATTTACGGAGATTGTCTATGAGCTTTTTAAGAATGGTTTTATTTTTCACTTCAACGGTTATTTTTCCTGTAAACACTCCATCATTAGTATCAAAACTCAAATTTTTCATATTCACATGCATGTTTTGGGAGATAATTTTGGTGACATGGCTTACCAGTCCTATGTTATCAATACCGGTAAGATTAATGACTGCTGTAAACTCCTGTTGCGAGGAGTCTATCCACTTGGCAGACATAATGCGATACGCATAATTAGATTGTAATGAAATGGCATTAGGACAATCTTTTTTATGAACCTTGATCCCGTCATTAATAGTAACAAAACCAAATACATCGTCTCCGGGAATGGCGTTACAGCAATTGGAAAACTTATAATCTAGTTTTTCTTCTTCTTTGCCAAATACTAACAGGTCATACCGGGAGGTGATCTCTTCTTTATTAATATCTTCAGGAACAGGACTTTTACGCATTCTGTTTTTGAAGAAGTTGATAAAGGTATTGTTTCTGGCAGCGGCAAAATCTTTTAATTTCTGATTCTCAATGGTGCCGATACCTACTCTGTAAAAAAGATCGAGACTGGTTTTAAGCTTAAAATAAATTACCAGTTCGTTTACTATTCTTTCATTGAGAGTTATCTTGAGTTGTTTGAGTTTACGCCTAAGCAGCTCTTTACCTTCTTCTGCGATTTCCTTTTTCTCTTCCCGCAGGGAAGATTTGATCTTGGTGCGTGCACGTGCGGTAGTAGCATAATCTAACCAGTTGGCATTGGGTTTAGATTGCTCGGAAGTAATGATCTCTACCTGATCTCCACTTTTAAGAGGATAGCTTAGTGGTACCAGTTTGCTGTTTACTTTTGCACCTCTGGTACGCATGCCTACTTCGGTGTGAATATGGAAAGCAAAGTCAAGTGGAGTGGCTCCTTTAGGGAGAGATTTCAGGTCTCCGGTTGGAGTAAATACAAAGATCTCCTTAGCGTACAGGTTGAGTTTAAATTCCTCTACAAAATCTACTGCGCTTCCTTCAGAGTTTTCCAGAGCATCCTGTAAACGGTTGAGCCAGATATCGATCCCCATTTCCTGTTGCTCGCCGTGTTTGTATTTAAAATGAGCAGCATACCCTTTTTCGGCGATTTCATGCATTCGCTCACTGCGTATCTGTACTTCTACCCAACGTCCTTTAGGGCCCATAACGGTAATATGAAGTGCTTCATAACCGGTTGATTTCGGAGAGGATATCCAATCGCGAAGGCGTACGGGATTGGGTTTAAAATGGTCGGTTACTACCGAGTAAATTTTCCAGGCCAGGAATTTTTCATTTCGGCTATCAGATTTATAAATGATACGAATGGCAAATTTATCATACACCTCATCGTAGCTCACATTCTGCGCCTGCATTTTCCTTCTTATGGAGAAAATGGATTTGGTACGTCCCTTTATTTGGTAATTGAGCCCTTCTTTATCAAGAGTTTCTTCAATAACACTTGAGAAATCTTTTATATACCTCTGTTGGTCTTCTTTACTTTCTTCAATTTTGCTCAGAATATCGTTGTACACCTCTGGTTCGGTATATTTTAACCCGAGGTCTTCCAGTTCGGTCTTGATGTTGTATAAACCTATTCTATGAGCCATAGGCGCATAAATATACAAGGTCTCAGAGGCGATCTTTACCTGTTTGTGCTCAGGCATCGTTTCCATGGTTTGCATATTGTGAAGCCGGTCTGCTATTTTAATAATAATAACCCGTATGTCATCATTAAGGGTCAATAGCATTTTCCGAAAATTCTCTGCTTGCAATGAAACGTCCTTTTCAACACTTAAATGTGAAATTTTCGTTAGTCCGTCCACAATACGGGCTACGGTTTCACCAAAAAGCCTTTCGATATCCTCTAGGGTATATTCGGTATCTTCTACCACATCGTGTAAAAGTGCAGCAGCAATAGAGGTGGCATCCATACCGATTTCGGAGGCAACTGTTTTGGCTACGGCTATAGGGTGAAAAATATATGCCTCTCCGCTTTTTCTTCGTTGATCTTTATGGGCATCAACAGCCGTATCAAACGCTCTTCTTATCAGCTTTTTATCATCTTCGCTGAGCGTCTGATAGCTTATACGCAACAGTTCTTTATACTGCTTCGCAATGGCTTTGTTTTCCTCTTCCAGATCAATTAATGTCATAAATTAAAAGTAATGTAAACTTTCTTATTACACAACAAAATCTATGCCTTAAGCTGTTTTATACGTTGAATAAGTGACGGATGTGAATAATGCATAAAAACGTAGGCAGGATGCGGAGTAAGGTTACTCAGGCTGTGTTTTGAAAGCTTTTTAAGGGCACTGATTAAATGGGCAGCCTCATAGGTATCTTTGGCAAAAGCGTCGGCCTGATATTCAAATTTTCGGGAGAAGTAATTCATCAAAAGCCCTGTAACCTCAGAAATAGGGCTGTACAGAATACCAAAAGTAAGTAGTGCTGCATGAAACCCCGGAGTCTCTACACCAATAGCCAGCGATAGTTCCTGATAGTTAATAAAAACAGAAAGGATATAAAAAGTAACCCCGGTGAGTAAAAGAGAAACCAATAGATTGAACAAAATATGATTTTTTTTATAATGCCCTACCTCATGTGCAAGCACTGACACAATTTCAGGTGTTTCCAGATCATTGATAAGTGTGTCATACAAAGCTATTCGTTTTTGTTTTCCAAAACCGGAAAAATGTGCATTGGCTTTGGTGGATCTTTTTGACCCGTCGATAACAAAGATCTTATCCAGTTCAAAATTGTTCCGGGAAGCGTAGGCTTCAATAGCTGTTTTTAAAGAACCCTCTTCTAAAGGGGTTTGCTTGTTAAAGAGAGGCACGATCAACCTGCTGTAGAACATATTTGCCAGAATACTAAAGAGTGCCAACAATGCCCACGCATATAGCCAGAAGGAGGTTCCTGCCCACTCGTAGAATTTCATGATCAGTGCGAGCATTCCTCCTCCCAAAATAGCCATGAGTATCCATCCCTTTATCTTGTCAGCTATAAATGTTTTGCGCGTGGTGGTGTTAAAACCGTATTTGTTTTCAATTACAAAAGTATGATACCATGAAAAAGGAAGGGTAAGCAGGCTGCTTCCCATGATGAGTATTCCAAAAAACAATAAAGCAATAATAATAGGGTCAGGACTTATAGATCTGGCAAGGTTGTCAACATACCCAAACCCTCCGAAAATTAGGAACCCTAACATGAGAGCAAAGCTAACCCCTGAGCTTACCAGACCGAAACGGTACTGTTCCCGTTGGTACTGCTGTGACTTCCTGTATTCTTTTGCATCATACAGATCTTTCAGTTCTTCGGGTACGGGAGCATTAAAACGGCGCGCATTGAGATATCCCAGCCATTGATCTGCTATAAATTCAATAACCAGTATGGCGATCACTATATAAAAAAGAGTATCTGGGGTCATTTTAGTTTCTGGTTTAGATTAGGTTAAAGGTTTTTGTTTTTCAAAATGCGCTGCCTCTTTGCCTCAAAAACAGGAATGGCAGCCGCTACGGATACATTTATGGAATCTATTTTTCCCTGCATGGGAATAATAATATTGGTTTTTGCACTATTGATCCAGGAAGCACTTAAACCGGTTGCTTCTGTTCCCACAACGATAGCTGCAGAATTGGTAAAATCTACTGAATAATAGGGTATGGAAGCTGTAAGAGCCATAGCGTAAATAGCAATATTTTGCCTGTTTAAAAAGGCAATTATTTCTTCGGTGGTTCCTGTGGCAATAGGGACTGTAAATAACCCTCCAACGGAAGAGCGGATAATATTGGGGTTGTAGAGGTCTGTTTTAGGATTGGCAATAATTACTGCATCCAGCGCTGCTGCATCGGCTGTTCGTAACAGGGCGCCAATATTTCCCGGTTTTTCAGGAGCCTCGGCAACTAATACTAAAGTGTTTTTTTTAGACAGTTTCAGGTCTTGTAATTTATGATCCTTACTTTTAGCAATAGCAATAATACCTTCTGTAGATTCACGGTAAGCGAGTTTTCTGTAAATGTCTGGTGTGATCTTTACCAGCTTGGCCCCATTGCGTTGGGACAACCATTGATCGAGCATATGCGGAGTTATGAATTCTTCCCAAAAGAGAAGGGTATCCAGTTCATAACCAGCCTGTAAGGCGAGGGTAACCTCTCTTTTACCTTCTATGATGAAAAGCGCATGTTTTTTTCTTTCCCGGGACTTTTCACGTAAAGAGATAACTTTTTTTATAAGCGGGTTTTGTAAACTTTCTATTTCTTTGATCATACGGTAGAATTCGCAGTAAAAATACATTTATTCGTGTAATTATTTCGCAGGGATACCGACCAAGTACCTAAACTAAAAAACCGGGAATGAAAAAAATAAGTGTTTTAGGAATGATCCTTATAGGGCTGGCGTCCTGTCAGCCAAAAGCAAAACAGCCGGAAACAGTGGTAAGTGAAATAAAAACAGAGGCTCTGTCTGCGTACCCTGAGGCATTGGCAAAAGTGTTTACCAGGCATGGAGGCGTTGATACGTGGAAAGCTATGAAAACCCTTACGTTTGAGATCAAGAAGCCTAACGGAAATGAAAAACAAACCATTGATCTCCTGTCTCGTAATGACTTGGTTGAGACAGATCTGTACCGCATTGGTTTTGATGGCCGGGATTCATGGATACTGCAGGAAGAAGATTCTTTTAAAGGGAACGCCCGCTTTTATCATAACCTTATGTTCTACTTTTATGCCATGCCTTTTGTGTTGTCAGACTCAGGGGTCATATATGAGAAAACTGATGATCTGCAATACGAAGGAAAATCATATCCGGGATTCAAAATATCTTTTGAAGCGAATGTAGGAGATGCTCCTGATGACAATTATTTTGTGTATTACGATGCAGAAGACCATTCTATGCAATGGTTGGGTTATACGGTAACTTTTGGAAAAGGCGAAGCTAACAATAATGTGAAATTTATTCGATATGATGACTGGAAAGAGGTAAACGGACTCGTGGTACCTAATTCGATTACATGGTACAAAAATGAGGGGCACCACATAATAGAACCGGCCAGAACGATATCATTTGAGAATATAAACTTTTCTGAAGAACGTGTTTCTGCTTCTATTTTTGAGAAACCTGATGCTGCTGTCTATGTCTCAGAAGGTACAGAGTAAGCAGTGCTTTTATATAAAAAAGGCCGGTTTTACCGGCCTTTTTTTATTCTTGTCCGTACTTGCCGGAATAGCGTTTCCAAAGTTGGGTTTGATGTGTTTCAAGGCTTATTTCTCTCCCCTGAATAAAAGCATGTGATAGCTGGTTGGTACGCATATCCAAAGCATCTCCCTGTGATATGAACAGGGTAGCGTCTTTACCTACTTCCAGTGAACCAGCAAAACTATCAATGCCCAGTATTTTAGCGGCATTTAAGGTAATGAGTTTAAGGGCCTCTTCTTTTGGAAGTCCGTACGCCGCAAATGTTCCTGCGTAAAAGGGAAGGTTACGGGTATTCATACGTTCCATTTGTCCGCTCATTTCTATTCCGGTAACAATACCTTTATCCATGAGTAGTGAAGCTAGCATAAAAGGGTGTTTTACGTGATCGTCTTCTTTTGCCGGTAAGCGGTGTGGCCTGCTCAGGAGTACTGCTACATTTTCGCGAGACAGAAGATCGGTTACTTTGTGGGCCTCATCTCCTCCAATGATCACTATTTGTTCTATTCCGGTTTCTTTGGCAAAAAGAACTGCATCGGTAATTTGTTTTTGATCATTGGCCCGGATAAATACTTTCTGAGTACCGTTAAAAAGGCCTTCCATGGCTTCAAAAGGAATATTTTTGGGAGCTCTTTCGCCTTTTAGGTAAGCCTGGGCTTCTTTGGTGAATTGTTTAAGTTCGTCAACTTCCTGCTGATACTTTTCATTGGGTTTCATGCCGGGGTCTTCACCGGTCCACCAACGTCCTCTTCTAAAAGTTGCGGGCCAGGTTATATGAATGCCGTCATCTGTTTTTACTGCGGCATCTTCCCAGTTCCATGCGTCCAGTTGCACAATAGAAGAGGTCCCTGAGATGCGTCCGCCCCGGGGCGATATCTGAGCCATTAATATGCCGTTGGGCCGTACACTCTCTACTACTTTTGATTCGGCATTATAGGCAATTATACTTCGTACATGAGGAATAAGGCCTCCAATTTCAGAATCATCGTCTGAAGCTCGTACAGCGTCGATCTCAACCAGTCCCAAAGTAGTATTGGTACCTATAAATCCTGGATAAATATGTTGTCCGCCGGCATCAATAACGGTATTGAAATCTGAAGTATTGACCCCTGAATCGGAGCCAACGTATGTTATTTTACCATTTTCAAAGCCTACAGCACTGTTTTTTAAAACCTCGCCATTGCCTATATGCACGGTTGCACCGGTAATTACGATAGAAACGCTTTGTTTAGCAGCAGGGGTTTGCTGGGCATGACTGGTAAGGGGTATCAAACCGCAAACAACCAGAAATATATAATTGAAAATTTTCATTTTTTTTAATTTTTAAAGTGAGTCACAGTGCAGATGTCTTTTTTCCTTTTTCTCGGGTGTTCGGGTTTTCATACCTTTATTTTTGGCCCGTATCATCATATTCACAAGTGTATTGCGTTCTTCTTCGATCCTGGCAAGCTGATTATCTATTTGTGAAGAATCGTAGTAAATAACGCCTTCTATCATGGTTTTTTCAGCAACGGCATAAACAGACAGGGGGTGATCGCTCCACAATACCAGATCTGCATCTTTGCCGGTTTTTATACTCCCGGTCCTATCGTCCAGGTGAAGCATTTTTGCAGGATTAAGGGTGACAAATTTCCAGGCTTCTTCTTCAGGAACACCTCCATACTTAACGGCTTTGGCAGCTTCCTGGTTCAATCTTCTGGACATTTCGGCATCATCTGAGTTAATGGCTACGAGTACCCCTTCACGGTGCATGATAGCGGCATTGTAAGGAATGGCATCATTCACTTCGTATTTGTAAGCCCACCAGTCTGAAAAGGTGGAACCTGCCACACCATGAGCTGCCATTTTATCGGCTACTTTATACCCTTCGAGAATATGGGTAAATGTATTTACGTTAAAATTAAATTTTTCTGCCACTTTCATAAGCATATTGATCTCACTTTGTACATATGAGTGGCAGGAAATAAAGCGTTCTTTGTTTATAATCTCTGCGATGGTGTGTAGTTCTTCGTCATACCGGGGAGCTTTTGTTCTTGCTTTTTGTCGTGTGGAAAGGGCTTCATAGGCATCCCATTTTTCGTTGTATTCTTTTGCTCTTTGAAAATAGTCTATAAAAACCTGCTCAACACCCATACGGCTTTGCGGAAAACGGTTATAACTGGACCAGTTAGATTGTTTAACATTCTCTCCCAATGCAAATTTTATAAATCCGAGAGCATTATCTATAAGCATTTCATCAGCATTTTCTCCCCATTTTAGTTTTATAAGGGCCGATCTTCCACCGATAGGATTTGCAGAGCCGTGCAGGATCTGTATGGTGGTTACACCACCTGAAAGATTGCGATAAATATCGATATCATCGGGTTCTACCACATCTTCTATGGTAACTTCGGCAGTTGAATTGTGTCCGGCTTCGTTTATACTGGCGGCTGCAATATGAGAATGCTCATCAATAATTCCCGAAGTGAGATGCTTTCCGGAAGCATCTATGATACGGGCATCACTGGCCTCAAGATCTTTCCCGACAGCTTTTATCTTTCCGTTTACAACCCACACGTCTGCATTTTTAAGAATCCCTTCATTTTCATTGGTCCACACGGTGGCATTTTTGAAAAGGATATTTTGTTTTTCGGGCTTTTGGGAAAAACCGAAAGCTTTGTTTGGAAACGTAACCGGCATTACTTTGGGTACGGCAACGGCTTTTTCCTCATCACTCTTTTCGTTTTTCTCAGCGGCATCCTCTTTTCTTATAGCTTCCCAGGTAATTTCTTTTCCGTTGGTAAGGATGCCTTTTCCCAAAATTTTCTGGATATTGGTTACAGGTGCTGATAAACGAACAAAAGAAGCCTCTTTATCTGATGCCGGTGTAAAGAAAAGGTTAACCCATCCGTTGTTATAAGTGATCCCTGATTCAATCTTTACAGAGTCCTGCATTACTTTTACGGTGGGCTTTGAAAGTTTCCCGTTTATGGTAAGTTCATATGAGGTGCCTGCTACCGTAAGTTGATAGGTGCCTCTAATGTCTTTTACTGAAAAGTCATTGATTTGATGTTTTTGTCCCTGTACCCAGTTTTCATATAGAATGGTTTTTTCCTCAAAAATATCTCCCGAAGCGATAAGGAAATTAGCATTATATCCTACAGCCAGTTTCCCGAGTTGGTTTTCTCTTCCCATAAAAGCAGCCGGAATGGTAGTTAATGCGGCCAATGCTTGTTTTTTACTTAGACCGTATGCAATAGCCTTCTGCAAATGCGTATGAAAAGTGTTTAATTTTTTAAGACCGTCTGTAGTGAGTGCAAATTGTATATTACGCTCTTCCAGCAGTGCAGGATTGGAAGGCGCCTGGTTCCAGAATCGCATATCGGCCAGAGTAACTTTTGAAGCGTTATAAGGATCAGTAACATCATACGGCTTCGGGAAATTGATGGGTATGATATACCGTGCCCCGGTGTTTTCGATTTCCGTAATGCGTTCAAATTCGTCTCCGCCGCCTTTTATGATATAGTTAATTCCAAATTCATCACCTATCTTATCTGCCCGCAGGTTGTTGTATTTGCTTCCTGCATCAAATATTTGGGGGAGCTCGCGGTTTTTTAATACATTTTCAATGGCGAGATCTTTGGTGTTAGCATTGCCTTTTTCGTACCATGCGGCATCGTGATAGAACTGACGAAGCAGTGCCATAGCTCCCATGAGAGAAGTAGGGTATCTTTGGGGAGAAGTAACACTTTTTTTAAAAGAAAGGTGCTGTGCAGCGTTTTGGTCCAAAATTCTCTTTCCGTTATCTGCTTCGGTATTGAGAGCAACCAGAACGCTGGTACCTCTTATAATACCGTCGTGTATATGTGTATTCACTACACCAAAACCTGCTTTGAGAAATTCTTCAGCTTTCTTTTCGTTAAAACTAAATTTTTCAATGGCCTTTTTTTCGGGCATAATGTGGTCATTCCAATAATACCCTTCGCGGGTAGCATCGTATTGAACCGTGTTATTCCGGCTCCTTTTTTCAGAAGGCTTGGCTACCCCAAAATCAGTGTACAGGTCTATAAAAGAAGGGTATATATATTTACCCTTAAGGTCAATGACCACACAATTTTCTGGTAATGAAACATTAGCACCTACTGCTTCTATCGTATTCTTTTTGATAAGAAGGGTCGCATTATCAAGGGTTTCCCCGGGAGCGGTATATATTTTTGCGTTGATGAAGGCAGTATAATGATGATCTTCTGTTTTAACACCATCATTTTTAGGAAAATAATCCTGGGCGGCACCCAGGTAAAAGCACCATATTATGGTGAGAAAGGATAATTTTCTTTTCATTTCTTCTGGAAGGGTTAGTTAAAAAGTCCTAAAGTTAATAGAAAATCAAAACCCTGCGCAGGAATAAATGTTAATTGTGAATTGAATTGGTCATGGAAAACGTAGCTATAGCACATGCTTTTTATGGTAATTTATCAATAAGGCTACCACATAATTATAGCTTTTAATTCCGTCTTTTTGATTATTGGCTTTAAGAAATGTATTAAATGAACTTTTAAATGCAGGTTCTGCGGGATTTTCATATTTCTTCCAGAAACGGGCCACTTCAATATAATTCTTTATGATGCCGGGGTTAATAAGTGTATTCATTTCCCTGAATAAATTCTCATCACGGTGACGTAACTC
The DNA here is from genome assembly GCF_037646345.1 of Ascidiimonas aurantiaca. Classification (NCBI taxonomy): domain Bacteria; kingdom Pseudomonadati; phylum Bacteroidota; class Flavobacteriia; order Flavobacteriales; family Flavobacteriaceae; genus Ascidiimonas; species Ascidiimonas aurantiaca. The sequence goes on along the minus strand of NZ_JBBEWR010000017.1, from coordinate 43,705 downwards.
TCCCAGGCAATACCGAAGACTGTACACATAACCGGAATATTGAAAATAAATATCCTGATTGTTCACTGCAGCCAGATATCCTATAAAATTGGCTTCATTTTCAGCCGAGTATCCAATTTGATGTGCCTGTTCATGACAACTTACCGTAGGATATTTATAACTAAATGCGAGGCTGTTTACCTGTGCTTCATTAGTAAAAGGGTTTAAATACCCGCCATATCCCATATATGTTAATGCTTTACTGTATAGAGAAGACTTTATACTTTTATGTTTGTATGAAAATCCCGGAATTTTGTTACCCAGAACAGCAAAACCATCCATCGTTTTATCGTAGATCTGCCTGTGCGTATAGGGGATGGTTACCATAAGTGTGTCATTATCCGTAATTTTAAGATGTAACTCATTGCTTTTTTCAATAAGACGCTTTGTAAAAGATACCAGATCTTCTGTTGTATAGTCTTCGCTAATGTTTAAAGTATTGCTTATGGGTAACCGGTAGTAGTTCATTCCCCAAAAGAGGTGAAATACAAAATATACGATAGATAATACTACAAATACTTCCCGGAAAAAGTTACGTGTTTCGAAGAAAAACATACGGCCCTTTAGAATAAGAAAACGTATAATAAGCAGAGCTGCAATGGTATAAAAGATATCACCCACCGAGAAGGGTATCCACCCAAACATAATTCTGAAAACACCTGATATCCAGGGATATATCCCGTTGCTGTAATAGGTTTCAATAAGATCCGGATATCTCGCAAGTATCTTTACCACAACTATTTGTGGCAAAATGGAAAGAGCGATCAGGGTTTTCATCCGCTTGGTCATTCGCCAAAAATAATTAAATAAATGGTATTGTAAGGTTCTATATGTACATTTGTAACGTTTAATACATGTAATATGAATAAAGAAATACGCTTGCTTGCGCCTGCAGAGATCTGGAGCAATTTTGCAGACCTGAATGCGGTGCCCAGGCCTTCAAAAAAAGAAGAGAGAGTCATCGAGTTTATAATGAATTTTGGTAAGAAACTTCAACTGGAAACCATTCGCGATACTGTTGGGAACGTGATTATACGAAAACCGGCAACACCCGGTATGGAAAATCGTAAAAAAGTAGTTTTACAATCACATTTGGATATGGTGCATCAAAAAAATGCAGATACTGAATTTGATTTCGAAAACCAGGGAATAGAAATGTATGTAGAAAAAGGATGGGTAAAAGCAAAAGGTACTACTCTGGGAGCCGATAACGGATTGGGAGTAGCTACCATTATGGCTGTTTTGGAAAGCAATGATCTTCCTCATCCCGCTATCGAAGCATTATTTACTATAGATGAGGAAACCGGTATGACAGGAGCCATGCACTTAGAAGGCGGTTTGCTGGAAGGTGAGATATTACTCAATCTGGACACGGAAGAAGATGATGAGATTGATATAGGTTGTGCAGGCGGGGTTGACATTACCGCTATTAGAACATATCGCGAAGAAGAGGTACCCGAGGGAACAATAGCCTATGCTATCACCGTAAAAGGACTTCGTGGCGGACACAGCGGTATGGATATTCATCTGGGACTGGGAAATGCCAATAAAATTATGAACCGGCTCTTGTTTGAAGGTTTCGAGCAGTTTGGCCTTCGCATTGCGCAAATAGACGGCGGAGGGCTGCGAAATGCCATACCCAGAGAAAGTTTTGCAGTAGTTGTGGTAGATACACCACAAAAAGATGCTTTTGTTTATGAATTTACAGAACTTGCCGAAATTATTAAGAAAGAACTGGCCTCTACCGAGCCTTCACTTGCAATTGAAGTAAAGGAAACAAATGCTCCGAAAGCGATCATGGAACTTGGTGTTCAGGAGGGGTTAACCAGAGCTTTATACGCTGCCTTAAATGGCGTATATGCTATGAGTGCGACAATGGATGGGTTGGTTGAAACTTCTAATAATATAGCCAGGGTATATGCAGATAGTGGAAAAATACAGGTTAGTTGTCTTACCCGCTCTTCAGTAGAATCGGCTAAGGCAGACCTGGCGAACAGTTTAAGAGCAGCCTTTGAACTGGCAGGGTTTGAGGTAACCTATAGTGGAGATTACCCGGGATGGACCCCCAATATCAAATCGCCTATTCTACAGGTACTCAAACAAAAGTACGTACAGTTGTTTGAGAGTGAACCTCGTGTAGTAGCGTGTCATGCCGGACTGGAATGTGGTATTTTAGGACAGCATTATCCTGAAATGGACATGATAAGTTTTGGGCCTAATATAAAAGGAGCACATTCTCCTGATGAGCGGGCAGAAATTGCATCGGTAGAGAAATTCTGGACTTTTACCAAAGCTATTTTGGAGAGCATACCTGAAAAATAAAAAAGAGCCCGATCGGGCTCTTTTTTATTTGTTATTTAGTACTTATAATTTCCAGTATCTCAATATCGAAGAAAAGATTGGCTGACGGAGGGATGGGGCCATAGCCACTGGGGCCGTAGCCCAGGTGTGATGGAATAAATATACGGACTTTATCACCTACCCGCATTTCAGAAAGCCCTTCTTTAAAACCGGCAACAAGAGGTGATTCCGGTCCATAAAGCATCTTTGCGGGCTCAAAGTTACCTCTGCGCATTTTAGCAAATTCCTGATACTTATTATACCTTTTCGCTACCTCTTCCCAACTGGTATCAAACAAAGTACCATCTTTTTCCAGGAACCCTGCATAATTTACAGCAACAAACTGACCATTTACAGGCTTTTCTCCTTCTCCCTTTTTAAAGTAATACATCTTTAAGCCACTGGGCAATTCTTTTGCCTGTTCTTTCTGGTTTTTCACTTCAGCGAGTAAATCGTCAATCGCTTTTTTAGCTTTTTCTTCTCTTTTGGCTACTCCGTCAAAATAAGATTTGAGTATTTCCGGAGCGTCAAAAGCCTTTGCATCCTTTCCATTCTGAATACAAACTACATTGTCAATAGTCACTTTTTCTATCGGTCTGTCTGCGTTCCCTGTTTCTACATTGGCTATAGAATCTACCACTTCCATACCTTTCACTACTTCACCAAACACTGTATGCCTTCCGTTAAGATGAGGAGTAGGAGCATGGGTAATAAAGAACTGACTTCCGTTGGTGTTGGGTCCGGCATTTGCCATAGAGAGTATTCCGGGTTTATCGTGAGTAAGGCTGTCAACTATTTCATCTTCAAACCGGTACCCGGGATTTCCCCTGCCATTACCGGCACGATCGCCTCCCTGAATCATGAAGTCTTTAATAACTCTGTGAAACGTGACACCGTTATAGTATTTCACTTTCTTGAGGCTATCTGCCACATAAGCATTGGTTCCTTCTGCAAGGGTTATAAAATTTGCTACAGTTACGGGCGTTTCTTTATAGGTCAGCTTTACAATAATATCTCCTTTGTTGGTCTGGATATCTGCAAAAACTCCTTCTCCCAATACTTTGTAGTCTTTGTTTCCGCAGCCCAAGACTATAAAAAGCAAGCCAATAAATGCTAAAAACTTGAGGTTTTTCATAATATTAGTAATAGTTAAATTAGTTTAGTTTATACTGTCTTTATAACGATCGATAATTTCATGTAATGTTACTGTAGAAATGAGCGGAAAATTAGTGCCTATTTTATTTTCGTCACCATGATATCCATATCCCATGGCAGAAGGTAATAAAAAAGTAACAGTTTCTCCTTCTTTCATAAGCTTTACACCCGTTCGCAATCCCGGAAAGAGTGCTTCTTTATCAATTTTAAACACAATTTCACCTATTTCCTGATGGGTGTATAAGGTGTCTTGGTTAAATGTTCTAATATCATAAGTTATTTTTACTATGTCGTTCTCTACAGGAGTATGGGTAGCTTCAGTTACCTGACTATTGTAATAGTACCAGTACCCGTTTGATGAATTATGATAGGTATGCTCCGGATGGGCATCCATGTATTTTTTGATGAGGTTTTCTTCAAATGCCAGTAATTGTTTATTGCGTTCTACAGATTCTTTAAAAAAGGTTCCGGATCTTGAAGAGACAGGATGTCTGGGTTCGGGTTCTTTACAGGAAACGAAACAAATGATCGTAAGAAGCAGGATAACCTTTTTTTTCATGAATTGTGTAATTTGGTTACATATTCAGGCAATATGCTTTTAAAATAGTCTGTAGTCTGTTTGATAGGGAGGTCACTTCGTCCTCCGGCTGCATTAACATGCCCCCCTCCGTTAAAATGCTTTCTGGCAAATTCATTCACATCAAAACTTCCTTTGGAGCGAAGAGAGATCTTTATATATCCTTCTTCTGCATTTTCAATGAAAATTACAGAGAAAACAATATTTTTAAGGGATAGGCCGTAGTTTACAAAGCCCTCGGTATCTCCTTTTTTAAATTGATGTTGTTCCAGTTCACGGCTGGAAAGCGTAATAAACACCGTTCTGTAATTCTCCAGAAATATAAGGTTGCTGAGCGCACACCCTAATAGTTGCAATTTATTAACAGAATTGGTATCATACACCTGATTGTGTATATAGGCATTACGTGCTCCTTTATCAATAAGCGTTGCAATGACCCGGTGTGTGGTGCTTGTGGTAGAAGGAAACCTGAAGGAACCGGTATCGGTCATAATACCCATGTAAAGGCAGGTAGCAATGTTCTCTTCTATTAATGGCAACGCCCCCCATTCTTCTAAAAAGTTAAATACCATTTCACAGGTAGAACTCATAGAGGTGTCAGAATACATAAATTTTGCATAGCTGTCTGGCTGCTGATGGTGATCTATCATCACAAAAGTTGCATCGCAGTTTTCAAGTACCGGTTTCATCTCTTCAATCCGCGAGAAAGAATTAAAATCTACGGTAAAGATATAATGGGCCTCTGTAAGAAGCTCTGTAGCTTTTTGTTTATTACTGTCAAATTTAACAATGGTTTCTTCACCCGGTACCCACTTCAAAAAATCAGGATAGTCGTTTGGGCTTACTACCGTCGCCTTATGTCCGGAATTGGTAAAGAAATGCCATAATGCCAGAGAAGAACCAACAGCATCCCCATCTGGATTTCTATGAGGAACAATAACTATTTTTCTGGGGGTTTCCAGCTCCTTTTTCAGGATGTCTGAATCATTCATTTTCATAGGCGGCTAAGATACAATTTTATAATATAGAATTAATGTAGGAATCGCTACATTTACCGAAAACTTAAAAGAATGAAGTATTTTTTATATGGAGCCCTCTATCTCCTGGTTTCATGCGGTTCCCAAAAGAAAGGAGAAATCAAAACCTCTGAAAAAACACCTAAAACCACAGCAGATTTTACCATCGCTTTTGGATCTTGCAATAAGGCTGAGGTACCTAACCTCTTATGGGATGATATTTTGTCGCAAAACCCGGATATTTGGATATGGGGAGGTGACAATGTGTATGCAGATACAGACAATATGCAAAAAATGAAAGCACATTACGATGCGCAAAAGGCAGTTGAAAATTACAAAAAACTTACTGAAACCGTAGCAATTCACGGTACCTGGGATGATCATGATTACGGACTGAATGATGGAGGTGTAGAATTTCATGCTAAAAAGGAAAGCCAAAAAGAACTTCTGGACTTTTTAGAAGTACCTGAAAATGATATTCGAAGAACCCGGGAAGGTGTATATTACCATAAAGATTTTAAGCATACAAACGGAAGCCTTCGGCTTATTGTATTGGATACCCGCTATTTTAGGACTCCCCTTACCGAGGATAACGAAACAAAAAAACGCTATAAACCCAATGCTTATGGGAAAGGGACCTTGCTGGGTAAGGCACAGTGGGAATGGTTAGAGCAAGTATTACAATCATCTAAAGCAGATTTCAATATCATTGTAAGTAGTGTACAAGTGCTTTCTCATGAGCATGGTTATGAAACCTGGGGTAATTTTCCACACGAAGTGGATAAGCTTATGAGGATTATTGAGAACAGTGACGCCAAAGGTGTAATAGCTCTGTCTGGGGACAGACATATATCTGATTTTTCAAAAATGCCTTTAAAAAAGAAAAAATATCCTTTTATCGATTTTACTTCCAGCGGGCTTACTCATGCGGCAACCAATAATAAAGGAGAACCTAACAAGTACCGTGTGGGGGCATTGGTTAACCAGATTTCGTATGGCTTATTGCGCTTTTATTATGAGAGTGGTGAAGTGGTTATGGAAATGCGGGGTGACAACGGAGTATTACAGCAGTCGTTAAAGCAGCACTATTAACCCTTGTTTTTATCAGTAAAAGCCTTACTTTTGCGCAAATTTTAAAAGACTAATGGCAACAAACAGAACATTTACCATGATCAAGCCGGATGCTGTTGAAAACGGACATATCGGTGCAATACTTGAAAAAATAACATCTGCCGGTTTCAAGATCGTAGCTATGAAATACACACAGTTAAGCAAAAGAGATGCAGAAGCGTTTTATGCAATTCATAAAGAACGCCCTTTCTTTGGTGAATTAGTGACCTTTATGACACGAGGCCCTATTGTGGCTGCTATTCTTGAGAAAGAAAATGCAGTAGAAGATTTTAGGACCCTGATAGGTGCTACCAACCCTGCTGAAGCTGCCGAAGGTACTATACGTAAATTATATGCTACCTCTATTGGTGAGAACGCAGTACATGGTTCGGATAGTGATGAGAATGCCGCTATTGAAGGTGCTTTTCATTTTTCGGGAAGAGAAATATATTAAAGTCAAGCTTTAGAAAAAGTATCAGGGAGCGTATTACGCTCCCTTTTTGTTTTCCATTTTCCTGAAAATAAAACGATTTTATAAAAAGACAATTTTCCTGATGAGATCCCTTCCCAGTTCTTCGTTTACCATTTTTATAATTTTTTCCTTTCCGTAACTCAACTCTTCCCTTAATACCGATGAGGTAAGTGTAACGTACAGCGTTTCATTTCTAAAAGTAAGGTCCTTTACATAATTGTGAACCGTATTGCCCATAAGTTGTTTCCACGCTTCTTTCACGTCAATTTGGTCCATGCCTTTTTGAAGGCCGTTTTCCTTAATGAAACTTTGAAGCGCTTCTCCAAGAGACATATGTTCGCTTTTTCTAATGGGCATTATGGAGTTATATTAATTTTTTCAAAACGTTGGTAATAGTAAGTAATACCGGCTGCATTTACAACTACCAGTTCTTTCTCGTTAAGTTTTATTATAGTTTCGGTCCATTTATCTAACAGGGTTTTATAATGAATCTGTAAACCGTTTTCAGCATCTGAGGTCAATTTAAAATTTTCAGTATCATCTGTAGTATAGAAGTTTCCGGTAAGTGTAGGCTGCATTTTTTTTCGATAGCCCACACTGTCATTTAGCAGTTCAAAATAATCTATATTCGTGTTCACGGTATATTCTTTTACAGAGCCGTCAGGGAGCTGAACTTTTTGGATCTCCCAGTAGCCTGATAACTCCCTGATGTGCTCCTTTGGGTTATTCCGGCATCCGGCAAGTATTATGCTTACCAATGCAATGACAAAGACTTTTTTCATAAGTGAAATATGGTATAGGTTTGATGTATTTTTTTTACTACTGCTTCCGTACGGTCTGCATGGGTGTCACTTATAAACAACTGCCCGTAATTTGAATCATCTACCAGTTTAATGATCTGCGCTACCCGGTTTTCATCAAGTTTATCAAAAATATCATCGAGCAAAAGGATAGGGGCAAATCCTGCTTTTTCTTTTACAAAATCAAACTGCGCAAGTTTTAAAGCAATAAGATACGATTTTTGTTGTCCCTGGCTGCCAAACTTTTTTATTGGATACCCGTTAATGGTAAAAAGAAGGTCGTCCTTGTGAATACCCTGACTGGTGTATTGCAGAGCCCTGTCTTTAGAGAGGGATTGTACTAAAAGTTCTGATAACGGAGCGGTCTTTAACTGACTTTCATATGACACCGAGACCGTTTCATGTTCGCCTGAAATAGCGCTGTAGCGTTCCTGAAAAACCGGTGCAAAACTCTCTAAAAATGCTTTTCTGGTATTATATATCTGGTTTCCCAGGGCATCCATCTGCTCATTATACACTCCAAGAGTAGTAGCATCAAAAGTATTATTTAAAGCAAAATACTTGAGAAGTGAATTGCGTTGCGATAGAACCTTATGGTAGCGCACCAGATCGTTTAGATACGCTTTGTCTGATTGTGAAATAACACTATCGATAAAACGCCTGCGGGTCTCACTGCCGTCAATAATCAGATCGCGATCGGCCGGTGAAACAATGACCACCGGAATAAAACCTACATGTTCAGATAACTTTTCATAAGCTTTCCCATTACGCTTTATTATTTTTTTCTGGCCTTTTTTCAGGCTGCATATAATGCGTTCTTCCTGTCCGGACCTTTCAAATGCCCCATCAATCACATAAAAAGGCTCTCCGTGTTTGATATTTTGTGAGGAAACAGGATTAAAGTAACTTTTCCCAAAAGAAAGAGTATAAATAGCATCCAGTATGTTTGTTTTCCCTACGCCGTTGTTTCCCACCAGACAGTTGATCTTCTTGTCAAAATCAAATGATTTTGAAGCAAAGCTTTTATAATTGACCAGTGAGAGTTTTTTTAAAAACATTACTTGAAAAAACAGATGAAACGGTTTATAGAAACTATATATGAAAATTATCGCAAATTATTGAAATTTATCAAAAGAATAGCCTTTTCCTTTTCAAATAATATTTTATTTTTGCGGGCACAAACAGACAACTATGGCAACGTATAAAAGAAGAGGTAATAAACCCGTCGGAAAGCAGGAAAGAGAGCAGCAGGAGCAAAAGGAAAGTACCACTGCTGAAGTATTTAGCACGCTAGACGAAAGCGCCTCTAAAACAGAAGAGTGGGTAGCCAGAAACCAAAAATATATTATTGGCTTCATTGCCGTTATAGCTGTTGGTGTACTAGGATATTTGGGATATAATGAATTTATAGTAAAACCTAAAGAAGTAGAGGCTTCCAATGAGCTGTACTTCGCACAGCAATATTTTGAAAAAGCACTTAATACGGCAGATAGTGATTCTCTTTACAACCTGGCACTTACCGGGGCAGAAGGCAAATACGGTTTGCTTGATATAATTGATATTTATGGAGGTACCGATGCTGCGAATCTGGCACATTACAGTGCAGGTATGGCTTATCTCAATACAGGAAAATATGATAAAGCTATTGAGCACCTTCAAGAGTTTTCTTCAGATGATGCTATGCTGGGCCCCATTGCAAAAGGCGGTATAGGAGATGCGTTTAATCAACTGAACCAGCCGGAAGAGGCCCTTAGTTATTACGAGCAGGCTTTTAAAAGAGGAACAAATGATTTCGTGATTCCCAGATATTTAATGAAAGCCGCCCTTACGGCTATGAGCCTTTCAGATTATAAAAAGGCACATACCTACTTCACCCGTATTAAAGAAGAGTTTCCTTCCAGCCCGCAGGCAAACGGTATAGATACCTATATCGGTAAAGTGGAAAACATGAAATAATGGCCACCGAAAACAAAAATCTCTCGGCATACGATAAATCTACCATTCCCAGTGCGCGCGGTTTGCGTTTTGGGATCGTGGTATCTGAATGGAACTCGAATATTACTGAAGCATTGTGTAAAGGTGCCATAGATACCTTAACAGATTGTGGAGCCGAAGCAAATACAATTATCCGGTGGGACGTTCCCGGAAGTTTTGAACTCGTTTTCGGGTGTAGAAAAATAATTGAGAAGCACCAACCAGATGCCGTTATTGCCATTGGAAGTGTAATACAGGGAGAAACCCGCCATTTTGACTTTGTTTGTGAGGCCGTTGCACAGGGTATTAAAGACGTAAATGTTACAGGAAAAGTACCTGTAATTTTCTGTGTACTAACCGATAATACGTTACAACAAGCCATTGATAGAAGTGGCGGAAAGCATGGTAACAAAGGTACCGAAGCAGCTATCGCAGCCATAAAAATGGCCGTTTTAGGCAAAAAATAACTCTGATAAGTGTATTACAAGGCTTCTGATTAGCTCGTGGCATTGTTTTTGATAATTTTTGCAAATAAAGAGATATAGTAAGCTTTGCTACAGGAAAACCTTTAAGTTCCTACCTCAAAAAACTACTTAATTACTGTTTTGTTAACATTTTTTAAGGCATGTAAAACGGCTATATCTGCTATTTTAAGTAATTTTGAATTAATATCAGAGCGTCATGAAACTTCCAACTCTTTTTAGACAACAAGGCAATAAAACGTTTAATTATACTCCTCGTTATTATAACGAAAGAAAAGAACGGTTGGAAAATCTCATGCAGAAAAAAGATATAAGGCAGGATGAGGACTATTTTAGAGGGTATCGTAAAAAGAGTTATCGAGAAGACTGGAAATCTGCCCGAAATTCAAAAGCAGATAAAGACAGCCGTATTCGTTTTTACGTCATATTGGCTTTCCTGCTTATGTTTGCTCTTGCCGCACTTAAATACATTAACTTAGACAAACTTTTTTAATGTCAGATATCATTCAGCTTTTACCCGACCATGTGGCAAACCAAATTGCCGCAGGAGAGGTAGTACAGCGGCCTGCGTCAGTTGTGAAAGAATTGCTTGAGAATGCCATAGATGCCAACGCTACCGCTATCAAACTTATCGTAAAAGATGGTGGAAAAACGCTGGTACAGGTAATTGATAATGGCTTGGGTATGAGTGTTACAGATGCCCGGCTTAGTTTTGAAAGGCATGCCACTTCCAAAATACGTTTGGCTGAAGATCTTTTTCAAATACATACCAAAGGGTTCAGAGGAGAAGCATTGGCTTCCATAGCGGCCATAGCCCATGTAGAAATGAATACCCGGCAACCAGATTCTCAGGATCTGGGTACACGCTTGCGAATAGAAGGCAGTAAAGTAATTGCTCAGGAACCGGTAGTAACACCGGTAGGCACCTCAGTTGCGGTAAAAAACCTTTTTTTTAACATCCCTGCTCGTAGAAATTTTTTAAAATCAGATACAGTAGAGTTGCGTCATATCATCGATGAATTTCAAAGAGTAGCCCTGGCACACCCTTCAACACATTTTGAAATGTACCATAACGGAAATGAGCTGTTTGATCTCCCTATTTCCAATTTGCGCCAACGTATTGTACATGTTTTCGGGAGTAAGACCAATGAAAAACTGGTGCCTGTAAATGAAGAAACCGAAGTGGTCACCATACAAGGCTTTATAGGAAAACCGCAATTTGCAAGAAAGAGCAGAGGTGAGCAATTTTTCTTTGTAAACAACCGCTTCATTAAAAGCCCGTATCTTCACCACGCACTCATGGCAGCTTATGAAGGGCTTATTAAAGACCAGAACTATCCGCCCTATTATTTATACCTGGAGGTAGATCCTAAATCAGTTGATATTAACATTCATCCTACAAAAACCGAGATTAAATTTGATGATGAGCATACTATTTATGCTATTTTAAAAGCTACGGTCAAACATAGCCTGGGGCAGTTTAACGTGACACCCGTACTTGATTTTGAAAGAGATGCCAACCTCGATACGCCTTATAGATACAAAGATAAAGAGGCCAGTGTACCTTCCATAGAGGTTGATAGGAATTTTAATCCTTTTGCAGAGGGTGAAGACCGTAAAGAAAGGCGCTCTTCCATACCCTCGGGAAGAAGTTTTAAAAAAGAGTCAGCAGGTAACTGGGAGAGTCTTTATGTAACCCTCAATACAGATACAGCAGGAGCATCCGGTTTTAGCTCAGTAGAATTTGAATCAGAAGAGGTCTCGGGAGACCTGTTTGATGAAAGTACTACATCGGTTCAAATAACACCCACCTTTCAGTTACATCGCAAATATATTATCACTACCATTAAATCGGGAATAGTAGCTATTGATCAAAATCGTGCGCATCAACGTGTATTGTATGAACAATACCTTAAAAATATAACTGTAAAAGAAGCCTTGAGCCAACAGTTGCTTTTTCCACTTACCGTATCGTTCTCCAAAACCGATATGACCTTGCTAAAAGAAGTAAAACAGAGCCTGGAATATACCGGTTTTGCTTTTTCAATAATAAATGAAGAATCTGTTGAAATAACAGGGATACCCACGAATATTAATGAAAGTGATGTATCTGTTATTCTGGAAGGGTTATTGACAGATCTAAAAAACGAAGTACCTGATGGTGGTTTTTCCCAGATAGATACCCTCGCTAAAACACTTAGCAAATCAATGGCCGTAAAAACAGGAGAGCTTTTAGAGCAGGCCTCTCAGGAGGCATTAGTAAACAATCTTTTTGCCTGTAAAGAACCGGGTTTGTCGCCTTTTAAAAAACCAGTTTATACAACCATTACCATAGATGAACTGGATAAAAAATTTATGTAGATGCTTAAATTAACAGATGCTGTAAAGCACATACTTATCATAAATATACTTTTTTTCATAGCCACTCAGATCTATGGAGAGTACATGTATCAATTATTCTCGCTTTGGTTTCCCAAAAATGAGAATTTTGCCTTATGGCAAATAGCTTCGCACATGTTTATGCACGGTGGTTTTATGCATATTCTTTTCAATATGTATGCTTTATGGGCCTTTGGTGCTCCGCTCGAACAAATGTGGGGGCGTAACAAGTTCCTTTTCTTTTATCTTTCGGCAGGATTAGGGGCAGCACTTATTCATACCGGGGTAAATTATTATTATTTTAATGAGGGCTATCAGCAACTTATAAATTCGGGAGTTTCAGACGCTGCTATTAATGAGTTTTTAAATACTCCTACCAGGTATATGCGGGCCGATCTCGTTTCTATGTATGAAGCGTATAATGTACCGGCAGTAGGAGCTTCGGGAGCCATATATGGTATATTGGTAGCATTTGCCATGATGTTTCCCAATTCAGAACTCTTTCTTATTTTTATACCGTTCCCTATCAAAGCTAAGTACTTTATACCGGTATTGATAGGTTTAGATCTGTTTTCCGGAGTAACAGGATATTCTATTTTCGGGTCCGGGATAGCGCATTTTGCGCATGTAGGGGGTGCCCTTTTTGGATTTATTATGATGTGGTACTGGAAAAAGAGCCAGTTTAAAAATAACCGTTGGGATCTATGAGTGTGAGAAATGATTTAAGATATCGGTTTGCAATGCTTTCGGTTGCCGAAAAGCTAATTTTCATCAACGCATTGGTGTATATACTAAGCGGGCTCATTGTGTTTTTGTTTAAACTCTCCAATTACACAGTATCACAATGGTTCCATCTGCCTACCAACTTTATGGAATTCCTGGTAAAACCGTGGACACTGATTACGTATTCTTTTTTTCACGGAGGATTCTTTCATGTGCTCTTCAATATGATTCTCCTGTATTTTTCCGGGAGGATCTTTTTAAATCTTTATGGTAACCGCAGGTTTTTAAATGTATATTTTTTAGGAGCTATGGCCGGCGGGCTGGTTTTCCTGATAAGTTATAACCTTTTCCCTGTTTTTCTGGAGACCAATACCTACCTTATAGGCGCTTCGGCCGCTGTTATGGCTGTGCTCATTTTTGTATGTACCTATATCCCCAACCAGGAAGTACGTATTATTTTCTTCAACGTAAAGCTATGGTACATAGGGGTGTTTTTTGTTCTGCTAGATCTCATCCAGATCCCCATAAGTAACCCGGGGGGGCACCTGGCCCATTTGGGAGGAGCTTTTTTGGGATATATTTATGCCAGAAAACTAGGTGAAGGTAAAGATATTGGTGCCTGGTTTGGTAATGCAGTAGCCTCATTTGGCAGGTGGTTTAAACCATCAAAAAAGAAACCCCTGCGCACCGTGCACAGAAAAAAAGTGAAAACAGAGGCACGCCCCTATGCAAATTCTCAGCAAAGGCGCTCCGAAGATATTCATCAACAAAAAATAGATGCTATTCTGGATAAGATAAGCAAGAGTGGTTATGAAAGTCTGTCTAAAGAAGAAAAAGACTATCTGTTTCAGGCAGGGAAAGATTAATACATGAAAAATCTGGGGTTTTTAAACAAAATTGTTTTTTTGGTTAACGTAGCGTTTGCCACACTATTACTTTTTTCATATGCCCTGCCTTTTGTATTTCCTAAAAGCTTTCCTTCCCTTTCGGTATTCAGTTTAACAGTTCCTATACTCATTCTCGTAAATATCCTGTTTTTAATATATTGGTTGCTGCGCCTTAAAAAGCAATTATTCCTGTCGCTGGTGATACTTGTGTTAGGGTACAACCACATACTTTCTTTTTACAGATTACCGGTGGGCAGCAGTGTTTCTGAGGAAAACCCCGGAGCTTTTTCAGTAATGAGTTATAATGTACGTTTGTTTAATCGTTATGAATGGATACCGGAGAAAGGTATAGATGGCAAAATACTGGATTTTCTCAGAAAAGAATCACCTGATGTTCTCTGTCTTCAGGAGTTTTATTATGAAAAGGAAGATATGTTCTCCCAATATACCTATCGTTATATCAGGTACAAAACAAAGAACCAGAAAACCGGACAGGCTATTTTTTCTAAGTTTCCTATTGTAAACAGAGGCTCTCTGGAGTTTCCCAATACAGGCAATAATGCTATTTTTGCCGACATCGTTAATAAAGATGACACCATTCGCGTTTACAACCTGCATCTCGAGTCGTTGCGTATTAACCCTGAAAAAGAAGTTACACAGGAAGAGTCCGAACGTATGTTCAAGAGAATGGGTCTTTCCTTCACCATACAACAAAATCAAGCAGAGTTATTTAAAAAGCACAACGCACAATGCCCTTTTCCTAAAATTGTATGTGGAGATTTTAACAATACTCAGTATTCCAATATTTATCGGCAGGTGCGCGGCGACATGAAAGATACTTTTGAGGAGGCCGGTAAGGGTTTTGGGCGTACATTTAATTTTAAATACTTTCCAGTTCGTATTGATTTTATTCTGGCAGATCCTGAAATAGATGTGCTCACACATACTACTTTTTCGCAGGTGTATTCTGATCATTTTCCCATTGCGGCCACATTGGTCTCACCATAAAAAAGCATGAGGCAGTCTGCGGTATCTGCTAAAATATGAATAAGAAGCGCCAATCCTAAAATACGTGTTTTTTTAAAAGCGAAAAGCAGAGCATAAATACATATGGCTTCATACGAGTGTAGTGGGTGGTAATTAATACTACATCTATTGGGGTCAAACACGGGAGAAGCCAGTATGTGATCTATATCAATAACAATTCCTGCTAAAAGTACCAAAGCTGTTTTGAAGAAACGATCTCTGAAAAAAAGAAAGCTTATTAAAAACGGAAAAGCAAAATGTAAGCCGTAATGAATAATGCTGCGTATCATTTACAAACACTTTTGGCGCTCTAAATAGAGTACTGTCTGAGGCCCTTCATTAAAAAGAAGGTCTAATATGCTCAGGTTTTCAAGAAAACCGTGTTTTGTCTCAAAGACCTGTGTATAAGGATCAAAGTCTTTGGGTTGTGTGCTTTTGGCATCAATAAGGTGCCTCAGATCTGTGAGCCCTGCAGACGTCACTGTATTTTCATACGCAGTGGTGGTTTGATAAGAAAAATCGAGATCAAGGCAGGAACAGATGAGACGAATACTCTCTTTGGTAAGATCCATCAAAAAAAGATGTTCCTTTTGAAAAAAGGGAGCCAGCTCATCTTCATAAAATTCAAAAAACGGGGACGTACGGTAGGCAGTTTGAAGGGTTTTCCAGTGTTGTTTCTGCCAGTGAAAGTTGTTTTCTATTTGTACTTTCTTGTGTTTTTGGTGTCCGGTGGCATTTTTAGCGTGTTTTACAGGCACAGTAAGTGCCTGCTTACCGTTTGGACCATATATATAGGTACGGTTCCGATAGGTTTGTTTTTGATAATTATCACATACTTCAAGAACCACCTGCCTGGCCTGAACCATAGCTACAAAGTGAGCTATGGAGGGGAAATAAGAGGGATGAAGCAAAACTTTCAAAAGCTACGCTTTTTTACGTTTCTTGCGAAAGAAATCAAAAATAAACCAGGCAATGAGTACTATAATGAAATACTTAAAATAGGATACAGGTTTCCCACTGCCTCCCACGGTGGTAAACAGTCTCTCAAACCGTATTTTATTGCCAATTCCCTGTGCAAAGCTATCCCAGCTAAACCAAATAAATACAGGCTTACCCACTACGTGGTCAAAAGGCACAAACCCCCAGAAACGGCTATCTTCAGAGTTGTGCCGATTATCACCCATCATCCAGTAATAATCTTGTTTAAAGGTATAGGAAGTAGCTTTTTCACCATTAATCCGTATCTCATTGCCATTTACTTCCAGTGAGTTCCCTTCATATTCTTCTATGATCCTGCGGTACAAAGGTAAAACGCGTGTATTTATGGTAACCGTCTTACCGGCTTCAGGGATATAAACAGGGCCAAAATTGTCATTGTTCCACGGAAATTCGGGAGAATGAGGGAAAATAGCTTTGTCATACTCTCCTTCGGGAACAATATCTCTTTGAAGTTTAGATACTTTGGGATTCTTCTCAAGCCTCTCGGCGGCTTCTTCGGTAAGAGACCTGAAATAATACGTATTTGAAGAAGTGGGGCCGGCATCACCTGGCCGTACACCAAATCGTGTGTACAAATAATTGGCATTAAAACGGGATCCGTCGGTTTCTGCAAAATATGAGAATTGAAGTTTGGCACGGTCAGGAAGTTCAGACTTTTTTCCGTTTATATATACATAGCCATCTCTTAACTCCAGAGAGTCTCCTGCTATCCCTACGCATCTTTTTACATAATTAGATCTTTTATCGACAGGTTTTTGGACATGAATCCCGGAGCGGTCCCTAAAAAAACGCACGGTGTCTGTAGGCCAGTTAAACACAACGATGTCATTTCGTTTAACTTTTTGAAAACCGGGAATCCTCATATAAGGGAGTTGAGGTTTGCTGAGATACGACCGGGTACCTATTAAAGGAATAGAGTCATGTACCATGGGAAGGGCCACCGGCGTCATTGGTGGACGTGCACCGTAATGAAACTTGCTTACAAAAAGGAAATCACCTACCAGAAGGGTTTTTTCAAGGGATGGGGTAGGGATTACATAGGGCTGCATAACATAATTATGTACCAGAGTTGCTGCTACTACAGCAAAAATGATAGCCCCTGTCCACCCGCTAACTGATTTCAGGATCGCCTGATTGTCTTTTCCAAGATACTTGGTAGAAGAAGCGTAATTTACGTATATCAGGAACAGGAATACGGTAACGTAGGCATAAAACGTGTACCGTTTTTTGCGATAGCCAAATACGTGCAGCCATTCATATATCAGTACCACTGATATTATATTTCCAATAACGGGAACAAAGAGAAGAATAACCCACCACCAGGGCCTTTCAATAATTTTGAGGAGGATCACTATGTTGTAGAAGGGTATAAAGGCTTCCCAAAGCTGCCGTCCTGCTTTCACATATCCTCTCCAGAATATAACACCGTGTATAATTCCGGTTACAGCAATGAGATACACAAAAAACTTAACTAATTCCATATTTTATGATTATCTTTTTTTAACAAGTTATAAGTTTAAAACTAAACCATTCGTTACGCCCGCCTGGGTTTTTAACCAAGATTTAACACATCTTTCATAGTATATACCCCTTTTTTGCCAAACAACCATTCTGCTGCTACTACCGCACCCAAAGCAAAGCCTTCTCTGTTATGGGCCATGTGCTTTATCTCTATAGTATCTACGGTACTTTCGTAAGTAACCGTATGAGTACCGGGTACTTCCGGAATTCTTTGGGCACTTATGGGTATTTCATTTTGGGCGGGATCTTGCAATTTCCAGTTTGTATAGTTTGGAGAATGCTTTATAATACTTTCTGCAAGTGTAATAGCGGTACCGCTGGGTGCATCCAGCTTCTGGGTATGATGTATTTCTTCGAGATGTACCCTGTACTGTTCTAATTGTGCCATTATTCGGGCAAGGTAATTGTTAAGTTCAAAAAAAACATTCACACCAAGACTAAAATTGGAAGCGTAAATAAAGGCGCCTCCCATTTTTTTACACAAGGCTACTGCCTGTTCATACTTATCCAGCCATCCGGTAGTACCGGAAATGACGGGGGTATTTTGTTTAAAGCATTGAGTAATATTCTCAAAAGCGGCATCGGGTAAACTGAAATCTATAGCAACATCTATCGCTTCGAGACTGAAGTCTTTCGTTTCTTTATTAACGATGAGTGCAATTTCATGGCCCCTTTTTATAGCTATTTGTTCGATGGCCTTTCCCATTTTTCCGTATCCTAAAAGAGCTATTTTCATAAGCGAAATTTAAAAGGTATATGATACTGAAAAACCAAATCCTGACCTGAAATTAACCCCGTCCTGGTAAATAACGGGTTTGAAGGTAAGGTTTTCATCTACGTTAAACTGTTGCAGGTGTGCATCTACATTGGCATCAATAATATTTAAAATATAAAGTCCAACGGTAACCATTAGGGATAATTCACGATTTCGTTGAAACACCTCCTGTGCATCCTGCAGTGCCTGATCGGAAAGATCCGGTCCGGAACCATCCCCGTTTATATCAAAGAACTCATCGTCTTCAAATCCTCCCAACCTACGTTTAAAAGCATCGCGATACCGGTTGTATTCATTGGTATTATCAATGTAAAAATACACACCGGTACCAATAGCTGCATATACCAGGGGTATTTTCCAGTAGCTTCTGTTGTACGCCTGTCCCAGACCCGGTAATATGGCAGAGTAAAAAGCTGCTTTACTGGGGGCCAGAGGATTTATTTTTCGGGATTTGAAAAGAATACTGTCATTAATAATAAGCGTGTCTTTCTGCTTTTTTTGAGCAGTCAGGGAAAAAACACAGAAAAAAAGGAAGAGAACAAAAATTTGTTTGCGGACCACTACTCAAAAAGTTTTTTAATCCGTATGAAGTCTTCTTTGGAGTGAAAAGGAATAATTAGTTTTCCTTTACCGTTCCTGCCTGCCCTGATCTCTACTTTCGTATCAAAATAACGGTTAATATCATCAAGACTTTGGGTGATATACTCCGGTGTACCGGGAGTGTTTTTTGAAGATTCGGCGGTTGCTCCCTGTGAGTTTTCCTGAAGCATTTTTACTCTTTTCTCAGTATCTCTTACAGATAGGCCCTGCGAGATAACCTGTTCGTAAAGTGCCAGTTGCTCATCACGATTTTCAATATTTATAAGAGCTCTGCCGTGCCCCATGCTCACAAAGCCATCTCTCATACCGGTTTGAACAATAGGGTCTAGCTTTAATAACCGTAAATAATTGGCTATGGTTGAGCGTTTTTTTCCCACACGCTCACTGAGCTGTTCTTGTGTGAGTTGTATTTCATCTATAAGCCGTTGGTAAGACAAGGCAATTTCTATGGGATCCAGGTCTTGTCTCTGAATATTTTCTACCAGTGCCATTTCCAGAGATTCCTGGTCATTGGCAATTCGAATATACGCAGGGATGGTTTTTAGCCCTACTAATTTTGAAGCTCTGAACCTACGTTCTCCCGATACTAGCTGATACGTGTTAAAGTCTATCTTCCGGACGGTAATAGGCTGGATTACTCCCAACTCTTTAATGGAAGAAGCCAGTTCATGAAGGGTTTCTTCATTGAAATTGGTCCTGGGCTGAAACGGATTTACTTCTATAGCTTCAATTTCCAGTTCTACAATGTTCCCTACTACTTTATCTGCATTCTTATCACTCACCGATTGAATATCGTTATCGGGATCTTTGAGTAATGCAGATAATCCTCTTCCTAATGCCTGTTTCCTGGTTGCCTTCGCCATTTATACTTTTTCCTTGTTTTTCTTTATGATCTCATGAGCCAAATTTAAATAATTTGCGGCTCCTTTACTGGTTGCATCGTAATTAATAATGGTTTCCCCAAAACTAGGGGCTTCACTTAAACGTACATTGCGTTGAATAATAGTTTCAAATACCATATCACTAAAATGCTTCTGTACTTCTTCTACCACCTGGTTAGAGAGTCGTAAGCGGGCGTCATACATAGTAAGCAGCAACCCTTCTATATCAAGATCAGGATTGTGGATTTTTTGCACACTTTTTATAGTGTTCAGCAATTTCCCGAGTCCTTCCAGTGCAAAATATTCACATTGTATGGGTATAATTACAGAATCGGCAGCTGTTAGTGCATTTAAAGTAAGGAGTCCTAATGAAGGTGCACAATCTATAAGAATATAGTCATATACTGTTTTTAGTTCCTCAATAGCGGTTTTCAACATATATTCTCTCCTGTCCTTATCTACCAGCTCAATTTCAATAGCTACAAGGTCAATATGTGCCGGAATGATATCCACATTGGGCGAATCACTTTTTTGAATGGCATCTTTGGCACTCAGGGTATGTTCTAATAGCTGATATGTGCCGGACTCCACATTTTCAACATCTATACCTAAACCTGAAGTAGCATTGGCCTGGGGGTCTGCATCTATGAGGAGTACTTTTTTCTCAAGTACTCCCAGGGAAGCGGCAAGATTGATTGTGGTGGTAGTTTTACCAACTCCGCCTTTTTGATTAGCAATAGCAATAATTTTGCCCATTATTCATTTGAGATTTAGAGAGGTAAAAATACAATTATTTGCGGGTTTTGAAAATGAATTTTGTCAACAGTTTTGGCTTTTGAGCGATGTTTACTACACCAGGGCGCACTTACCTGGTGGCACTATTTCTTATTTTTGCTTTTTATCATGGCTTCTAACATATCCCACATAGGCTCCGGCACGGCTTCCAGTAAATTAAATTGTCCTGCTCCTTTTAGCCACTCTCCGCCATCTATGGTTATTACTTCGCCGTTAATGTAAGCGGCAAAGTCAGATACGAGGTATGCGGCAAGATTGGCAAGTTCCTGGTGGTCTCCCACGCGTTTAAGAGGGACTTTTTTGGCCAGATCAAATTTCTCTTTAAGATCTCCGGGAAGTAATCGGTCCCATGCTCCTTTTGTAGGAAAAGGTCCCGGAGCAATAGCGTTGGAACGAATGTTGTATTTTGCCCATTCTACTGCCAGGCTACGGGTCATGGCCAGTACGCCTGCTTTTGCTGTGGCAGAGGGTACTACATAAGCAGAACCGGTCCATGCGTAAGTGGTTACAATATTAAGGATCACTGCATTTTGGGTTTTGTGATCTATCCAGTGTTTTCCAAAAGCCAGGGTGCAATTTTTAGAACCTTTTAATACAATATCTATAATGGTATCAAAAGCATTGGCTGAAAGCCTTTCTGTAGGAGAGATGAAGTTCCCGGCTGCATTGTTAAGAAGGATATCAACTTTACCATACGCATCAAGTGTATGTGCGAGCATGGTTTCTACCTGATCGTAGTGCCGTACATCACATTGAAGAGGAAGGCATTTTCCTCCGGTAAGGGTTTCGAGCTCTTTGGCGGTTTCGGTAAGGCGTTCCAGGTTTCTGGAAGTAATGGCTACTTCGGCACCCAGTTCCAGAAAGTATCGGGTCATAGCTTTACCAAGGCCGCTGCCTCCTCCAGTAATTACAATGGTTTTTCCTTTTAGGGCATCATCTCTAAGCATTTTGGCTGAATAATTCATAAAAGTTTGTTATAAGATTAAATCCGGTTTTACACTTCCGGAAATTGTGATTTTATATTTTCTCAAGTAACACAATTGAGAAAGATGAATTTATTTTTACTATACTATTTTGAACTACGGTTTCCTGACCGGAGTAAGCATCTCTAACCTTTGTGCCGTCTTTAAAACCATGATTAATATTAATTTCTTTGAGACCCTCGGGCGCATCGAGTACAATAATAACACGATCTGTTCCGGTTTCATGATCCAGAGATCGTTGAAAAATATAAGGGTCCAGGGCAAGTGTTTGATGTCTGCCACCCCCTATGGCGGGATGGTTTTTTCTGAATTGTCCTAATTTTTGGTAGTGATGGAGTATTTTTTGGGTTTCCAGGTCGTTAACTATGGATTCCCAGTTCATAAATGACCTGAGGTTGGCGTCTCCTGTGGCGCCTTCAATTTGGAGCGGACGTGCGGTCTCATCTCCGTAATACAGTTGCGAGGCGCCGGGAGCAAGTAAAAGTTTGTTGGCTGCTTCTATGGCTTTTTTGCGATCTTGGTCAAACGGACTCCCGTCATCATGAGATGAAAGGTAGTTAAGAACATACTTTCCGGGCATCTCTTTGTATAAAAGAGAATCATATTTCCGGAAGAGGGAATCATAGGGTTTAACAGCATCTTCTTTAAACTCAAAATTAATAAGGCTGTTAAAGCCATTTTCAAAATAGTTTTCTTTCTTATCTCCAAAATCGTAGGTCACGGTGTTGGATATTTTGTAGCCATATACTTCGCCTACCATGAAGAACTCATGGTTATCGAGTACTTTTTCAGGATGTGCCTGTTTCCATTGGGAAAATGCTATCTGAGCCTCTTTTTTAAGGTCTTTCCATACAAAGGCTTCGGTATGTTTAACGGTATCTACCCGAAAACCATCTACTCCCAGTTCTCTTATATAATCCGTCAGCCATTTAATGATATAATATCGTGGTGCCTTAGGGTATCCGGTGCGGTCAAAAAAGTCATTCAACTCTGCCAGTTCCTGGTCCAGTCTGCCTTCTTTTTCCCATTTGTTTATTAGTTGTTGTGGTAAATTTACAGAACGATCACTATCGGTACGAATATCGGGCAGATTAGCTACAAGAGTACAGGCTGTTGTAGATTCATAGCTGTCATAGGTACAGACAGGCTGTGTTCTTACCCAGGCTTCGGGAAATACGGGGTCTTCTTTAGTAACGGGACCGGTATGATTGATCACTACATCCAGTAAAATACGAATGTTGTGTGCATGTGCGGTTTGCACCAGCGCTCTCAGGTCTTCCATGGTTCCAAAATTGGGGTCTAAAGCGGTCCAGTCTTTGGTCCAGTAACCGTGATAAGCATAGGTATTACCGGTGCCTTCGTCTGTGGCACCGTGAATTTGTTCAACCACCGGGGTAAACCAGATGGCCTGGACACCTAATTTTGAAAAATAGCCTTCTTTTATTTTTCGGGTAATGCCTGCGAGGTCGCCTCCCATAAAATTTCTGAGATGCCCTGTTTTTTGCGTTCGCCCCAGTGTGAGGTCATTTTCCGGATTTTGATTGTAAAAACGATCGGTCAAGAGGAAATAAATATTTGCCGCTTCCCATAAAAATGGAGTAGTACTTCTGGTCCCGGAATCCTGGGATATGATAAATTGATTGTACAAAAGGCTGAAACAACAAAGAAAAAGTATATTTCGCATGATGGAAGATTCAAAAAGTATAAATCTAAACAAATAATGGGAACCTCTGAATTTTCTTCTTGAAAAAGAAAGGTATTAAAAAAATAATAATCCTAATTACTTCGGTTCAGGACCTTGAATTCTTCATAGCAACCACTAATGGCATCTAAAATCTGAAGGTCATTGGCATTGCGGATAAAGTCTTTTGAGTAGTTACAACTTCGCAGTATTTCTTCGATATCTTCTTTATCTACCTGTATTAACTCTGTCAATGTTTCTCTATCAAATTTAGAGGCCAGAAGATTACGAATTTCATCGTCCTGCTTCATTTGCCGTAATTTTCGCATTTGCCTGGGCTTTTTCCCAAATATTTTATTCAAGGTAGTGGCAGGGTCAAAAATAGCTCCCAATACTTTAGAAAACCCGCTGGGGCTTCCCGCTTCATACCCTCTGGAAAGCCCTGATATACTGTAACGATAACCGGTATTTATCGGAATATTTTTAGCATCTATTTCAAGATATCCTGTTAACTGATAAGGCCGTACCACTACTTCCTCAAGAGCAAAAGCAAGTTCGGTAAGCCCGATTCGGGTACCTTCAAATTTTAGAATATCATTGGTAACCCGAACTTTAATAGATTTAAAACCTATAAAAGAGAAATAAAGGGTATCGTTTACAGCTGCAGGAATGGTAAATTCACCTTCTGTATTGGTAATGGTACCTACTACCTTGTTTAAATTAACCACATGAACATTATCCATAGGTAAGTCATTGGCAGCGTTCACTACAATACCCAAAACATTGGATGTTTCCTGTTCTGAAGGCGTTGTTTCCTGTGAAAATACGGTACCATAAAGCAGAAGGCCCAGAAGGAGTACTACTTTTTTCATAGTTGAATTTACCGGTTAAAAGTACTAAACAAAAAAGGAAAAAAATACAGGTGCCTTATTTTTATACAAAAATTAACAGGGGTTTTTTAGTATTTCGACTTGTTTTTCTTTCTACCGGGTTTTGTGTCAGCAGGTTTATATGCTCCGTCATAAAACGGTCTGTTCTTTTTACCTTTTGAATTAAAGCTTTTTGATTTTTTGCGTTTGCCACTACTACTTTTTCTACCTCCTCCGGAGGGTTGTCCTGAAATTTCCACGTTAATAAACCTTCCTTCCAGTTTGAAGTCGGTAAACAATTCGAGAATAGACTTGGTATGTTTGGCATCTGTATTAAAGAAGGAAAAGCTTTCTTTTACATCTACTTTAAACACGTCATCACGCTCGAGGCCAATAACATCTCTAAGGAAATCTTTAAGTGATCTCCAGTCATAGCCATCCCTTTCACCCACGTTTATGAAATAACGGGTTTGTCCTTCATCAGAGTAGTCGCTTGCAGGGCTTTTGTCTCCTCTGGCATTTACGGCATTGAGATCTTTCGCATTTTTATAATAGTTAAAAAAGCGACCAAATTCTACCGAAACCATTTTCTGTATAAGTTCTTCACGGTCCAGTCCTTCCAGTACATCGTAAATGGCAGGCAGGTAATGGGTTATTTCCGGATCTATTTCAGTGTTTTTGATCTTACTGGCAAGATGATATAGCTGTATCTCACAGATCTCTATACCGCTGGGTATTTTTTTGGCTATAAAATCTTTCTTGATGATCTTCTCAATAGACTTAATACGCCTGAGTTCGCTTTTTGGAACGATTACCATCGAGATCCCTGATTTACCGGCTCTTCCGGTACGCCCGCTACGGTGGGTGTACGTTTCAATATCGTCTGGGAGCTGGTAGTTAATAACATGTGTAATGTCATCAACATCAATTCCTCTGGCGGCTACATCAGTGGCTACGAGCATTTGTATTTGACGTGTTCTGAAAGCCTTCATCACCATATCCCGTTGATTCTGACTCAGGTCTCCGTGTAATGCCGCTGCATTATATCCGTCTTCTATGAGTTTTTCGGCAACGTTTTGAGTGTCTCTTTTTGTGCGGCAAAATATTACTGAGAAAATATCGGGATTGGCATCGGCCAGTCTTTTTAGTGCCATATAGCGATCCCTGCCGTTTACCAGATAATATTCGTGCTGTACATTTACCGATCCCGAATTTTTAGTCCCTACGGTAATTTCAATAGGGCTTTTCATGAATTTACGGGCTATAGAAGCCACTTCACGAGGCATGGTAGCCGAAAAAAGCCAGGTATTCTTGGCATCAGGAGTATGTGAAAGTATGGAGGTAATATCTTCATAAAAGCCCATATTAAGCATTTCATCTGCTTCATCAAGCACACAGTATTGGATCTCGGTAATATCTACCATTTTCCGGTTGATCATGTCCTGCATTCTTCCGGGAGTGGCCACTACTATATGGGCACCCCGTTTTATTTCACGCGCCTGCTCCTGTATGCTGGCACCGCCATATATAGCTACAATTCTAAGGCCTTTTATATGTTTGGCATAATTTTTTAATTCGCTTGTAATTTGCAGGCAAAGTTCCCGGGTAGGTGAAAGGATCAACCCCTGGGTTTTTTTATTTTCTGATAGTATTTTTTGGAGCATGGGAAAACCGAAAGCTGCCGTTTTACCGGTTCCGGTCTGAGCTAGAGATACGATATCTGTATCTTTGGCAAGAAGTACCGGGATGGTTTTTTCCTGTACTTCAGAAGGTGTAACAAACCCCATATCATCAATGGCTCTCAACAATGGTTCGTTAAGCCCTAATTGTTCAAATGTATTCATATGTTTAAAATAAGGCGCAAAGGTACTCTTATTTAACTGATTATAAGCTGCTTTTTATAATTATTTTTAAAACGGATGATATCTGACTATGAGCATTTTAACAAGAAGTGTGTGCCAATTAATACCTGAATCTGTGTTATTTACAAAGAGGCTTTTGTTTAAAGTGTATGCAGGTATTCAATGAGTTTCTGCAATGCTCTGGCCCGGTGACTTATTTTATTTTTTTCTTCAAGAGGTAGCTCAGCAAAGGTATTACGGTACTCCCGGGGTACAAAAACAGGATCATATCCGAACCCTTTATCTCCTTTTTTTTCGTTGTGTATGCTGCCCTCTACCACTCCTTCAAACACTTTTTCATGCTCTCCCATACTAAGGGCAATTACAGTTCTAAAACGCGCATTTCTGTTAAGGTGCTCCTTCATTTCATACAGTAACTTTTCTATGTTGGCTTCGGTGTTTTTTTGTTCTCCGGCATATCGCGCAGAATATACCCCCGGAGCACCTTGTAATACTTCAACTTCCAGGCCGGTATCATCGGCAAAACAGTCATATCCGTAGTTTTTTTTAATATAGGTTGCTTTTAGCAGAGCGTTCCCCTCCAGGGTTGCTGCTGTTTCAGCAATATCTTCTTTACATCCTATATCATCCAGGCTTAAGACCTTAATTCCTGTTGGAAGTAAAGGGATTACTTCTTTTATTTTGTTTTTGTTATGGGTAGCAAAGACCAGTTCCATTGCATTGTGTAATTTATTTTTGAAGGGCAAAGTTACATTTTCATTGCATGATACAGAAGCTATCTGAAATGTATTCACTATTTTTAAGAAAGTTATCTTTTCACACATGCTATCTCAGGAATTGTATATTTCTCTTATGAATAATCACACTGATGATTTATCCTTGGCAAATAACTGTTGGGGAGAATTATACGTGTCTTATACAGGGGCCGACAGGCATTATCATACTTTAAAACACCTGGCATATATGTATGAGTTGTTACAAAGAGTACAAATTTTTATTGACGATTGGGATGTGTTGCTCTGCGCACTTTTTTATCATGATATTGTATATAAACCGGGTCGCAGGGATAACGAAGAAAAAAGTGCACGTATAGCGGCTTTGCACATGAAGACGCTTCTTTTTACAGATCTGCAGATAACCAGATGCCGAAAACACATTTTGGCTACCAAAACCCATAAACCTTGTGAGGATGAGGATACAAATTATTTGATCGATGCAGATCTTTCTATTTTAGGGGCGGTACCGGAAGCTTATCAGGAATATTGTCTGCAGGTTCGCGAGGAATATCAAAAGTTCCCTGATTTTATTTATAAACGGGGACGCAAAAAAGTGTTGACCACCTTTTTGAATTTACCAAAGATCTTTCATACATCGTGGTTTTATGATCGTTTTGAAACCCAGGCACGTGAAAATATAGCTGAAGAACTTGCGAGATTGTAAAATGCTACCGATGGTGATAAGGCTCGTTACGCAGGATGGTAAATGCCCGGTAAAGTTGTTCGGTAAAGAAAAGCCGTATCATTTGATGGGAGAAGGTCATTTTTGAAAGTGAAATACGCGTGGGAAACTTTTCATAAACCGCTTTAGAGAAACCATAGGGGCCACCTATAACAAAGACCAGATTGCGTGTACCTGCGTTCATTTTTTTTTGTAAAAATCCTGCAAATTCTTCAGATGTGTAGTTTTTCCCCTTTTCGTCCAGAAGCACTACCACATCAGCTCCCCGGGTTTTATCCAGAATAAGCGATCCTTCTTTTTCTTTTTGCTGGTTTTCACTCATGTTTTTGGCATTTTTTAGATCGGGAATACATTCAATTTCAAATCGTGTATAGAAACACAATCTTTTTTTGTACTCTTCTATCAGGTTTTTAAAGTTTGGGTCATCTGTCTTGCCTAATACCATTAGTTTTATCTGCATGCTCAAAAATATAAATTAGGGTAGTGGTCAGCGTTCTTTTTTACAAAATTACAGGTTTATTAGTATGGGAAAATGAAGCAATGTAATTTTAATTTGAAACCTATTCTTTATTTTAGCATCAAATTGCACGAAATGATATCAGAGCCCTGGTTCCGCGAAGAACTTATACGTATTATTCAAAATGCCATACGGGAAGATGTGGGTGAAGGCGACCACAGTTCGTTAGCCTGTGTGCCGGCTTCCGCAAAAGGAAAAGCACGTCTTTTGGTTAAAGACTCCGGAAACATTGCTGGGGTGGCCTTTGCAGAAATGATTTTCAAACATGTTGATCCATCACTTTCTCTGGAAATATTTCGCAAAGATGGCGACCCTGTGAGTTATGGGGATGAGGTATTTTACGTTTCGGGCAGTTCCCGTTCTATTTTAAAAGCCGAGCGACTGGTATTAAATGCAATGCAGCGTATGAGCGCTATTGCTACTAAAACTGCTTATTTTGTAAAACTTTTGGAGGGTACAGATACTAAAATACTGGACACCCGAAAAACAACTCCGGGTATCCGGGCTTTGGAAAAATGGGCCGTAAAGATAGGGGGCGGTGAAAATCATCGTTTTGCTTTGTACGATATGATCATGTTAAAAGATAATCATATTGATTTTGCCGGAGGTATCACTCAGGCCATTCATAAAACGCAGGCGTATTTACGCGAAATCAATAAAGACCTTAAAATTATTGTAGAAGCAAGAGATCTGGAAGAGGTACAGGAAATTTTATCGAATGAGGGAGTGTACCGTATATTACTGGATAATTTTAATTACGAAGATACAAGAAAAGCTGTTACTTTAATTGGAGATCGCTGTTTTACAGAATCCTCCGGAGGGATCAATGAACAAACGCTTAGAGAATATGCAAAGTGTGGGGTAGATTTTATTTCTTCGGGAGCACTTACCCATTCGGTACATAACATGGACCTTAGTTTAAAAGCGGTTTAATATGTCGCAGGAGATAGAAGAGAAGCTCGAAAAAATTCCTGTAATTAACTGGATAGTAAGATTTTTAAAAAGCATAAAACTAAAAGCACTTGAGGGGTTATCATTGTACGACCTTATGGAAATGTATGCTATTGGGATCATAAAAGGGGCACTTACTTATAGGGCAGGTGCTATTTCTTTCAGTTTCTTCATGGCAATTTTTCCTTTTCTCCTCTTTATCCTTAACCTGGTGCCTTTTGTGCCAATAGAAGAGTTTCAAAATGACTTTCTGGCTTTTATAGATAGTCTGTTGCCTCCGCGAACTTCTGATTTTTTTGACACTGTTTTTGAAGATATTGCCAAAAACAGGAGAGGCGGACTTTTATCTTCTGTTTTTGTGCTTTCTATTTTTTTAATGGCCAATGGTATAAATGCTATTTTTGGTGCCTTTGAGAACTCCTATCATATCACGATTACCCGAAATGTGATACGTCAGTACTTTATGGCTGTCGGCATAGCAATTATTATGGCTTTTTTACTGCTTATTACCGTTGTTGGATTTATATATTTTGAGATATACATACTGGAAGCTCTTAAAGAAGAAGGCTATCTGGAGAATCTCGAATTGTCAGTATCAGTAGCTCAATATGTGTTTTTCATATTCATGATCTACATTTCTACAGCCCTGCTTTATTATTTTGGTACTACTACCGGTAAAGAATCGCGTTTTTTCTCCCCGGGAGCCATGCTTACCACTTTACTCATTATTGTCACTACATTTCTTTTTGGTATTTACATTGAGAATTTTTCACAGTACAATGAATTATACGGGTCTATTGGAGCTTTATTAATACTTATGCTGTACATATGGATCAACAGTAATATTCTGTTGCTGGGCTTTGAATTAAATGTGAGCCTGCACAGGTTGAAAAGAAAAAAATAAAGTATATTTCAAAAAAAGGATTGATTATGCGTAGCAAAAAAATGTTTTTTACTTGGGTTTTAGGTCTTCTGAGTTTGGTAGTTTCTGCTCAGGATATTTTCGGAAAATGGAAAACCATTGATGATGAGACCGGAGAAGAAAAATCCATCGTTGAGATCTATGAGGAAGAAGGTAAGGTGTATGGTAAGATCGTGGAAATACTTCGCAAAGACCGGCAGAATAAGAAGTGTGACCGCTGTCCGGGTACCAAAAAAAATAAACCCATTTTGGGAATGATCATTGTAGAGGCTCTTGAAAAAAACGGTACTTCTTATTCAGGAGGCACTATACTTGACCCCACTAAGGGAAAAGAGTATCGTTGTAAGATATGGGTAGAAGAAGAGAACCCTGATGTTCTTAATGTACGCGGATATGTAGCCATGTTTTACAGAACACAACAATGGAGAAAAGTAAAATAGCGGTAGTATCCGGTTATTTATTTTTAAGATAATATGGTTTTTCTGCATACAGGAGAAAACTAAATTTGCGGGATGAGCTTTTTTGCAGATGTTATTCTACCCATACCGGTAGAACGTCTTTTTACATATCGGCTTACTGAGGAAGAAGCAGCTCTTCTCAAGCCGGGTATGCGCGTTTCAGTACCTTTTGGAAAATCGAAAATATACACAGCTCTGGTGGCACGTGTGCATACCACCCCTCCGGAAATATACAAAGCAAAGAATATTGATCGTGTATTAGATGAGTATCCATTAGTAAATGCAGTTCAGTTACAGCATTGGTCATGGCTGGCCAATTATTATTTGTGTAGTATAGGAGATGTATTTCGGGCAGCCGTTCCGGGTGCTTTTTTGTTAGAAAGTGAAACCATTATTACAAGAGGCGTACTTTTTAACGATGATACCGCCACACTGAAAGATGATGAATGGTTAGTACATGAAGCCTTGCAGCAGCAGTCTGTTTTACACATAAGGGAGATTGGCGCTATTACTGACCGAAAAAATGTAATGCCCTTGCTTCAAAGGCTTATGCAGAAAAAAATAGTGGCCCTTAAAGAAGAAGTGTACGAACAGTACCGTCCCAAGATGGTAAAGTATGTAAAGCTACATGATCAATATAACCGGGAAGAAGCGCTTCATGAATTACTTGATAATTTAACCAGGGCCCATAAGCAGCGGCAGGTAGTGCTTACTCTTTTCTCAATAATGGCCTCTTCTAAAAAACCAATTAAACTTAAGCAGCTTGCCGAAGAAAGTGGGGTTTCCGTACAGGTGATCAACGCATTGGGTGAAAAGGGAGTCCTGGAGTTTTATGAAATCCAGACAGACCGGGTTACATTTGAGGAAAAAGAAGCACGTATTTCCAGAACATTAAACGAGTATCAGGAAACTGCTTTAGATCAAATACAACAGTGCTTTAAAGACAAAGATGTAGTCTTGTTACACGGAGTCACTTCTTCGGGAAAAACAGAAGTATATGTAAAGCTTATAGAAAAGGTAGTGGCTTCAGGGAAACAAGTACTTTATTTATTACCTGAAATAGCACTTACCACTCAGCTTATTTCTCGATTACGGGCCTATTTTGGGAATACCATTAGTGTGTATCATTCCAAATATTCCATTTATGAACGGGTTGAAGTCTGGAACAATGTACTAGGTAATAGATCTAAGGCAAGAATTATACTGGGTGCCCGCTCATCAGTATTTTTACCGTTTAGTAATCTGGGCCTGGTAATTGTTGATGAAGAACACGAAACTTCTTTCAGGCAATACGATCCTGCGCCGCGATATCATGCGAGAGATGCAGCTATTGTACTGGCATCCTTTCACAAGGCTAAAACGCTTTTGGGCTCTGCTACTCCCGCATTAGAAACGTATTACAATACACTTCAGGAAAAGTATGGCCTGGTCAATCTTACCCGACGCTATGGGAATGTTTTGCTTCCTGAAATGGAGCTGATAGATATTAAAGAGAAGTACCGAAAAAAACAAATGAAGGGCCATTTTTCAGACCGACTCATCGAAGCTATTACTGAAACTTTGGGAGAGGGCGAACAGGTTATTTTGTTCCAAAACCGGAGAGGTTTTGCACCTGTGGTAGAATGTAATTTGTGTGGTCACTCTCCTCAATGTCCCAATTGTGATGTAAGTCTGGTTTTTCATCAACATAAAAACCAATTGCGTTGTCATTATTGCGGGTATCATATGGCCAACCAACTGGCCTGCCAGGCCTGTGGTAGTGCAGATGTCACAACTAAAGGTTTTGGTACTGAACAGGTAGTACATGAGTTACAAGAACTTTTTCCAAAAGCAGCTATAGCACGTATGGATGCCGATACTACCCGCGGTAAGTATAGTTATGAAAAGATCATTACCAGTTTTGAACAACAGGAAACCGACATTCTGGTAGGGACTCAAATGTTAACTAAAGGACTGGATTTCAGGAATGTATCCTTGGTAGGGGTCATGAATGCCGATCAATTATTGCACTATCCGGATTTTCGGGCTTTTGAGAGAAGCTTTCACCTTATTCAACAGGTAGCAGGCAGGGCAGGGCGCACCCTTAAAAGAGGTAAGGTGCTTATTCAAACCTATAATCCCTATCACCAGATATTACAACAGGCATCTGTGAATGATTATGAAGGTATGTTTAAGGATGAGCTTAATCACAGAAGGCAATTTAAATATCCTCCTTTTTTCCGTCTTATAAAAATTACTTTCAGGCATAAAGATTTTAACAAAGTTAATCAGGGGGCATCCTGGTATGCGAAATCCCTGAGAAATACCTTTGGAGAATATGTATTGGGGCCAGAGTTTCCTTCAGTAAGCAGAATACGTAATGAATATATTAAAAACCTTTTAATTAAAGTGCCTCAAAAACAGTCACTTTCACAAACAAAAGGAGTCATAAAAAGGATAGATAAAAGCTTTCATGCAGTTTCTGAATACCGAAGCATAAAAGTCATTTACAATGTAGATGCCTATTAACCTTTAGGCATTGTTTAACGCTTCGGTGAGTTCAGCTTTTTTATTACGGCTCAAAGGTATGAGCTTGCCATTCACTTCTACATTCTTGCTGTTAAACTTTTGTACCTTATCGAGGTTAACAATATAGGATTTATGTATTCGAAGAAAACGATCGCTGGGTAATTCTTTCTCAAAGGATTTCATGGTAGAAAGGATTACGATATTGGCAGAATCAGTCACCAGTTTGATATAATCCCCCAGTGCTTCTACCCAGTTAATCTCACTGAGTAATACTTTGCGCTTTTTAAGGTTGCTTTTTACAAAAATATGTTCCTCGTCTTCTTTAGAAGCATTTTTAAGCTGGTATTTCTCAATGGCTCTTTTAACTGCAGCTTCAAAGCGTTCGTTTGTTATGGGCTTATGCAGATAATCGGTTACATCATAATCGAAAGCCTTAAGGGCATAATCTGCTTTACCGGTTACCAGAATAATTTGTGGAGGAGAGTCCAGAGACTCTATAAGGTCAAAGCCACTTACTACAGGCATTTCAACATCGAGAAAAATAAGATCGATCTTCTCATTCTTTAGCCCGTTTTTTGCTTCAATACCATTGCTGTACTCAGCGACAAGGTTAAGTGAAGGGTGGTTTTTAATTAACCTTGCTACCGCCATACGCTGTAAGTTTGAGTCGTCAACAATTATACAATTTAACCTCATAGATTTCTTGGAAATAAACGCATTATTTATTTAACACAATTTTAATGAAAAAATTGTTAAAGGGCAATATTTGTTAATAAAAAGGGGGGTTTTTCTCGATGTTAGAAGCTGTATGTCAGTTTTATTTTGGTAATCGCTAAAAAAACCGTATTTTTGCACCCTTAAATTTAAAAAGTAATATATGAACCATTATGAAACTGTTTTCATTTTGAATCCCGTTTTATCTGATGTACAGATAGAGGAAACAGTTAAGAAGTTCGAAGATTTCTTAGTTTCCCGGGGGGCAGAATTTGTATCAAAAGAAGATTGGGGTCTTAAAAAACTAGCGTATCCCATTCAAAATAAAAAAAGTGGTTTTTACCACCTTTTTGAATTCAAAGTAGCCGGAGAGGCTATTTCTCCATTTGAGACCGAGTTCAGGAGAGATGAACGTATAATGCGTTATTTAACAGTAAAGTTAGATAAACATGCAGTTGCCTGGGCAGAGAGAAGAAGAGATAAAATGAAACAAAAAGCTTAAGAAATCATGTCATCAATAGAACAACAGGCAAAAGGAAAAAAAGACGGAGAGATCAGGTATCTTACTCCTCTTAATATAGAAACTGCAAAAACCAAAAAGTATTGCCGCTTTAAGAAGTCGGGTATCAAGTATATTGATTATAAAGACCCTGATTTTTTACTCAAGTTTGTAAATGAGCAAGGCAAAATACTTCCCAGAAGATTAACCGGTACTTCACTTAAGTATCAGCGAAAAGTATCAGTAGCCATTAAAAGGTCCCGTCACCTGGCCTTGATGCCATATGTAGCTGATTTGTTAAAATAATAAGGAGGGAAACATTATGGAACTGATTTTAAAGAAAGACGTTGAGAATCTAGGATTCAAAGACGATATTGTAATGGTTAAGAATGGATATGGCCGTAACTATCTTATTCCTCAGGGTTTTGCTGTAATGGCTACTCCTTCAGCTAAAAAGGTACTGGCCGAAAATCTTAAGCAAAGAGCCTTTAAAGAGAAAAAGATAGTAGATGATGCTAAGAAGCTGGCCAATGGAATTAAAGCGCTTGAACTGAAAATCACAGTAAAAGCCGGTGCAGGAGGTAAGCTTTTTGGATCTGTTAATAATGCAAATATCTCCGAGGCTTTTGAAAAAGAAGGCTTTACTGTAGATAAGAAATACATTAGTGTAACCGGGGGAACAGTTAAAAGAACCGGAAAATATAATGCTACTATCAGGCTTCATCGTGAAGTGATCGTTGAAATGCCTTTTGAAGTAGCCGGAGAAGCAGCTAAGTAATTTAGCACGCTTTTTATTTGTATAAAAAAGGA
This sequence comes from Ascidiimonas aurantiaca, assembly GCF_037646345.1. Classification (NCBI taxonomy): domain Bacteria; kingdom Pseudomonadati; phylum Bacteroidota; class Flavobacteriia; order Flavobacteriales; family Flavobacteriaceae; genus Ascidiimonas; species Ascidiimonas aurantiaca. The sequence goes on along the minus strand of NZ_JBBEWR010000017.1, from coordinate 8,922 downwards.
CTGCCTCAAGGCAGTCCTTTTTCCATTTGAAAAATGATTTGCTGTTAAACGATATGAAGTACGCACGACTTACAAAAGAGCAATTTGAAGAGTTACATCAGGAGTTTATAAATTTTCTGGCAACACAATCAATTACAGCGGCAGAGTGGGAGGACCTTAAAAAGCAACAGCCTGAGATCGTAGAACAGGAATTGGATATATTTAGTGATCTAATATGGGAGGGGGTACTAGGTAAAGTATCTTATCTGGATCATATAGCTCCCCATAGCATGCAGTTGTTTTTTTTCGACAAAGAACAAATTCATCTTATAGCCGTAAAAGTTGATGAAAGCGTAACTAATTTTATGACCTATGAAGGGTTACGATGGCTGGAGGAGCATATTATGGATGAAACGGTAAGCCTTTATACGGCATCTAAATCTTATTCTGACGACCGATTTACCGATATTTTTTTATTTATCAAACAAGGGGCCGTGATAAGTGATGGAACACTGTACAGGTCTTTACAACAGTTTATGAAAACCTCATGAAATAAGAATTTAATTAAGATATTTGCACCATACATAAAAGCGTTGATTTCATGGCACAAAAACCGGGAATACCTAAGGGAACCAGGGACTTTTCTCCCACCGAAGTGGCGAGACGTAATTACATCATAAATACTATACGTTCTCATTTTAAAACTTTTGGTTTTCAACCCATTGAAACGCCTTCCTTTGAGAATACCGATACGTTGATGGGAAAATACGGCGATGAAGGTGATCGGCTTATATTCAAAATACTTAATTCAGGCGATTATCTTTCCAAAGTGAGCGATACGGTTTATAAAGAGAAAGATGCCAAAACGCTTACCTCCCATATCTCAGAAAAAGCCCTCAGATACGACCTCACGGTTCCCTTTGCCCGTTATGTAGTGATGCATCAGAACGCTATAGACTTTCCTTTTAAAAGATTCCAGATACAACCGGTTTGGCGTGCAGATCGTCCTCAGAAAGGACGCTTTAGAGAATTTTATCAATGTGATGCCGATGTGGTTGGTTCCCGTTCGTTATTACAGGAAGTAGAGTTCGTTCAATTGTATGATGCCGTATTTACATCATTGAAGATACCGGGAGTTACTATCAAGATCAACCACAGAAAAATACTGGCAGGGATAGCCGAAGTAATTGGAGCCGAAGACAAGCTTACCGATTTTACTGTGGCCCTTGACAAACTGGACAAAATAGGAGCAGAAGGCGTAAGAAATGAAATGAAAAACAAAGGTATTTCTGATGCAGCTTTGGATAAACTACATCCTCTTTTTCACTTTGGGGGTAATAACCGTGAGAAGTTACAGCAGTTAAAAACCATGCTGGCCGGATCTCAATCGGGGTTCCAGGGCATACAGGAACTGGAATTTTTGCTGGATACTCTTGAAAAACTACAACTTACAAGTACTCGTACCGAAGTAGATGTTACTCTGGCGAGAGGCCTTAATTATTATACAGGCTCTATTTTTGAGGTAACCGCTCCAGAGGAAGTTAGTATAGGTTCTATTGGCGGTGGCGGACGTTATGATGACCTTACGGGAATATTTGGTTTAAAAGATATAAGTGGAGTAGGGATTTCTTTTGGATTGGATCGTATTTATATGGTGTTGGAAACCTTAAACCTCTTCCCGGATTTTTTGAGCCGTTCTCTGGATGTGTTTTTTATTAATTTTGGCACCGAAGAAGCCCTGGAGTCTTTAATACTTATTAAGACATTACGCATAGCAGGAATAAAAGCAGAAATATATCCCGATGCTGCTAAGATGAAAAAACAAATGAGTTATGCTAATAAGAGGCATGTGCCTTTTGTAGTATTGATAGGGGAAGAGGAACTTAAAGAAAACAAACTGGTATTAAAAGAAATGGAAACAGGAGATCAACAAAAAATAGATTTCGACCAGTTACTGCCTTTTCTCAGGGAGCGTGTACTACGGTCTTAAAAGGAGTAAGAGGTGCACTAGCATATACTTGTTTTTTAGTTAATTCTAACAGAAACAGAGACTTTATTCCGTTGTGTATAGGTCGGGAGTAACCGAGATCGTAGTAACCAGGTACCCGTCTTTGTCGTAATAAACATAATCCATAGTAATTTTATTCTCTCGGTAAGGGGCTAGTTCAGGACTGTTTTTTATATTTTCTATAATACCGGGTTTTATATATTTGGCAACTGTATCGAGATTTACTTCCGGTTTGGCAACATTTTTCAGTGTATAATGATAGGCAAACCGGCTTTTACTTACTACAGTAGCACTATCTAACCGGGTAAATTCATCTATAATCATGGGGAGTTGTTCATTAAGCTCAGAAGCGGCTTCTTTCATTTGAGCCTCAAAATCAGGACGGGATAAAAAGTACTGTATTCCCAAATAAGCAACAACAAAGCTTATTAGCCCTGCTACAATAGAAACGATCCTGGTTTTTTTAGAGTTTTCTTTCTGCAAAGTCATTGTTTTTATGGTTTTGTATGGTAGGGGGTACTTCTTATATGGTTTAGAGTTTACATGTGTTTACAGATATATTAGTACACGTTGTTCTTTTTCAGCCTTGAGGTCCTGTGTTTTTCCAATAAACAATCCTGCCAGTAGCCCTAAAATACTACCCAATAACATACCGTACACTAACCCCCAGGGTGTATGTACCAAAACCCCAAAAGTAAGTCCTAATCCGGAACCTAGAGCAACACCCAGCCCGTTTCCTAAAGCACGATAATGTCCCTTAGGTATCAGCATTAGCTCATGAATAAGGAAGTGTTTGAAATATTCTATCATTTTGCTGTATTCTTTTTTAGAAACACCCCGTTGTAACTGTATCTGTATATTTTCTAATTGATTGTGAAGGGCTTCTTTTTTTTGCTCTGACAAATTTTTTGTTTCTATTTCAGAAAGGAGCGAAAGAAGCTTTTGGTAGTTTTCTTTTCTTGTTGCATCTTCGGTATGTAAGATCAATTGTTCCAGCAAAGCTTTTATCGTATCCATATCTATCTTACCAGCTTATTTTACCTTAATCTGTGATTATACGTCTGTAAAGAATAAAAATTTTTATGTTATCAAAGATACGTAATTATTAAAATTCCTGTTCTCACATACAGAGAGATCACAATGAAGTAAAAGGCTTTTATTTACAGTTATTTAATTGTCCTTCAACCTGGTTGTACATATCAATTAAACTTTTATTGATGTGATTCTCCATACGCCAGTCCATGAGTATTTTTTCTCTTTTTTCCCTGGTCTCAATATCTCCTTTAAGAATACTCTCAAACCATCGCTCTCTGCGTATGTTTGATTTTGCAAACAAACCGTAGTACATTTCTATAATCTTGATACAATCAAAGCTTATGAATTTTAAATGTTCTGTGCTTTTCATAGCTTCCCAGGCCACTTCATATTGAGGTATGAGTATCAATTGAGAGTTGAGATCCATTTCTATGGAAATGTTATATGTAAACTCTTTATTTTTGGCTTTAGCCGAATCAATTATTGAAAAAACGCTACCATACTTTTTTTGAAGTACTCTCATGGTATCAGGGTGTATCTGCAATTCTCTGCGGTCATCTTCCATATGCAGACTTAATGTTTCAAACGCTGCATAGTAGTATCGGGAAATACTGTCCCAGGAGACTATTAATTGCTGATTGTCTTCAAGTTCGGTAAGTACATCTTCAAAAGCCTCGTTTTTTCTCTCAATTTGCTGCTGGTGGGTATAATAATTGTTGAAGTAAATACCAAGATATACGCCGATCATCGTAGCGACCAGGGTAATCGTCCAGTCATTATTCAGAAATTTACGTAAACCGGTTGTGAATGGTTTGGAAAAAGAAGCCATGAATATTAATAAAAGAACCTTTTCTTTTGTTTTTACTATTAGGGTTTGTTAAAAACAAACTATTTAGATGCTCTAATTTAGGTAAAAACTATCATTTTTTGCGATCTTTTGATAAAGACGACTAAGGTTTAACATAATAATTTGATATTTTAACGCGTAACCGTTCATGTAAGTGGGTTAGTACTCCCGCCGGCTCCATATCTCATAAATAGGGTTTCCTTTACTTGATTTCCCAGAATGATGCCAGTTCCCTTTTACCAAACTGTAGTCAAAATGCAAGCTGAGTCCTACTCTGGCAATATCTCTGGAGAAGAATTCTATGTTCTCGGTGTATTTACCGTTTCGGGTAGTATAGGTGCCTCCGCCAGTACCCATAAATTGTTTGGTTTCTGTATTATAGGCGATCCATTGAAAACGGGTGCCAGATAAAATTTTCATGGTTTTTCTTGGTCGGTTAGTGTCCCTTGTCTGCGTTTTACCGTCACGTACTCTGCCGGACATTAGCCACGCCCCCCGTAATTCGCCGGGGGCACCTGAATCTATTCTACGCCACCGCATGGTATCTCCTGCAATACCCATTATAGTATCGTGGTTATAGATTTTGAAACGTATTTCTGAACCTACGCGCTCAGGATTATCTGTATCAAATTCAATTTTTTCGGTCATGGTATTTCCTTCCAGTTTCCACGATCCTCCGTTTGTTTTAATAAAAGCTCCCGTTTTTGAATGAAACCAGGTAGATACCTGATATTTTTCTGAAAAAATAACTACGTTCCTTATCGGTTCACCATCCTGAGAAGTGGTAAACGCTTCCCAGGCACCAACAAAGCTTTGCGCATTACTTCCCAATGATAGAAAAGTAAAGATGAATACAAAATATATTTTTCTCATGGCTATATGGCTAATATTTGAACAAGATGTAAAGGTAATTTCTCTAAGATAGTATTTATAATGTAAAGCCAGGTAGTTTTGCGCCTGTTAATTTAGTAACTGATTTGTGGCAACCTTAGGAACACGCAGAATATTGTTCTTCAACTTCCGATATAGTAGGCTTTTCCAGAAGGTCTGATAATACTATCTGTTCACCATTTATATCGATAAACCAGATACGGGTAAGATGATCACCGATTTTATGCTCCGGAAAATTACCCGGATGGTAATGATTACCCCTTAAGGTACGGTAATTGTATTTTGGATCTGCTATTTTAATTAATTCAGATTGGAGAGATCTTCACTTGTTTCCTTTGCAATCTGGATCTCGTACCGTTTTTTTATTTCTTCATAATTACCATAAAAAAACGGACAGGAGGAAATGCAGCGGCTACAGTTTTTGGAGAAATGCGGAGCACATTTTTCCCGGTCTATAAACTGAGGGTACCCGTCATCTAATATTTTAGTTTTTTCATAAATGGCATTACCGGGACAGGAGCGTACACATTTATTGCATATTTCACAGAAATCCCGTATCCAAAGGTGTTCATTATCTTCGAGCGTTACCAGTGGGAGGTTATCGATATTTACAAAAACAGCTGCCAGACGTAAGGAGGGTCCGAACTCGGGTGTAATAAGCAGGCCATTTTTCCCAACGGCTCCCATACCTGCTACTTCAGCAACAGGCGTAGTCATAATGTCACCTCCCATTGCGGGAGACGCCTGGCAACTAAAACCACGGGCACGCAGAAATGCTGCTATTTTGTTTACGGCTGTTCCCAGTCCTGCATAGGTACGCATGATTTCTTTGGTGGCAGGTTCGGAAGGATTATTTTTCATGTCTTCCCGTCGCATTTCCATGGTCAGAATAATGGCATTATCATAAAGTATCCTGAAATCTTTAAAGATAAAATCGGGATGCACTTTTGTATAACTCAGTTTGGAAATGCCTAATTCGGAAGCATAGGCTTCCAGTTCTTTAAGAGTGGCTGTATCGATCTTTTTTACAGTGGTTTTGGGATTGTGGGCCACACCTCGTGCACTGCTACGCATACCGGTAAAGATTTCTTTTAGATAAGGACCTACATGTTTTACGGCCTTTATTTTATCTCTCATGCTACCATACTGCATCAGCAATGCAGGAATAATAACGGCCTTACGGGATGTTTTGCTGCTGTGAACAGGCTGGTCCTCTTTTTTCATCCAGGTTGAGGCACTTAGAAAAAAAGGAGTTTTGCGGAAAATTTTATAGAGTTTCATCTGGTTTCTATTCTGGTGAAGTACATGGTTTTGGTAAAGAAAAGTTTTTTACCCACTATTTTTAGTTTAGAACGGTCTATCATGGTAATAGTGGCCTGAATGATCATATTCTTTTTTGGACTGAATATTTTTCCTTTCCAGTGATTTTCTTCGGGATCATACACAAAGTTTTTTAAGATATTCTTCTCCAGGTGTTCAGCATTGTCTGATTCAACAACTTTCCCAAAAAATGCTTCTTTTTTTCCGGAGATAACAATGGTTGAATTATCCATCTCCTCAGCAAACCATTTACCTTCAATAGCATCAGATTGTGCAGAAAGAGATGCGGAAAGCCCCGAGAGTATAGCAATAATCAAAATTTTAAATTCTTTTTTTTAAAATATTTGATTTAATCATTTGTTTAATTAATAAATAAATTTTTTTCATGACTGTAACATATTTAGAATCCAGTTAGGAATAAGTTTTTTACGCTCCTGCATATATTGCCTGAACTGAGTATCATCCATAGGCATAGCTGTTTTAAGGAGTGGTGCCGATACAAATGGAAAAGCAACCAGTGCAGACAAATTCATCAATATGTGAACAGGATTTAAATCTGTACGCTGCTCTGCAAAAGCTTCCTGAAACTGTTTGATAAAAACAGAATGGCGAATACGATGCGCTATTCCCAGTTGTTTTGCATATTTTTCCGGATGGGCACGCAGTTCCATAATTATAAAGGTGGGTACATCGGGGTTATCCAGTAAAAAATCAATGTAGTGATCTACAAAAAGCTGTAGTTTTTCTTCCAAGCTGGTCTCTGTAGTATTCAAAAGGGTATCAAGGCCTGAGAAGAAGTCATTTATGGTTTTTAGCATAACCAGTTCAAACAGTCTTTGTTTGCTTCGAAAGTAGTAATTTAATAATGCTACATTGATACCTGCTTCTTCTGCAATATCCCTGGTTTTAGTAGCGGCAAAACCTTTTTGCTGAAAGAGTTTGTGCGCTGCCTGTTTTATTTTTTCTTCGGTATCTGTCGGGGAAGTTGTTATTTTCATAATAGATATCTTTAAAACAAAATTACTTTAATCTTTTGATTTAAACAAGTGTTTAATTTAAAAGATATTTTAAACATCATTTGTTGAGAAATGTGTGTTTTAAAAGGGCCGGTTCTTTTAAAAAAATCGTAGAACAGGATGTTACTCATTCCAAACCCCGTTTTTAAACAATTGAAACCATTTTTCTGTGGTATCATCGTCATACAATTTAATAATCCTGAAAATTTCTCTGGCAAATTCAATGGGAGCGATGCCATTTGCGGTAACTATGTTTTTGTCGGATACTGCCAGTGCGTTTTTATAATGCGTATCTCCAGTATATTCCGGCGCCATTTTTTTCAAATAATTCAGGTCATTACTGGTGTGCTCTACATTGTTTAGCCACCCTAACTGTGCCAAATGGGTAGTAGCAGCGCAGATAGCGGCTATTGGTTTCCCATTTTCAAACAGAGTTTTGGTAATTTTTTCAATCTCTGTATTCTGACCTTTTTCCCAGGCGGTACCTCCGGGAAGGACGAGTAGGTCTATATCTTCATACCTCACTTCGTGAAGTGATATATGCGGTTTAATATGTAATCCTCCCATAGATGTTATGACATTTGTGTTCTTGGAGAAGTAAACCAGGTCAAAACGCGTACTCTTGTGTATTTCCGGAGTAAGATATGCAATCTCCCAGTCTGAGAATCCGTCAAATAGAAATACAAATAGTTTTTCTTTCATGATTATTAACTTTAATAGATTTTTTTTGATCTTCGGTGTATCTAAGTTTTTTAAATAGAATGAAAATCATTCAACCAATTACTAAATGTTTTATTTCATTTGTAGCCTTACCCAAAACGCAGTTTGTTATGGTAAGGATTTGGGGGTTAATAAAAAAATTAACAATTACGGTTTTCCCGCAACAAAATCAAATCGGTAATTATTATTTTGGAGTTTTAGAAATTAAAGAACTTTCTAATTAATTTTTGAGTTTATTGTTATAGGACTGTAGGCTTCTCTGTTTTAGTAAAATTAAATCTATTTTTTGAACTTAAATTACTATCCTAATTTTGGGGGAATGATCAATTCGTATAAGGGAAGCCTTTACTTTTGTTTCTTCCTACAATTTCAAAAATTTTCTAATATCTTTTTATATTTCCATTGTAGATATTCTAGGCTTGGTAGACCAGCTTTTTTACGTATGGAATTATACTCTTTTGCGTTTAGCTCATTAAAATTATATGTGCCATAAATTTGTTCTTTATCATTATATATTTGATATTGATCTATCATTTCACAATATATTGAGGGCAGACATTTACCTTCTTCAACAAATGAATTTATCCGTGGAATAAAATAATTAAGTCTAATTGAATCTCTGGTGTGCAAGAGTAAAACATCTATGTTTACAGCTGGGTTTTTATCTATAGTGTGATTTCCAATTATATGTTCGTTAGGGAAAATATTTCTTGAAAAAATATCTATTAAGAATTTTTCAACTTCTAAATTAACAGAGTCGATTAATTTGATTCTGATTTCTTCTGATGTATTCCTACGAACTTCTTGATCTAAATACTTTAATTTCAATATTTTTTCTCTTAGAAGTGTATCAATTTTATCCAAGTATTTTTTTCTATATTTATAATATCTTTTTTTTGAAATATTAGATTCCTTAAAAACCTTATTAAGAATCGGATATGTTTTTACATCAAAAGTCTTTATGTCGAAGCCATAATTCGCAATTAAATTCTTAACTTTTTTTGTCGAAATATTTTTTTTTGAAAGATGACTTACTTTTAAATTGAAGCCTTACCCTTTTTAGGACAATGCTAAATTCATAAAAATATCTTTATCGTTGACCGTTT
>NZ_JBBEWR010000016.1:0-98413 GCF_037646345.1 Ascidiimonas aurantiaca | reverse complement strand
GGGTGACGGGGTGAGCACTGCCGAGCTGAATGAACTTTGTTATCAGTACACCTATGACCATCGCGACCGGGTAGTGACAAAGAAAGTTCCCGGCAAAGGCTGGGAGTATATTGTGTATAACAGTCTGGACCGGCCCGTAATGACCCAGGACAGTATGCAACGTACCCAGAACCGGTGGCTTTTTACCAAATACGACCGTTTTGGAAGAGTAGTCTATAGCGGGCTCTATACAGCCGCAGGTGCTGCTTCCCGTGCCAGCGTACAGGCCGCTGCAGAGAACACCACGCAGTATTCGCTAACCGAGAGCCATAGCAGTACCGCCCAGAGTATAGGAGGCACCCAGGTATATTACAGCAACAATGCCTTTCCTGTTACCGGGATCACCGAGGTATATAGTATAAACTATTATGATGATTACAACGATTTTGACAAAGCCGGCTTTACCGTACCTGCCAGTATAGACGGGCAGGGGGTGACCACCCGCACGCGGGGGCTTGCAACCGCCAGCCAGGTAAAAGTACTGGACCCTTCGGCAGGCTCAGGGCCCGCCCACTGGATCACTACTTTGATGGGGTATGATGAAAAAGGACGTGTGATCTGGAGCGGTAGCCGCAACACCTATCTCGATACCCGGGATGAAACAGAGACCACGCTGGACTTTTCCGGGCGCCCCCAAAAAGTAGTGACCCGGCACACCAAAGGTACCAGTGCAGTAATTGTCACTACCGAGCGGTTTAAATATGATGCCAAAGGGCGGCTGGTGCAGCATACCCACCAGACAGGGAGCGGGAGTGAAGAGTTACTGGCCCAGAACCGGTATGATGTGCTGGGGCAACTGGTACAGAAAAACGTAGGGAACACAATTACCACCCCGTTACAGCAAATAACCTATAATTACAATATACGGGGCTGGTTAAAAGGTATAAACGATGTGAATAGTACCACAAAATTGTTTAACTTTAGTATCCGGTATAACGACCCGCAGACTGGGGCCACCCCGCTTTATAACGGGAATATTAGTGAGACCCATTGGCGTACGGCCAATACCGACAGTTCTTTGAAACATTATCGCTATACGTATGATGCGCTCAACCGGTTGGTAAGCGCCACCCACTCGAATCCCAACTATACTCTGGGCTTAGTGCAATACGACAAAATGGGTAATATCACAAAGCTGACAAGGAATGGCCATCGGGACGTAAGTGCTTTGAGTTTTGGATTGATGGATGATCTAACGTATAGCTACCAGGGCAACCGGTTACAGGCCGTAGATGATGCCATAGGGGCCAGTGCAGTGACCGGTTTTAGAGATGGAGCCGAAGCCACTACCGAGTACTGGTACGATGGTAACGGGAACATGACCCGGGATGATAATAAGGGGATCACGAATATTAGCTATAACCACCTGAATTTACCCACCCAGGTAAGTTTTGCTAATGGGAATATTGAGTATACCTATGATGCCTCGGGGAGCAAACTTCGTAAGACCGTTACCGAAAGCGGGAACACTACGACCACAGATTATATAGGCGGTTACGTCTATGAGAACGGCCAGTTACAGTTTTTTAACACAGCCGAAGGCTATGTATATAAAGATGGTGGGGGGCAGTTTAGGTATGTGTATCAGTATAGGGACCATCTGGAGAATATACGTATAAGTTATACCGATGGTAATGGTGATGGCACCATTACCCAGGACGAACTTATTGAAGAGAACACCTACTACCCCTTCGGGTTAAGGGTACGTGGGGTAAATGACGGCATAGGCGCTTTGGGGAACAGTGTGGCCCAACGCTGGAAGTTTGGCGGGAAAGAGTTGCAGGATGAACTGAACCTGCAATGGTATGACATTACCGCCAGGAACTATGACCCTGCTTTGGGCAGATGGATGAACATAGACCCCTTAGCCGAGCAAATGCGTAGGCATAGCCCGTATAACTATGCGTTTGATAATCCTATTTATTTTATTGACTATGATGGGATGATGCCTTCGGCTGGAGGCGGAAATCCAATAATTAAAAAATTAATACAGGCATTAAGCAAGAATAGAAATAAGCTTGTTAAGTCGCAAAAATCATATACCAAATTAATAACAGAGCATAAACAGAAGCTCGATGATTTTAATAAAGACCCTATAGGCAATAGTAGTAAAGACGCTCTTGAAAAGATGACAAAGGACAATCCTTCTAAAGAAGTCTTATTAGAAAGAGCTAAAGGGAGAGCAAAAGCTTTAGAAAAACAGATTGCTAAACAAGAAGGCGAATTAAAGAAAATAAATGAGCAAATTGACAAAGTAGATGATAACCTAAAAAAATTGAATGATAAGTTAGATGGAGCTTCTTCTACAACTTTAGCAGGCACTATTAATAGTGGAAATACTGATGATGATACAGGAAGTTCTGGAGACAATTCTTTAAAACCTGATAAGGTTGATGAGATAGGTAAAAAAGCTGTAGGTTTTGGAGAAAAAATGACAAGATTTGTTGAGAAATTTGGCACGAAAATATTTGGAGATAATGATTTTGGACGTATGATAGATGATATAAATCCACTGAATTTAGGGTTGAATGACCTATTTAAATTAAGTGAAGAAATTTTAAATGAAGATTAAGAAATAATGAAAACATTAACATTAGAAGAATTGAGTAAGTTGTTTGACTTAACAATAAAAAAGTTAAAAGATAGCAATATTGAAGAAATAAAAATTGAAGAAGATTTTTATAGATTTATACCAGCTGATAAATGGGACTCTTACGAAGAAGATATTATATTAAATGGTTCTCTTTTTGATGATGTTGATAGCCTAAAAGCTCATTTTAGCAATAATAAGAGACCATTTACATACGTAGATTTTGATAGGCTGTCATCTGTATTAAATTACATTAGTAATAAAGAAAATCCTGTTGAAATTTAACAGATAGTAAATTTGGGTAGTGTCCCAAACGGGTGCTTTACGGAAAATCCTGAGTTTTTAATTTGATTATCAGTAATTTATATTTACGACAAGCCTCTTAATGGGGCTTATCTAGTTCTTTGAAATATTCACTATAACTTGGGCTTGGTACAGTATGACAAAGGTGGGAACATTACCCGGCTGACAAGGAACGGCCACCGAGATGTAAATGCTTTGAGTTTTGGATTGATGGATGATCTTACCTATAGCTACCAGGGCAATCAGTTACAGGCCGTAGATGATGCCATAACCGCCAGTGCCGTGACCGGTTTTAGAGACGGAGCCGAAGCTGCTACGGAATACTTTTATGATGGTAACGGGAACATGACCCGGGATGATAACAAGGGCATCACCAATATCACCTATAACCATCTCAATTTACCCACCCAGGTAAGTTTTGCCAATGGGGATGTTCAATATACCTATGATGCCGCTGGGAGCAAGCTTCGCAAGACTGTTACCGAAAACGGGAACACCACCACTACAGATTATTTAGGCGGGTATGTCTATGAGAACGGCCAACTGCAATTTTTTAACACCTCCGAAGGCTATGTATATAAAGACGGTGGGGGGCAGTTTAGGTATGTGTATCAGTATAGAGACCATCTGGACAATATTCGTATAAGTTATACCGATGGTAATGGTGATGGTACCATTACCCAGGACGAACTTATCGAAGAGAATACGTATTACCCTTTCGGGCTATTGGTACGTGGGGTAAATGACGGTATAGGGGCCCTGGGGAACAGTGTGGCCCAACGCTGGAAGTTTGGCGGGAAAGAGTTGCAGGATGAACTGAACCTGCAATGGTATGACATTACCGCCAGGAACTATGACCCTGCTCTGGGAAGATGGATAAATAATGGTTATGGTACCTGGACTGCGGAAGCAGGAGACAGTGTTGCTACACTAGCAAAAGATGCGGGGATTACATTTGAAAGAGCGAATGAGCTTGTTCAAGATCGATTAGGAAAAATTATATTGATTCAGAAGATAGGCATCTATATACCAAATGGGACAGGGACAATGGAAAGTATTTTAAAAACTAAGTAAAAATCTATCTTTGGTAAAAATATTTTCTCTATGAATGTACGCTTGCCAAAGGATGAAGACATACGTATAGCAAATTCATAAGGCATAGCTCGTATTAAGCGTAAGATCCTATTACGGCAAAACCGATTGCACAGGAAGAAGGAATATTTCTGGGTGGTAGGTTAAATATAAAGAATGACATTGAGTATATAGAACTACTAACCGTAGGCATATTAAATAAAAATGCTTTAGATCCTGTAGAAGTATTTAATTTTGCCATAGCTAAAAAGTGTAAAAAACTTATTCTCTGCCACAATCACCCTACCGAGACACTTCGCCAAGTAAAGCAGATATTGCAGTTACAGAAAAGATAATTGCAGGCGCAGAAACCTTAAATATTGAGGTTTTAGATCAAATCGTTATTTGTGAAGATAAAAAATACTCTAGTTTTAAGGATTTTGATATGATTTAGAATATTTCATTCTAACTAGAATTTAATAGGCAGTTATATACAATTTGTTGTAAACAGGGATAAATAAACAAATCAACTTTTTTCATTTCTGATTTTTTGAAATGTATACCTCTTCCCACTTATAGGGTTTTGATGGTAAAAGATATTATGCTCTTTAAAGTGATTATCGTAGTATGTTTTTGACTTGACATAACTATCTATCTTTTTCATATTTGAAACAAAATCCTCTAATCCCGATTTAACTAATATTACTTCGTTATCGGATATAGCTATAAATAAGCTTGATATGTTAGTATTGCCTATTTTCAAAATTACTAAAATGTCATATATACTATATATGACATTTTTTAATAAATTAAATTGTAAATATAAAAATTTAATTATATATATTTGTATATGCAAAAACGCCGATGCTATGAACATCGACGTTTTCGGACTGTAAGTCAAAAGCCCTATCCTAATGAGAGACGGCACACTTTTGAACAGTGTATTTGCACTTTTCCAGTCTGTTACTTCTAAATGAAGAAGTATTATAAATTGACACAAAAATAACCGCATATATATGCGGTTATTTTATTTAATTAAATGATTGCCTCATCATATTAATCCAGTTTGTAATCGTATCCAAATCGCTTGCTTTTGCATCATTAGGAAGGATTAATTGAGCTGTCCTTCTTTCTTTTAATAATACATTGATGATTATACCATCAGAATTGGTTTTAGCAAAACCTCTTTGATCTTCTTTCTCTTTAATAACTGGTTGTGTTATAATAGAAGCTATATCATTGGGCTTATTGTCAAAATTATTTTGAATGTACTCTGTTTTAGAAAATTGATCCTCCTGTTGCGAGGTATCATCATTTGGTTTTATAACCTCTGATTTAGTTTCTATTTCTTTTTCATTTATATTCTCATAATCCGACAAACTACTATTCCCTTTCAAAATTAGCATTCCATCATCATCAATTAAATTTAATTCAGTGGCATTTTCTAAAAAGATAGAAGCTGCTTTCTCACATGCGTTATTTGATATATTATGATCCTGGAATAAAATATTAGACAAAGCCTTGTATTGCGGAATTATCGAGTTTTCGAAAACATTTACAAGATTTTCATAGAGAGTCGGACTTTTAAAAGCCTCTAAAAAGGCTTCATTTTTATCTTCTTCTGATTTTGGGCGGTATAATCTCAAAAATAAATCTGTTACCAGATACCCTTCTTTGTTTTTGACATCTAAAAAAGAATACTGGACACTTGAACCAATTTTTTGATTTAATGAACCAACAGACAAGCCTAAAACTTTAGATATATCTTCTCTTTTCGCTCTGTATGAACCATAATTTATGTAAATCTTTTTGCATAAATCCAAGCAATAGTGTATAGTATAACTTGGATAAGAAGCACTTCTCGTTTTTTTCATGACGAAAATTAATATAAATTGACTCTACAAAGATATTTAATTTCTATGTTGATCAGAACACAAGAAAATTATATTTATTTAACGATATTAACAATTTTATTTTTAATTACTAATTGTCAGGTACTTAACATGTTAATATCTTATGTTGAAATTTGTAAATACTGCCATTGTTTGTTGTCTTTTTAAAAGAGCCTAGCTTTATAGATGCTATATTCCTTTTTCCTTACCAAAGTCCAATAACTAGGAAAATTTGGTAGTGTCCCAAACAGGTGCTTTAAAGAAAAGCTTGATTTTTTAATATCATTATAAGTGATTTATATTTATAATAAGCCTCTTTTAAGAGGCTTATTATGGTTTATTGAAATAAATCAAAGCTATACTTTATTCAACATAGGTATAATGACGCGCAGAATGGGGCCACAACCTTACTAAACACCACAAAAGAAGTAATTATATAGATGCCTGCAACATTTCTCCCTATTACCCTGGACCAAAGAACGTTATAAATCAAAAAACCTCCCCTTAGGGGAGGTCTGGTGCCGAAGAAGGGACTCGAACCCATACACCTGAAAGGCACATGTCCCTGAAACATGCGTGTCTACCAATTTCACCACTTCGGCAGGGAATACAAAGGTACTGTTTTCGGGAGTATCAAAAAATAAAATAACCCCAAAAAAAGAAGGTTGCTGCTATTTAGTACCGCTAAGGATGTTAGTTAAAAAGGATAGGTCTCTATGAGCATGGGGATCGCCATACCTACCACAATAGACGAAATGACGAGTATCCACTCTTTTTTATTAAACCTGAAAAGCGAACTGATAATAAAACTCAATACCAAAACAATAAGTACCACAATTATTTGGGCAATTTCAATTCCCAGTGCAAACTCAAGAGTGGGGATAAGCTTATTGTCTTCTACCGCAATAATTTGTCTGAAATAATTGGAAAAGCCTAGGCCGTGAATAAGCCCGAAAAAAAGCGTAAAGAAAAAGGTAATACCCAGCTTTTCTTTACGTGCGGGTTTACCGGCTGTAAAAACATTAAACAAGGCGGTAGCCAGTATGGTAAGGGGGATTAGAAATTCTACCAGGCTGGTTTTAATACTTACAATTCCGTAAATGGCCAGAAGTAGGGTAAGGGTATGGCCTATGGTGAAAATGGTGACCAGCCATATAATTTTTTTCCAGTCTTTAAAAGTGTAGGGAATGGCAAGGGCAATAAAGAAAAGTACGTGGTCGTAAGCGTTAATATCCAATACATGGGTAAGGCCCAGTTTTACATAATACCAGAAAAGCTCCATAAAATGAATGTAGATTTAGCATTTTTTCAAACTTACAACATAATTTAGAATGAAAAAAACCGGGGTTTTAAACCCCGGCTTTTTTTAAGCGGCTTCTTTTAATTCTGGCGCCCCCTCTTCTGTTTTTCGTTTTCTTAAATTTTTTATGTAAAATTTAAACTTATATACCATAAAGAACAATACGGGCACTACAATGAGGGTAAGGAAAGTGGCAATAATGAGTCCGTAGATAACGGTCCATGCGAGCGGCCCCCAGAAAATCACATTATCACCTCCTATGTATATTTTAGGATCAAACTCGTTAAAGAGTGAGAAAAAGTCAATATTAAATCCTATGGCCAGCGGGATAAGCCCCAGCACAGTAGTAATAGCGGTTAGCAATACGGGCCGTAAACGGGCCTTCCCTCCTTTAATAATTATTTTTCGTACTTCTTCTTTGGGGAGCATTTCACCTTCGGGAAGCTCCAGGGCTTCTACCCGCCTGTCAATTAGTAGTTGGGTATAGTCCAGTAGTACCACCCCGTTGTTTACTACGATCCCTGCCAGTGATATGATACCCATCATGGTCATCATAATTACAAATGATGATCCTGTAATGAGAATACCTCCAAACACACCTACAAAACTGAGAAAGATGGCGATCATGATTATGGTAGGCTTGGAAATGGAACTAAACTGAAAAACAAGAATAAGCATAATGAGCCCGAGTCCTGAAAAGAAGGCTCCCATAAGAAACTGCATTTGTTTTTCCTGCTCTTCTATCTGGCCTGTATAATCAATTTTGATCCCTGCAGGCAGACCTTTGTAATTTTGCATCTCATCCTGGATCCGGCTTACAATGGCTCCGGCATCGGTAAAGCCTGGTTTTAAACCGGAATATACAGTTACTACTCTCTTAACATCTTTGTGTTTAATGGCGCTAAAAGCAGCGGTATTTTTTTGTCGGGCCACTGCCGAAATAGGGATCTCTTTTAGTTTTCCGGTGGCCTGATCCCTAAAGGTGATATTCTGATTGAACAGTGCACTGGTATTATAGCGGTTATCTTCATTAAACCGTACATAGATATCGTAATCTTCTCCATCTTTTTTGTAAATACCGGCTTTTTCTCCAAAAATAGACCTTCGTAACTGGTTACCTACCTGGCCGGCTGCCACACCTAGTTCACCGGCTTTTTCACGATCTACTTCCACTTCCATTACCGGTTTGCCTTTATTTACATCGATCTTAAGCTCTTCAATACCGGCAATGTTACGACTGTTAATATAATCGCGCATACTTTCTGCGGTTACGATAAGCTCATCATACGAATCGCCCTCAAGTTCAATGTTTATAGGGTATCCGGCAGGAGGCCCTACGGCATCTTTTTCTACGGATATGGCTACTCCCGGATAGATCCCTTTTAGGTTTTCCTGTATTTCCTGCCTCAGTTTTTCACTATCGGCCCCTTCTCTGAATTTAAATTCCCGCATGGTAGCCGTGATCTTACCTCTATGGGGCATTTCTGCTGAAGAACCTCCGTCTGTCTGAGGATTACCGGCGCCTTCTCCTACCTGAGATACGGCAGATTCTACTAAGATATTTTTCCCGCTACGGATATATTTGGAAGAGTTGATAACGTTATACACCCGCCCTTCAATTGATTTAGTGATCTTGTTGGTTTTATTAATGTCGGTACCTTCAGGATACTCTATATAGATAATTATCTGATTGGGAGTATTATCGGGAAAAAATTCGATCTTGGTACGCTGTTGCCCTACAGATACCCCAAAGAGAACAAAAATAACCAGTAACAGTAAAAAGGTACCGCCTACAATGGCAAATGAACGTTTGGTATAAAGTGATCTGTCCAGAAAACGCTGATATTTGTTTTCCAGCCAGATAAGGATATTGCGTTGAAAATAATTGGCAGCCACTTTGAGGCCGTAGCGATACAGCCAGAACATAATACCGGTAAAGATCATTAATGTACCCAGGCCGCGTACTTCCCTGCCAAAAATAAGAATAAGCAAACCAAACCCGCCTAAGATAATACTTAAGCGTATAAGCTGCTTACGGCTAAGTACTTTTTCTTCGGTTTCCATTAATTGAGAAACCAGCATGGAGTTAATAAAGATGGCCACAAAAAGCGAAGAACCTAATACTACAGAGAGAGTAATGGGAAAATACATCATAAATTGCCCCATAACGCCTGGCCATAACCCTAAAGGAATAAAAGCTGCTACGGTGGTAGCTGTGGAAATAATAATAGGAAAAGCAATTTCTCCCACTCCTTTCTTGGCAGCCTGTATTCTGGAGAGTCCTTCTTCTTCCATCAAGCGATATACGTTTTCTACGACTACAATCCCGTTATCTACCAGCATACCCAACCCCATAATTAAGGCAAAAAGGATCATGGTATTCATGGTATAACCTAAGGCAGACAGGATCATGAATGACATAAACATGGACATGGGAATGGCAAAACCAACAAACAGGGCATTCCGGAAACCAAGAAAGAACATCAACACCCCAACTACGAGTATAATACCAAAAATAATGTTGTTAACAAGGTCGTTTACATTATTAAGGGTCTTGGCAGACTGGTCGTTGGCTACGGTAATATCCACGTCGGGTGGAAATACATTTTCTCTGGCGTCTTCCAGGATCACATCTATTTTTTCAACCGCCTCGATCATGTTCTTTCCGGCACGTTTTTTTACATCGAGCATCACCACACTATGCCCGAATTCACGCGCAAAGGTGGTTTTGTCTTCTTCTTTAAAAGTTATCTTGGCAATATCTCTCAGATATACGGCACCGTTGTTTGACTTTACCACAAAGTCTTGTAATTGTTCGGGTTGTGTGATCTCACCGAGTATGCGTATTGTTCTGCGCTGGCCACTGGTAATAAGGTTTCCTGCAGATACGGTGAGGTTTCCGTTCTTAATGGTATTAATAACATCGTCAAAGCTTACCTTGGCAGCCATCATTTTATAAATATCAACGGCTACTTCTACCTCTTTTTCCTGGGCCCCCCGTATATCGGCCTGTTTAATTTCGGGAAGGTCTTCAATTTCATCTTCCAGATATTCGGCAAACTCTTTGAGTTTTTCAACGGGATAGTCTCCTGAGATATTGATATTGAGTATAGGAAATTCTTCTGATAAATTAAGGTCAAAAACGTTAGGCTCTACTTTGGCTTCATTAAAAGTGGGCCAGTCTTCTCCTGCTTTTTCAACATCTACCTCATCTTTTACCTTTTGCTTGGCGGCTTCCACGCTGATATCTTCATCAAACTCTACTGTGATAATAGAGTAGTCTTCCTGGGAGGTAGAGAGAATCTCTACTACATTTGAGAGGTTTTTAATGCGATCCTCAAGCGGATCGGTGATAAGCCTTTCAATATCTTCTGCGGTATTACCGGGATACGGGGTACTTATATAGATCTTGGTCTCTTTAATTTCGGGAAAATCTTCTCTGGGCATACTCAGATATGCCGACAGCCCCAAGACGAGAAAAATACCAATCATGACCCAGATGGTGGTCTTATTGTCTATGGCCCAGGAAGAAAGCCTGAACTCTTTATCGGTTTGCTTCTTTTTGATCATAAAGCTTCGTTTTTAAGGATGGATACCTCCTGCCCGTCTTTTACACTTCGGGCCCCTTCTATAATTACCTGATCACCTGTTTTAATACCCGAAAGTATTTCTACCAGGTCTCCCTGGGTTTTTCCGGTCTCAACAATTTTTTTCACTGCTTTGTACCTGCCGTTATCGTTTTTATATTCTACGGTATATACATATTGTTCACCTAAAGCATTTTCGGAGATCACATTTTGCGGTAAAAGAATGGCATTTTGACTGGTGTAGTCATTAATCAAAAGGCGGGAAGTAAGATTAGGTTTTACATTTCCGGATGTATTGGGTACCGGGATCTCAATTTTAAATGAACGGTTATTAGGGTTTATATAGCTGCCTACCTGTTGTACTTTGGTATCAACAGATTCGCCAATAATTGGGAACTCTACTTTCACTTTTGTGTTCTTAACAATACTGGTTAGGTAAATTTCAGGCACTTCGGCTTCTATATGCATATCGCTTAAGCTCACAATTCGAAATAAGGACATGCCGGGGGTTACTACAGTACCCTGTTCTGCCATCACGTCGTCAATGCTTCCGGCAAAAGGAGCTCTTACTTCTGCTTTAGACAATTGATTTTTCATTTGCTCTATGGCTTTTTCCTGAGCTTCATATGAACTTTTGGCCTGAAGGAATTGAATTTCGGAACCTATGTTTTGTTCCCATAACCTTTTTTGACGCTCGTAGGTGGTTTTAGCCAGGTTTGCCTGAACCTGCATTTGGGCAAGCTGTTGGCTAAGTCCGCCGTCATCAATACGGGCGAGGATCTGTCCTTTTTTTACTTTCTGCCCTTCTTTTACCAGAACATTGTACAGAAGGCCGCCAAATTCTGAATAAATGATGATATTCTGTTTGGTATCTACACTGCCCTGAAGCTCTACATAATGATTAAAAAGGGTGTCTTTTACAGAAAGTACGGTGATGAGTTGCAACTTTTTTACTGTATCCAGACGATCAATAGCTTCGTCCAGTTTTTTAAGTTGTTCACTCACAGCCTTATACTGCTCTGTAAGGGCTGTTTTCTTGGATCTTATTGCCTCCAGATTACCTTCACTAATAATTTCCTCTACAGATTTTTTGGAGTCGCCCCCGCAGGCAGTCAATACCAGTAAAGCTACGAGGATTAAATAAGTCTGTTTCATTTTCAAGTGGTTTAACAGTTTTTTGAGATGTTTGTTTTTGTAGTACAAAGGCTTTATTAAGGTTGTTTATATAAAAGGTCTCCGGATTCTGAAATAGTTTCCAGGGCAGCTTTTTTATTGATCACGTCTATCATGGCCTTTAAAAACTGGTTCTGACTTTCATAAAGCTGCAGTTGTGCCTGACGCAGATCAAAGCTGGTAGCAATTCCCTCTGTATATTTTATCTGATTTTTAAGTTCTATGCGCTCTGCGAGTTCCAGGTTCTTTTTAAAGGTGAAATACTGCTCGGTGGCAAATGTATAATCGCTTTGGGCACTTTCGTAGGCAAGTTTTATACGCTGCTCGGTTTCGGTAAGGTCTGATTTTGCCTTTTCAAACTCAATTTTGGCTCGCTGTGTTCGCGCCGACCTCTGTAAGGAACTAAATATGGGTATGTTTAGGGAAATACCCAAAAGTGAGTTCCCAAACCACTGCTGGTCACTGTTTAAAAAAGTAAAACCATCGCTAAAAGCCTGATATCCTCCGTTTAAGAACGCATCCAGTGTAGGCAGGGCTTTGCTTTTCTCAAGCTTTACCAATAGTTCCTGAGATTTAAGATTGTTGTCTGCAATGAGATACTCTATATTTTTATCTACAATAAAAGGATTGTTCTCAGTGGGGTCCTGAAGGTTTTTCATGGTCAGGGCCTCCAAACGATCTGTAAGTTTTACTTTGGCTTTAAGGTCTATTCCTAATGTAATATTTAAGAGTTTATAAGAAATGTCCTTGAGCCTTTTCAGGTTGTTAAGATCATTTTGAACATTGGCCAGTGTAATCTGCAATTGTTCTAAATTTTCTTCTTCCGTAAGCCCATTTTCAAATACTTTTTGGGTTTCATCTACATTTTTCTGAAGGGTCTTCAGGTTATTTTCCAGAATAATAATGTTTTCTTCGGTGAGTAATACATTACCATAGGCTTCTATCACAGATTTGCGTACCTCAAGATCGGTACGTATTTTGGCATTTTTAGAGATCTCTAAAAATACTTTGGCAGATTGTAGTCCTACCAGATAGGAACCGTCAAAAAGCAATTGCCGCAGGGTAGCAGTGGCCGTAGCATTTTGTTTGGTACCAAAAATCACTTCGGCAAATTCTCCCGGTTCACCCCCAAGAAACTCTGCAGGGATTAATGAAACTATTTGCTTAAGGAAGTTTTGATATTCAATATTGGCGCTTATTTGAGGGAGTCCGGTAGCGGTAGTTTCCCATTTTTGTTTTTCGGCGGCATTAATGTCTCGTGCGGCGTTTATAACCTCTCTGTTGTTTTCAAGTGCAAAGGCAATGGCCTCGTCTAACGAAAAGCGATAGGTAGCATTTTCCTGCGGGTAAAGAATTGTGGTAAAAAACAACGAAAGTACCAGCCCAAAATTTTTCATCATTAGTTTTGTGATTTGTTTATAGTTATGAATTTCCTCAATATTTCCATGCCTTTGAAAGTAACAATGGCCCGTAGGTGATATTCCAGATAGTTCTCCATAAGAATGGGTAACTGAAACTTTGGTTTGGGAAATAAAGTTTCATCTTTAATACCCTGCATCCCGTTAAAATACATACGAGATACAAATTCCACATCCATTGAAGAACGAAAGAGTCCCTGATCAATACCTTTTTGTAAATTTTTTTTCACGCTGTCATGCATTACTTCAAACTGTTTCCACATAAGCCTTTCGTAAAGCTTGGGATAATACTTTCGCAACTGATAATGTGGAGATGAACTTTCATTCTTAAGGTGTTCCATCACAAACTTTTTTATGTGATATAACTCTTCAATTGGGTTAGGTGCCGACTCACAAATAGTATCTATCCCTACACATATACGGTCAAAAACCGTAAATGTGCACTCTTCAACCAACTGGGTCTTATTTTGGTAGTGCGCATATATCGTTTTTTTGGAAATACCCATTTCATTGGCAATATCATCCATCGTTACACTTTTAAACCCCAGTGTGAGGAACATTTCAGTAGCCTTATTCTTTATATCTTCTTTCATAAGTGGGACAAAGGTAAGTAAGGAAACTTTAAAAACATAAAAAGTTTCCGTGGTTTTACGTTTTTTTAACAAAAACTTTAGATTCTGGATAAGTTGATTTATGGTATTTTAGCGCAAAAAATAAATGCGTTCTATTCAGGAGTATCAGCAACTTTTTTTTCTTCATTTATCTAAAGCCATCCATGTTAAAGAGCCCGAAGGACTATACGACCCCGTTCATTACATACTTCAATTAGGGGGTAAAAGGTTGCGACCTGTTCTCACCCTAATGGCTGCAGAGATATTTGGGGGCGATTATAAAAAGGCGCTTGATGCAGCTTTGGCGGTAGAGGTTTTTCACAATTTTTCTCTGGTACATGATGATATAATGGATGCGGCTCCTTTACGAAGAGGTCAACAAACCGTTCATGAAAAATGGGATATAAACACGGGTATTCTTTCCGGAGATGTAATGCTTATACTGGCCTACCGGCTCTTTGAGAATTATGAAGCAGAAACTTTTAGAAAACTGGCCATGCTTTTTAGCAAAACGGCCATAGAAGTTTGTGAGGGGCAACAATATGATGTTGAGTTTGAAGACCGTACTGATGTTACCATACCCGAGTATCTGAAAATGATAGAGTATAAAACTGCGGTTTTAGTAGGAGCCTCTTTGCAAATGGGCGCCATCGTAGCAGAAGCTTCAACAGAAGATGCTCAGGCCATTTATGATTTTGGGCGCAATCTTGGCATAGCCTTTCAGCTTCAGGATGACTATCTGGATGCTTTTGGCGATCCCGAATCTTTTGGTAAGCAGGTGGGTGGCGACATCATTGAAAACAAAAAAACCTATTTGTTCCTGCAGGCCCAATTACGCTCTTCCTCAAAAGAAGCAGAAGCTTTACAACATCTTTTCTCCATACGCCCTACAGACCCTTCGCAGAAAATACGCAACGTAAAAGCTATTTTTGAAAGCAGTGGCGCTACCACGGCTACGCGCGATGCGATAAGTACATATACCCAAAAGGCTTTTGATATATTAGAAACACTGGAAATAACAGATAAAAACAGATCGGTACTACGTACTTTCGGAGAGACCCTTATGAATCGTACTTTTTAATAGAACGTGGTACTAAACATCTAAAAAAAGTACCGGTAAAGTTCCTGTCAGCAACTGACCACATGATACTTAGTTCTTGAGTAAAAGAGGTTTTCTCCTCAAGAAAACGCAATATGGTCTGTGGTTTATTTTTTCGAAACAGTTTGGAAAAGATCATACTGCCCAGTTCATTTTTTCTAAACAGAATATCCAACAGAATACGGTCATAAAAAGAAAAGCGACTCGGGGTATTAAATTTTCTAAGGTCGGTATTGTGTTTTAAAAACTCTGTGAGTTGTTTTGTTTTTTCAGTCGTGTTTTTAAATGTAAAACCAGTACTGGCTTTGGTCCACCCTCCGGCGGTTCCTATGGGCATATGGTGTTGGGTGGTTTTTTTTGAGAAATTGAAAGAAGTCATGGGAATGCTCCCTTTTTCTTTTGCAGTTACGGTATAGGACCGTATGTTTTTTTCCTGTAGATAGTCTTCAATACCTTTTTCATATTCCTCATCTGTTAATAATTTTTCAGAAAACAGGGTATATTCCAGCAGTGCTTCATGTTTGGAAAAGGGGAGTAAGTACATAAAACGAGTATTGCCTCTTTGGGGAATATCAAAATCCATAAAAGCAATTTCCCCGGGGTTAAAAACAGGATCTTCTGTTTTAAGGAACCAGCCTATAAAATGCTGGGACAAAACCGGATGTTTTTTCTGTATCTGTATTTCCTGCGGATCAAAGATACTACTGAACAACTTGTTACCGGTGTAGTACCCTTTTGAAGTATTTACCCGTACTTTGGTATCTGTTTCCTGTATATCTTTTACTTCTTCATAACGTATATGTATGTTGGCCTGTTGCTTAAGAAAATCTAAAATGTAGGTATAAAAATCAATGGCCTGTATCATTTTGTATGCATATGGGGCCAGTGAAAAAGAATTGGAATACCCTTTGCTCCCAAAATAGGCCTGTTCCCAAACTCTGAAAACAATTTCCTCAAAGGGGCCTGTTCCCTGCTCCCAAAAGCACCAGGTACGGTCGTTCTTGTTTTTAGGCTCTTTTTCTATGAGGAGTATTTGTTTTTGCCTAAAAAAAGGATCGTTGGCCATGAACCATGCCAGTTGCAAGCCAGCGGCCCCGGCTCCTGCTATTATATAATCGTACGTTTTCATAATTATATAAACAGGAAAATGGTGAAAAAAAGTGTGAAAACGGTAAATACGTGAAAAGAAAATATAAAATGCCCTTCTTTCGTAACAGATTGATACGATACATGTGCTGCCATGGCGGTTCCAAACCACCCGAAGTAGTTTTGCAAAGGAGCAAATCCTTCTTTGAACTCCCAGTAGTCAAAACGGGGTGCAGAAACCTCCAGTAAAACATCTAATGACGTCATTAAAAGCGCTCCAATGGCTGATGTGATCAGTATATTAGAGTGTATCTGCCTGCTTATATTAGCGGTAACATATACCAGGATCGCCCAGTTTACCCCTATCATCCAGGGTACTCCCAAAAATTTGGGCCCCAGATTGTTACCGTAGGCATAATTACCAAAGATCCACCCAAAATTAACCCCTAAGGCCTCAGCAAACATACCCACAAAAAAGGGTATAAGAAGTGCTAAAAGAGTGCTTTTATCAAAATCGGAAATCCAGCAAATACTGAAAAGAATAATTAAAAGGTTTAAGGGGGTCAAGGAAATGAACCACGACTCGTAACCTAAAAAAATGCCAATTACGGCCGATATATGAAATAACCAGACCAGACCTATGCCAACAGGTACTTTATGTGCATTTATAAATTGAAAAATTGAGGATTGCTTCATGTATTCAAACAATTACAGATGTTTTTTGGTTACGAGCTGAGACACGATCTTTCCGGATAACAGGCAGAGTGGAATGCCGCCACCGGGATGAACGCTGCCCCCGCAAAAATACAGGTTTTTAATATGCTGACTAAAGTTAGGATGCCTTAGAAAAGCGGCGTACCGGTTATTACTGGCGGCCCCGTATAAGGACCCCTGAAACGAAGCTGTTTTTTCTTCTATGTGGGGAGGGCTCAACACTTCTTCGGTTTCAATAAGTGAGGCGATATCTGTTTTTAAAAGTGACGACAATTTTTTGATAATAGATTTACGGGCCTCTGTAACCATCCGCTCCCAGTCCTGCCCTTTATTGCCGGGAGCATTTATCATTACAAACCAGGCTTCACTTCCCGGAGGGGCATCATCCGGTTTTTCTTTACTACTTATATTTATGTACACCGTTGGGTCGTGATAAATGCGATTTTCATTAAAAATACAGGCAAACTCTTTTTCGTAATCGGCCGAAAAAAAGATATTATGCAGGTCAAGCTCAGGAAATTCTTTTTTAATACCCCAGTAGAATATTAGGGCAGAGCTGGACCGTTCCTGTCGCAGTATTTTTTCGGGGGCCTTTTGTGTTTTCAATAAGGTTCGGTATGTAGGGACCACATCCATGTTACTCACAACGATCGAAGCGTGAAAAATACCGTTTTCGGTTTTTATACCTGATACTTCACTGCCTTCGATTAGGATCTCACTAACCCGATGGTCAAACTGAAAGTTAACCCCTAATTCTTTGGCCAGTTTATAAATACTCATAGTGATATCATTCATCCCCTTTTTTGGGAAAAAAGTCCCGAAATACTGCTCCAGATGAGGTATCATACTCATAATACCGGGTGTGAGATAAGGCGAAGAACCATTGTAGGTAGCAAAACGATTAAAGAGTTGTACCAGTCTGGTATCTGAAAAAGAAGCTGTATTCACTTCATGCAGGGTACTGTAAATATCGAGGCTTCCCAGACGGGCTAGGGCCTTTATGGTTTCTTTATTGAGATAGGTAGAAAGCCTGTGGAGTGATTTTTCCAGAAATAAAGGGGCAGTGAGATCGTATTTTTTTTTGCTTTTGGCAAAATAATTTAAAACCTGCTGTTTTTTAACATCAAAAACTTCTTCTGCATGATGGGCAAAATCCTGTGCGTTGGCATAGGCCGTAAACCGGGTACCGTCTTCATAAAAATACCGGCAAACAATATCTTTTTTTAAATAATCGAAATACGCTCTGGGGTCTTTACCGCAAATGGTAAACAACTCATCTACAAACTGCGGCATGGTAAAAAGAGAAGGGCCTGCATCAAAACGATACGCTCCGGAGTGTAATTGCGACAGCTTTCCCCCGGGGTATGAGTTGGCTTCAAAAACATCTACTGCAAACCCAGCATTCCTTAACCTTACGGCAGTGGCCAATCCGGCTACTCCAGAGCCTATAACAATTACTTTTTTCATAAATCGTATCCCTTTTTCAGAGAGGTAGTCACTTTTTATTTCCGTATATAAGGAACTTGTTTTGATACAATAACCGGAATATTAATTTCTTCTTCTACCGATTCGAAGGTTTTCACTACAGCAATTATCTCTACCGCCACGTGAATGCCATATACGTTATCAGGGTTTCTAATACCCATGTATATTTTTTGAGGTACATACCCGTTAGCTGCTACTACCCCCGATTTGTAGTTTTCACGTGAGAGGTCCACATTGTATATAAAATCACTTTTTTCCCCAAAACGCCTCGCGTTATCTTCATCAAGCACATAGATATCACAAATATTAGCCCCCGGAGGAGTATTGAATTTTAATACGGCATTTTGAAGAGAGGTATCCTCATCTAAATATTTGGTTAAAGTACCTGCAAGGTTAAAGGTATTTAGGGTATTCTCAATATCGCTCTCATTTCTTGAAGCGGTAAAAACATACCACCAGCTTACCGTTTCAGGGGGCAGGAACACCGGAAAGAACACACGGTCTTTTCCTCCTTTAATAAAGGAGTTTGACCGGCTGTTCACATAAAATTTTTCTGTTTGCAGGCTTTGGGTCACCTCTTTTTTCACCGTTTTCCAACGGGTAGTTCTATAGGCATATGTGGTATCACGCTGCACTTTATAATCAATCTGAAGTGTATATGACCTTAGGGTGGCCACTTTGGCCTCTACCTGAAAGCGCATTTCTTTGGAAGCGGTGTTTGAGATCGTGAGTTCATATATCTGACGCTTGGCAACCGGAATGATTTTTTGTAAAGATTTTATTTTTTCTTCTGTAAAAACTGATACACCAGATAGCGTTTTAAGCGTAGATACCGCGATTCTGGGCCCTTTTTCCCGTTGAAGATCAATTTTTAGGGTATCTCCTTTTTCCGCAGGAATAAGAAACACTCTGTTTTCTCCTTCTTTGAGCGTAAATGTACCCGTAACAACAGATTCCTGAGCCTGAAGCAATATCGTTATAAACAGAAAAAAAAGAGTGAAAACCCTGTAAGTCATGGTACGGTAAAGATTTTCTCAAAAATAACAAACTATTTGCAATTTATAATTGAGAGTGCGCTAAAAGGTTTCAAATGGAAAGGGTACTGCTTTCTTGCTTTACTAAAGGTTTATAAGTATTTTTAGAATCTTTTTAAAATAAAAAGCTATGCGACATTTGTTTTGTTTATTTTTTATTGGGCTATTGTGCCATTATACCGGTTTTTCACAAACCGGACCCGCTTCTTTTTCTTATATGGATGTGTTTGATCTGGAGTACGCATCAGATCCGCAAATAGCGCCTAATGGCGACTGGGTTGTTTACCGCCGTATGGGCTTTGATGTGATGAATGATCGTTCCCGGGGAAACCTTTGGCTGGTTTCGGCCGATGGTACTTTTCACAGAAAACTTACTTCCCGTGAGGTGAATGAATCGCAGGCCCGGTGGTCTCCATCCGGAGATCGAATTGCCTTTATAAGCAGTACTAATGAAGGCGCAGAGCTTTATGTATATTGGGTAAAAGAGGGACAGTTTGCCAGACTTACCCAACTCCCTAACGGCCCGTCTTCCATAAGCTGGTCGCCCAATGGCAGGCAGCTTGCTTTTACGATGAAAGTAGATGAGGCACCGCCCGTACTGGTAAAAATGCCTAAAAAACCAAAAGGGGCCAAATGGGCAGAAGCTCCCAGAATAACAGACCGCCTCAAACACGAAGCAGACGGTAGTGGCTATATTTCTCCCGGATTTACTCACATTTTTGTAGTTCCTGCCGAGGGAGGAACCCCAAGGCAGATAACATCGGGCAATTTTGATCATAGAGGGAACCTGTCATGGCACCCCGATGGAAAAAGCCTGTTTTTTTCTGCTAACCGAAATGACGACTGGGAATACGAGTTCATAAACAGCGAAGTGTATCGCGTTGAGCTTTCCAATGGTTTGGTGAAGCAACTTACCCAACAAAAAGGACCGGATTATAGCCCTAAAGTATCTCCAGATGGCAATTGGGTAGCATTTTTAGGCTTTGAAGATAAAGTACAGGCATACCAGCTGCGAAGATTGTACCTTATGAAAACCGATGGTTCAGAAAAACGCCTTCTTACAGAAAGCCTTGATAGAAGTATAGGCAGTATAGAGTGGGATACAGATGGTAAAGGGCTCTATATTGGGTATGATGATAAAGGTAACGGAAAAATAGGCTATGTAAAACTCAACGGAGCCATAATAGAACTGGCGGCCAACAGGGGTGGTACTTCTATAGGAAGGCCCTACCCGGGAGGCTCTTTTAGTGTGTCCCGTAAAGGAAAGATCGCGTATAATCACTCGTTGCCCTCTTATCCTGCTGAGGTGGCCGTTCTGGAGCCTAAGGCAAAGGAAGTAAAACTGGTAACCTCGCTCAATAAAGATCTGCTGGAGTACCGTACATTGGGAAAAGTAGAAGAAATATGGTATAAAAGTAGTGTTGACGGAAGGGATATTCAGGGCTGGATCGTTAAACCACCTCACTATACCGAAGGAAAAAAATATCCATTACTTGTAGAAAACCACGGAGGTCCCATTCTAAACTATGGAGACCGCTTCTCTGCAGAAATGCAATTATATGCGGCTGCGGGGTATTTGGTATTTTACCCAAATGCACGGGGAAGTACCAGTTATGGGGAAGAGTTTGGAAACTTGTTGTACAATAACTATCCCGGAGAAGATTATAATGATGTAATGGATGGGGTAGATGCGCTTCTTGCAAAAGGACTGGCAGATGAGAATCAATTATTTGTTACCGGAGGGAGCGCAGGAGGGATCATGACTGCCTGGATTATTGGTAAGAACAACCGTTTTAAAGCAGCAGTAGTAGCTAAACCGGTTATGAACTGGATAAGTAAAACGCTGGTGGCCGACAATTACTATGGTTATGCCAATTACAGGTATCCGGGGCAACCCTGGGAAAACTTTGAAGCATACTGGAAGTTTTCACCCATTTCACTGGTGGGTAATATAGAGACCCCTACAATGGTCATGGTGGGTATGGACGACCTGCGAACACCTCCCAGTGAGGCCAAACAACTGTATCATGCCTTGAAACTCCGAAAAATAGAGACCGTATTAGTTGAAATACCCGGAGCATCTCATAGTATCGCCAACAAGCCCAGCAATCTTATCAGTAAAATTGCCCATACGCTGGCTTGGTTTGAAAAGTTTAGAGATAAGTAATTACCACTATACAAGGAGGGGACATTTAGTTTTGTAACCTCCTTTTTTTGATCATTCCTCCTTTTGTGTCATTAATACTGTTCATGATCACAAAAGCATTAGGATCTATTTTCTCTATTTCTGTACTTAATTTACTGATCTCAAGCCGGGTAATAACGGTGTAGATAATATCTATTTCCTTCTGATATCCGTTTTTACCGTATCCGCCACTTCCTTTGTATATGGTTAAACCTCTTCCCAGTTTTTCTGTGATCATTACACGAATATGTTCACTTTGCGTAGAAATTATGGTAACGCCTGTGTACTCTTCGATACCATCTACTACAAAATCGAGAGTTTTAGATGCTGCCAGGTAGGTAAGCATAGAATACAAAGCAGATTCTATAGATAAGAAATAGGCGGCGGCGGCAAAAATAATTACGTTGATGATAATGATGATATCACCTATTTTAGTACTTAATTTTCTGCTCAAAAAGATAGCGAGTACTTCTGTACCATCCAATACGCTACCGCCCCGTATGGAAAGGCCAATTCCTGCCCCGATAAAAAAACCACCAAAAACTGCCACCAGAAGTTTGTCCTGTGTAATTTCGGGAAAAGTAAATACGGCGAGTGCCAGGGCGAGTCCAAAAATAGCCAGGGTTGCTTTAATGGTAAAAGATTTGCCAATCACTTTATACCCCAGGATAAGAAAAGGGATATTGGCCAGAATGATCAAAATTGAGAGGGGTAGATACGATATTTCGGTTAGTAACAGTGATATACCGGTAACACCTCCGTCAATAAACCGGTTAGGAAGCAGAAAGCTTTCCAGCCCGAATGCTGCCGAGATAATACCGAGGGATATAAAAATGGTATCTCTTACAAAAGCTTCAATACTAACTTTACGCTCCTGAAGACCTCGTAATGCGGAATTTTTATAGCTTTCCGATGGATAGGAGGTGTTGGAAAACCTTCTGAGCAAAAGGGCCTTTATGAATATACGTTTCCAGAATCGTTTCATGCATCGGGATACAAAATCTTAATAACGATTTAAAGATAAATGTTTCTGCCTAGACTATTCCCTCCCAAGCCCATAAACTTTATAGCAAATTTATATTACAGGTTTTCAGGGTTTACTGCAAGGCTGTTGAAAAGCTTTGCTTTGGCATTGAAAAACTTGTTCTGTAATTCGTTTTGTTTGAGCTTGGAATCGATAAGACTTCGTTCCCGGGAGTTAATGAGGAATAATGAGCTTTCTCCAAAACTAAACTTCCGCTCTTCTGCACTTAAGAGTCTCTCATAATTACCAACAATGTCTACAATAAGCTGATTTTGGGTCTCAAAAGAATCCAGCTCCTGGTAAATGGCCAGTACTTTGTTCTGTATCTGCAATCGTGAAGCATTCAGTTCAAACTCGGCATCGCGCAGTTTAAAATTGGCAAGCCTCAGGTCTCCCCGTTCTTTCCGAAGGAACAGAGGGAAACTAAAAACGATCCCTCCTTTGTATTCGGCGGTGTTAAAAGACCGGGCAATTTCCGGAGTTTCGGTAAGAAAGTTGTATTCGAGATCTATTCTGGGAAGCAGTTTATTTGCTTTTAATTTTCGGTCAACTTCCAGCCCCTGAATTTTAAATCCGAGTGATCTTAGTTTAGGGTGATTATCAACCGTAAAATCACTTAAAGGTCTCCCCAGGATCTCCAGGGTAGCATCAATTTCATTCTCTACAGTGGGATCAGGTATTACATTGGGTTGCAACTCTAAGGGAATGTTGTTATTAAGCCATAAAAAGTTAGAAAGCTCCAGTGATGATTTCATGAATTTTACTTTGGCCTGCTCTAAACTCAAAGCTCTGTCTTGTACGGCTATTTTTGCCTCAACCGTATCTATGGTAGCAATATCGCCTGCCAGGGCACTTTTTCTAATACCTTCAAAACGCACCTCTGCATTGTTGAGAAAGTTATCGTAAATGCGTACTTCATTGTACATTTGCAGCCACTTAAAATAGGCTAGTGAAGCTTCATATAATATCTCATTCACCAATAGGTCTCTATCGGCCTGAGTCTGGTCTCTAAAGAACTTGGCCTTTCTCAAAGTAGCCATTCGTTCGTTAATAATAAGTCCCTGAGCTACAGAAACGGTCACTCCGGCACTAAAAAGGCCGTCATCAGGAACATTTCTTTCCGAATTGAGAAAATCTCCGTCATTTTGTTCAAAGCCGGCTTTGAACTCAACACCATACCATGTAGGTATTTTAAAGGTGGCGTTGAACAGATCGTAATATTCCTGACCTTTAAATTTTTTACGGTCATAATCTACATCTATTTTGGGATCAAACCCTCCACGTGCTCTCATGAGGTTGGCCTGCCCTACATCAATAGTAAGCTCGGCCTGTTTAGCGATGGGATGGTATTTTTTTACATATCCCAAATACTCTCTAAAGTTGAGTATAAGCAGTGAGTCAACCTCCTGCGAATACAGGGATGATACTGTTATGAGCAGTATGCAAACAAAATATTTTTTCATCCTTATTTCTTTTCAGATGTTGCGGTTCCGTCTAATGGCTGATAGTAGTTAGGAGGGAAGCCATTAAGTTGTCGCCATAGTTCAAACCATATGGGTACATCTTCCAAAAGTGCCATAGTCTGGGCTCCCGACCCTACGCGTATATCTACAGGCCACTCATGATCTTCCGGATCAGGTGCCAAAAGAATACGGTATTTACCATTTTCACTAATAAAAGTTTCAATAGCTACCACAACACCTCCGTATGTACCATAAGAAACATTAGGCCATCCGCTAAAAACGATAGCGGGCCATCCGTCAAACTGTATCCTTACTTTTTCTCCCAAATGAATTAGTGGTAAATCTATAGGTCTTACAAATGTTTCAACGGCCAGTTCATACTGTGCCGGCATGATACCAACAAGCCGGTCTCCTTCTTTAAAAGTTTCGCCAATTCCTGACTGAATAGCTTTGTTAATAAACCCGCTTTGCGGAGCCCTTATGTAATACAGTTTATTACGCATCTCATAATTGGTATATTCATTTTCAAGCTTTGTAACCTGTGCTTCTGTGTCAAACTGGTTAGACTGTGCCGTGAACATATCGCTTTGGGCTTTCGATATTTTGTCAGTATATTCGGCTTTTATCCTGTTTAATTCTATTTGGGCATTTATTACTTCATTTTCACTCGCCAATAGTTTGTTTTCCTGGGAGATAAGCTTTGCCTGGGTTTCCTGCAATTTAAGTTTTTTCTCTTCAACATCGGTTATTGCTTTTAAACCTTCGCTTTCAAGCTGCACAGTACGCTCATACTGCCGCTCAGCAATACTGATATTGGTTTTGGCAGCTTCCAGGTCAATACTATCGCTTTGAACTTTTAACCGGGATTGCAAAAGTTTGTTTCTTGCCTGCTCCAGTTTAAGTTCACGCTCACTGTTAAGGGCGCCTGTCTGTGTATTCAAAGCTTTTACTTTTTCTTTGTAAGATACGACCGACATGGATTTTGCTTTGATTTGCTGCTCGGTTCTTTCTACGAGATTGGGGTCGAAATACTCATTTTTGATCTCAGATATAAACAAAATAGTATCGCCCTCCTGCACAAAATCCCCTTCTTTTACATACCATTTCTCAATCCTTCCCGGTATGGGAGATTGTATGGTTTGCGGGCGGTGGTCAGGCTTAAGGGTAGTCACAAACCCATCACCTGCTATGTTCTGTGTCCATGGCAGGAAAAGAATAATAAGCACAAGTATGGCAAAACCAATAAGGAAACGGTTAA
The DNA here is from genome assembly GCF_037646345.1 of Ascidiimonas aurantiaca. Taxonomy (NCBI): domain Bacteria; kingdom Pseudomonadati; phylum Bacteroidota; class Flavobacteriia; order Flavobacteriales; family Flavobacteriaceae; genus Ascidiimonas; species Ascidiimonas aurantiaca. The sequence goes on along the minus strand of NZ_JBBEWR010000016.1, from coordinate 73,081 downwards.
AATGCTTATAGTGTTTCTTGTGAAAGACTTTTTTTCCCGCTTTGTATTCAGACAGGTCAACTTTTGAATCAAGCTTGCTTTGTGAAATGTTTAGCATGGTTGTTTACTTTTCGCTTATTAATTTACCATTATTAAGAGTAATAATTCTGCCGCAACGTTTAATCCATTTTGGGTTTTGGCTTACTACTAACAAAGCCCATGAATTGGAAGAGTCTGAGAGGAAATCCATGATACGAAGAGCTTCCTGTTCCTCAAACTGGTCTAAAGGATCTTTTAATATGAGCAGTTTAGGTTTTCTGACAATACTTCTGGCCAGCACTATTTTTTTAGCAATAGTATAAGGAATTTGTTTTCCCTCGGGATAAATAATAGTATTTAACCCTTCTGCCTGCTCTTTTACAAACGAGGTTAATCCGGTTTTTTCAAGAGCCCAGTTTACATCGTCAGGCTGTACCTGAGGATCACCGAAAGTTATATTCTCTAATATGGTTCCTTCAAAAGGCGATTCTTCGGTGAGTGATTGCCCCAGGTGTGACCGGTAATAATTCAGGTTAATACCCTGAAGCGCCACATTGTTCAAAAAGATATTACCATTATCAGGCTGTATAATACCTGCAATAAGCCTTAGGAGGGTAGATTTTCCTGCACCATTAGGTCCCTGGAGTAGAATGGTACATTTGGGAGAAATGGTTAATGATACGTTATCAATGATCTTTTTGCTGGTTCCCGGAGCAAAGTAAGTAACTTTATCCAGCTCAACTGTGAAACCTTCATTTTCTTTAAAGGGCTTTTCACCTTCCTGAGGCTCCAGTTCTTTATCTACTACCTGCCCCAGTTTCTCCAGGGAAGTAAGTACATCATAAAGAGACTCTAAACCTAAGATAAGCTTTTCTACTGAGCTAATAACCAGTAGAATAATGATCTCTGCTGCTACAAACTGACCAATGTTCATTTCCTGATTGAGTACCAGGATACCTCCAATAAGCAAAAGTCCTGCCGTTACCAGTACTTTAAACCCGATCATTTGAATAAATTGAAGCACTAAAATTTTGAAGTGGCTTTCACGTGCAGAAAGGTACTTGGCTACGAGTGTATCATTCTTTCTAAGGGCATGGGAGGTTTTACCCGAAAGTTTAAAACTTACAATAGATCTCGCAACTTCCTGTATCCAGTGTGCTACTTTATATTTATTTTTTGACTCCATTAAACTGGTCTCCAGCCCTTTTTGTGCTGTATATTTAAATACGATATAAATGAGAACGATGAGCAGAATACCGTAAATAATAAAGAAAGGGTGATACAGTGAGAGGAGCATCAAACCGAAAATGATCTGCAACAGGGCTGCTGGAAAATCAATTAGTATTTTGGCAAGTCCCTTTTGTATGGTTAAGGTATCAAAAAACCGATTGGCCAGTTCCGGAGGATAGAAATTGCGTAGCTCACTCATCTTTATTTTTGGGAAGCGGTATGCAAATTCAAATGAGGATCTTGTAAATATCTTTTGTTGTACATTTTCTATAATCCGTATCTGCATAAGCTGTAAAAGCCCGACAAAGGCCACCCCCAGGGTTACCAGTACTACCAGAACAATCCAGGAAGTACTTACCTGTGCTCCCTGAATAAGGTTAATAATGGCCTGAATACCTAAGGGTAAGGATAAGTTAACCAATCCTGCAAAGATAGCGTAGTAAAAAACTTGAAGAATATCTCTCTTGTCCAGCTTTAGAAGGTTTATTAATCTTTGCCAGGCAGTTATAATGTTCTTAGTCATTTGGTCTTTAATTTAGAGAGTTGAAAACCAGATTTGTAAAGTACTCTGTGGTGGTTATATTTTTATCACAGTCGGTAAGTGATGAAAAATGTTCTTTTAAAAAGTGTTGATGAATTGCACCTTCCAGCAGGGTACTGGAAAGGCTGGAAGGATATTCATAATCGGGAGCGATGGCTACTATCATTTCGCGTATTCGGTTTACAAGCCTTTTATAAATGGAAAAATAACCATCTTTGTTTTCCTTATCTACTTCCTTGGTTATGTATGATTTGGAATATTCATTGATTACGATCTTACTAAGGACAATTTCATTAATATGAGAAAACGAAGAGTCTTCCTCTACACTGCGGGTAACTACTTCTATAGCCCGTTTTAGCTTTTCTTCGGGATCAGATACACTGTTGGTAGTAAACACCAACTGGTATTCGAGCCAACCCCAATACCAGGAAACCAGATATAATAATAATTTGTGTTTGTTCTCAAAATACCGATAAATGGAACTTTCATTAGAGCCAATGCGCTCCCCCAGTTTTTTGAAAGTAAAACTTTCAAAACCCATTTCATCAATCATCAAAATACTGTTCTCAATAATACGTCTGCCCAGATCTGATGATTCAGGATCTTTAATATATATGTTCTTATTAATACTCACCTTCAGGTTTGCAAGTATTTGCTTCATTTCATTTGCTTTTGCGAACAAATATAAAAGTATTACTATTAATACTTAATAGATTAACTTTTATTTAACGAATAAGTATTATGTTAAATTTAAGCTGCTTATTAAATTTGTAATCGAGGCAGTTGGTTAATTTTAATGTAGTGAAAAAAATGAAAAGCTTTTGTTCTCCTTTCTCTTCTTACTGGTTTTAATCGCCAGTAAATTTTTTGTTTATAAAAGCTTTAACTACAAAAAATTATGTCCTTGTAATACTTAAAAAACGGGCAATTATCGTTTTTGCAATTAATAGTGGTAAGTAGTGAAAATTGCCTGAATTGCATAAGTATTACATTCAGGGACTCTCTATATATAGCCTGAAAAGGTCCCATCTACGATCAAAGGTGGTAGCCGTGTAAAGGCACTTTGCAGAAAACACATCATTTAGATATTTTCTGCAAAGGGGTTACCACCTTTTTTTATAAAAAAAGGTACTTGAGACATCATATGTTTTCTGAAAGAAAATAAAGATTATCTGGTTTTTTGTTAAGCTAATAACAAATAAGTTGAGGTTTAGAAGTTTTTAATTAGTAATTTTGAAAAAAGATTTAGATCATTATTTGTTACTAGATTTTAAGAAATAACAAATGCTTATATCTGTTATTTGAAACATAAATGTTAATAAGTAAAAAAGACTTCTCATTTTTGCAAAAAATTAATCAAATAAACATAAATAATTAAAATGACTAGGATTACAGTAGCGAAAGGTGATGGTATCGGACCTGAGATTATGGATGCCACGCTTAAAATCATTATGGCTGCCGGGGCCGAAATAGAAATTGAAGAGATAGAAGTAGGTGAAAAGGTATATTTATCCGGGAACACTGCAGGTATTAGCAAAGAAGCCTGGGATGCGATTCGCAGAAACAAGGTGTTTTTAAAGGCGCCTATTACTACTCCTCAGGGCGGTGGGTACAAAAGTCTTAATGTAACTACCCGTAAATCTCTTGGTTTATTCGCTAATGTAAGACCCTGCAAGAGCTTGCATCCATTTGTAGATACCAAGCACCCCGATATGGATCTTGTTATAATCAGAGAAAATGAAGAAGACCTCTACGCCGGAATAGAACACCAGCAAACTAGTGAGGTGGTACAGTGCCTTAAACTAATTAGTCGTCCTGGTTGTGAAAAGATCGTACGATATGCATTTGAATATGCAAAAAAATATAACCGTAAAAAAGTAACCTGCTTTACGAAAGATAACATCATGAAACAAACCGATGGTTTGTTCCATAAAGTTTTTGATGAGATCGCACAGGAATATCCTGAAATTGAGAATGAACATTGGATTATTGATATAGGAGCTGCTAAAATGGCCGATACTCCTGAGATTTTTGATGTAATTGTAATGCCTAACCTGTATGGTGACGTAATGTCTGATGTAGCTGCACAAATTACAGGATCTGTAGGTTTGGCAGGTTCTGCCAATATAGGTATGGAATGTGCCATGTTTGAGGCTATACACGGTTCTGCACCAAGAAGAGCAGGACAAAACCTGGCAAACCCTTCGGGATTATTACAGGGAGCCATACTAATGCTTAACCATATTGGACAGACGGAGGTAGCAGAAAAAGTTCAAAATGCCTGGCTAACCACTATGGAAAGCGGTATTCATACCTATGATATCTATAAAGAAGGGGTCAGTAAGCAAAAAGTAGGTACCAGCGAGTTTGCCGATGCAGTAATTGCCAATCTGGGCAAAACTCCGCAAACCCTTGCGAAGATTACCTATCATAAGGGAAAACCCCTTACTATTCCTAAATATGTAAGGAAAGAGGGTGGTAAAAAAGAACTCGTTGGGGTTGATGTATTTGTAGATTGGGCAGGAAATGTAAACGATCTTGCAGCTAAATTACAAAAACTTAATACTAACGGTGTAGAGCTTACTATGATAACTAACCGGGGAATTAAAGTATGGCCGGAAGGATTTGAAGAAACCTTCTGTACAGACCACTGGCGTTGCAGATATAAAGCAGCCAACGGAGAATCCGTTACCAAAGATCATATTGTAAAGATACTTTCAGATGCCATTACAGAAGGGATAGACACTATCAAAACGGAAAACCTTTATACGTTTGATGGGAAAAGAGCATACTCCCTGGGTCAGGGCCAGTAAATGATCTGAAAAAAGAAGTTCACTACAGACGTGGGTTCGGCATAGAAACGTTTTGGTTTTTTCAGCTTTACTCTCAGGTTTCTTACAGGGGTATTAGGTTTTTAACATTCCTGAAACTTAAAGATGAGACAAACCATTGTTAAGGTTCTTTGTTTGAGCTCACGTCACTTTTTATAGCAATTCAATGGTATTATGATTTTGAATAAAAATGTACTTATGGATAAAAATCACACTATAAAACTTATTGAAGGTGCCTTTTCACCCTCGGAAGCCGCTGATATTTTATTTAATCTCCTCTCTGAAAAGATAAAGTTTCATGAAATAAAGTTGCTTAATATCAAAGAGTATGGAGCCTATAGTACAGAACATTCGGCGGAGAGAATAAAAGCATTGAAACAGGCAAAAAAGGACATAAGTAAACTGCTTATCGATGCGCGCGATGAAGATGCACATATCGTGATAAGCGGAAATATTGATATTAAACTGGTACGGCCATAAACATGCCTGTTCTTAAAAAGTACATTTAAGAGCAGCTACTCTTATTTTCGATAGTTCTCCAATGCTTTTCAGGTTTTTTTGCTCAGGAAAACTACCTGTTCTTTACCATTTACATCTTTATACGTTATTTCCAGAAGAGAGGGTACCTTATGGGCAACTCCGCGTATTCTTGCCAGATCCATTATGTAAATACCTAATGCTTTGGCGCAAAACGGGTATCCCCATGCCTGTTGCATTTGATGAAAAGCACTGCGTATAAGCTTATCATATTGTGGGTCATTACGGGTAATGCCTCCTAAAAGATCATTCAGACCATTCACAAAACTTTTGACTTTAACTGCAGGGCTATTAAGACGCACGAGCCCGCCAAACCAAATAGTATCTCCTGCTCCGGGGCGTCCCAGATGATCTATATAGCGCCCCTCCAGTCTGCTGAGGTCCCGGTCTTTTTTTCTAAAGTAGTGTTGCGCAAGTTGAGTGTAGTACACATAACTTTCCTGTGCGATAGGATCAGAGAAACCTTCATTTACAAAATAGGTTTTCCAGAGCTCTCCATAGGTTTTGCCACGCAGAGTAGTATCGCTTCTATATACAAAATCGGGGTGATAAGGAACGGCTTTCCCAAAAGCATTTGCCAATAAGGAGAGATGCTTGTCCCGTTGATGCATAAGTAAGTGAGCCCATTCTTGTTTAAGGCTGTCAAAAGCTTCTGAACTGAAATCCAGCTGAAAGGAAAATTCTATATCAGAGGCCTTAATTAGTGTTTTCCAAAGTGTTTCTGTGCGGGTATCCCATTCTTCCTGAGGTACTATATTCCAAAGCTTTGCCATATCCATAAGTCGTAGAAAACGCAGTTTTTCGTTTCCGGCAAGCTTTTTTTCAGAGTGTTTAAAAATAAAGGAGAAGCCATAGTTGAAATCGCCGGCACCCGGCTCTTTTTTGAATTGATCCATACTCACATTAAAACCGATCTTGTAGTCGTTCCCAAAACCTCCCAGGTCTCCCGCTTCATCATAGTCCCGAAAACCATCATAAGCTACTTTTTGAAGACGCTCTTTATTTACAATGGTTTCCTGTATTTTTAGGGTAAGCTCTACACGTTCTTTACTGCCAACGGTATAGTCGCCTATGCCCAGGGATACTCCCCAGTTACGGCTCACTTGTAAATTTTGTGTTCTTAGGTATTTTTCAACAGCTATCTTCTTTGAGGTTTCCGGGGCTACTGCCCATTCTACCAAAGGCTTGATATTGAAAAGGATCAGATGTTTATGGGCTTTTTCCAGTATAGATTCATCAATACGGCCTTTAAAGAAAACTTCATTGCTGCTTATTCGGGAATATTCATAGGTAAAGCCTGCCTTTATTTTCGTTTCTGTGAGTGAAATGATTTTCTTTTGTATCTCGGCACGTATATTTCCAAGGGTATTTAACAGAGAAGTGATTTTGTCAAGTTCATCCTCGAGATCCAGCCGTTCTACCAGAAAGTTCACTACTTCCTGTTGTGCATCAGTTAGATCGGGTATGTTAAGGTTTTTTGATGATGTTTCCTGTAATAGGGTTTCTATTTCCTCTAGCGCTTCGATCCTGAGACCGGTAATCGCTGTAAGAATGCGGTTCATTTGGGAAATAAGAAAGTCAGAAACAGCTTTGGGATTGGCAAAAGCAGCAGTAATTCCCAATTTTGCCGTAATGCGGGAAGCTGAATTTACGACACTTCGTACCCGTAGTTCATAGGTTTTTTCAGAAACTTTGGTGAAGATGAGTTCATAGTTTCCCTGTACTCCAAAATTAACATCAAGTGAAGCGCCTGCCTCTACTTCCAGTACCATGCCTTTTTCCGGTTTTAGATAGGAAGAAAGCGCAGCGAGTCCCGCCCCCATGATCTCTTGCGTTTCAAAAGAAAGAGATAATCCCATACGGGCATCTGTAGTAACGGCCAAAGCTTCGCCGGGAGTCAGTTTTTTAATATGTGGAATAAAATATACAAAAGGCATATTCTTTATGTCTTTCAATAATGCTTCTTTAACGGCGTCGTCTTTGCGATGCTTTAAATATGCCATGGTTTTAAGTGAAGCATTAGAATCAATACCAAAGCCTATGGGTCCATAACTGCCTTTGGCCCCCGATGTGACGCTAAAGAAAAGGGTATGTTTTAATACAGGGTGTTCAGGATCAAGGGGAAAGATAGTTTGAGATTTTTCTTTTGGCCCCAGAATAAGATCTTCGTCTTGGTCTCCCGGTTCATTAAATAGCTGCGTGGTATGGGAGGCTTTGGCGCTACTTCGTATTTTGAGTGATGTTTGCTCGCTTTCTAAAATTACCACGGGAGGTAGCTGGTACTCCAGTTCTTCTTTCATGGCTACCGGGTCACCCAGCTTTTCGTTTGATAAGATCTTGTCGAGTTGTAGTTTTTTAATGAAATCCAGATCACTCAGGTCAACTTTTTCTAAAATGTTCATGATACCATATGGTTTTACGAAGGGGAGGGAAAAAACTCTGTTTTTATAGCTCTAATGTAGTAAAAAGTTTATAAGTAGGGTTGTGTTTTATCGTAATTTTATCAAAAAAGATATGGAAAAATAATCACCAGATTTTAAGGAAATAATGTATTTACGACTAAAGTTTCTGAGGGCATGGTAAAAGAAAATGTTATTATAATATCCTCAAAAATTGCTTACAACTTCAAAAATAACGTAATTTTGCACATTTGATAAACGCGATGGCATTGAGACAGGTAGGTGAAACCGGTATTGAAAAGGAGCTTTATGATTATCAGCTAAAGGACCTGGAAATTATTTTTAAAAAAATAGCGAAGGTAGCAGATAATTACAATATGCTGTACCAATTGCCTACAGGAGGAGGGAAAACGGTTATTTTCTCTGAAATAGCACGGAGGTTTATTGAAAATACCGGTAAAAAAGTACTGGTTCTTACCCATCGTATTGAGTTAAGCGTACAGACTTCCCGTATGCTTCGTGGTTTCAGGGTACATAATAAGGTAATTAACAGCAAAGTTAAAGAGCTTCCTGATCAGGATCAGTACATGTGTTTTGTAGCTATGGTAGAAACACTGGCCAACAGGTTACAGGACAAGAAGTTTGAAATGAAAAATATAGGCCTGGTGATTGTAGATGAGGCACACTATAATTCTTTTCGAAAGCTTTTCCGTTATTTTGATAACTCTATGATACTGGGTGTTACCGCCACGCCCTTAAGCTCAAACATCAAGCTTCCCATGAAAGATCACTACGAGGAGCTTATTATAGGAGAAAGTATAGCATCATTAATAAAGAAAGGTTTTCTGGCGACTCCGGAAGCTTTTACATTTGATGTGGGCCTTCAAAATCTTCAAATAGGTTCAAATGGCGATTATACCGTAAAATCTTCTGAAGAAGTATATACGGCCGATGGTATGCAGGCGAAACTCATTAATGCCTATGAAGAAAAGGCAATGGGTACCAAAACCCTAATTTTTAATAATGGGATCAATACATCACTTTTTGTGTATGATACCTTCAAAAGAGCCGGCCATCCTGTACGGCATCTTGATAATACGCATACGGAAAAGGAGCGAAAAGAGATCTTACACTGGTTTAAACATACTCCTGATGCCGTACTCACTTCGGTAAGCATCCTTACTACCGGTTTTGATGAGCCTACGGTAGAAACAGTTATACTTAACCGGGCCACACGTTCACTTACGTTGTATTTTCAAATGATAGGAAGAGGCTCCAGAGTACTCCCCAATAAAAAGAAGTTTAGTATTATAGATCTTGGTAATAATATAGCGCGCTTTGGTGCCTGGGAAGCACCTATAGACTGGCTTGAGATCTTTTATCATCCTGATTACTATCTTGAGAATATAAGAACGGATGAAGAAATTGAAAGGCATTTTATTTTTGAAATGTCTCCCGAAGTGAGGGCCAAATTCCCAAATACCGATACGATTGATTTTGACATTAAAGCGGCATATAAAAAAGCCCTTACCGAAGGAAGACCTCCCAAAACAGCACTTAAGCAGTCTATAAAGCAGCATGCAACCATGTGCTGTGAAAATGCCAACAGTGCTACGGAGGCACGATTACTGGCTTTTTTACTGAAAGAAGACATTGCCTACCGGGTACGCCAATATACCCATCTCATCATGAACAGTACCAAGAACTATCGCAATTGGCTGGAGGAAGATTATTTACGTAAACTGCGCTTACAGATCGTACAACACTTCTCGGGAGTGACTCATACCTGAGTTTTTGATTATTGGCCTCGCAACAATCTTACATATTTCGCAATGTACTCCTGTTTTTCTTTGGATTTGTATTGCATCACATAACGCGGATGTTCTAACGGAACAATTCCTTCGAAAAAGTCATATTCGTCGTTAAGTTTTTTTAGAAACCGATAGTTTTTTCCGGTACCCAGACAAAATGCCTCTTTACGTTCTATGCCAAATTCTAACTGGGCCCTGAGTGATGCGGTGATGAAAGGAGTTACGATTTTGGTAAGGGTAACACTGTCGTAATAGTTATAGTTTACTAGTTTCCCGTTTTTATTTTTTTGAACAAAACCCAGAGGGCACACCGAGCTGATAAAAAAATCATTATAGAAGTCAAAGGTTCCCCCATACGCTTCAATAACTTCATAGATGAATACGGAAGAGGGTTCGTGCAGTGTATAAGAGGTTTCAATGTCACACTTTTCGAGAAGGCGTTTAGGGTCTGTAAAGGGAATGCCGGTAGCACCGGCCCCTAATCTTCCCGGATTAATACCCAGGATCATTTTTCTGGGCAAATGGTCATCGTAGAATTTTTTGTAGAATGCTGTGGTAATGGTAATCACCTCAGGATTCTCTTTAAAAGGGTGAAGAACGTGAATGTTCTCGGGAAGTTTTACGTTCAGTTCAAGGGTTTGGTTAAAATTGAGAATAGTATCAGCAAAGGTCATACAACAAAAAGAAAGCCTGAAAAGTGAATTTTGTACTAACTTTTCAGGCTTACAGATAGTAATTTATTCGTTATCATAGCCGGAGGCTCGCTTCCAGCGAACGGGTGGTGCCGGCTCGGGCTTTATTTCAAAAGTTTGTGTTTTTAGCATGTTAAGTGCTTCTTCTACGGCGCGCTCCAATTGCGGATCTTCTCCCTTCAATACTTTGGCAGGATGTTGTATCACTTCAATATCGGGTTCGATCCCTTCGCCTTCTACGGCCCATTTTCCGTTGTTATCATAAAAACCTCCACGGGGTGCTACCATGCGTCCGCCATCAATAAAACGAGGGGTATCCCAGGTACCTACGAGTCCTCCCCAGGTACGGGTCCCTACCAGTGGGCCCAGTTGGGCTTCTCTAAACATATAAGGTAACAGGTCTCCTCCTGATCCGGCTCTTTCATTTACGATCATGACTTTTGGTCCCCAGATCCCCGAAATGGGAGTAGTCCAGGGCCTTTTGTCACCTGCTTTGCTATTGAAGTAACCAAAAGGTTTCCTGGCCATAATATCGATCATATAGTCAGCGGCAGAACCCCCTCCGTTATTTCGTTCGTCTATAATAACTCCTTTTTTATCCTGTTGTGCAAAATAATACCGGTTAAAAGAAGCAAAACCTCTTCCCGAAGTATTGGGAACATATACATATGCGAGTTTTCCATTGGAAAGGGCCTCTACTTTTCTTCGGTTATTCTCTACCCATGCCATGCCTCTGAGTTCTATTTCAGAGCTTATAGGAGTGACTAGTATTTCCCGGGCACCGGCTGCAGAAGGTTTACTGTTTACCTCAAGTGTAATGGTCCTGTTGGCCGTTTGCTCCAGAAGGCTGTACGGGTTAACAGGGGCCTTGATCTCTGTACCATTTATAGCGATAATATAATCACCTTCTTTTACATCGAGCCCAGGTAAGGCCAGAGGGGCACGTACATCGGGGTTCCATCGCTCTCCGGTGTAGATCTTACTTATCTGGTAATAGCCGTTTTTCTCCTTAAGGTCACAGCCCAGTAGCCCTACAGGTACACGTTGGGTGTCGGGAAAATCACCTCCTGATACATAGGAGTGACCAATAGATACTTCTCCACTCATGATGTCAACCAGATAGTTGAGGTCGGTACGGTGTCTTACATGATCTACCCAGGGGGCATACCATGCATATATTTTATTCCAGGGAGCTCCGTGTACATTGTCAACATACAGAAAATCGCGCATGAAACGCCATCCTTCTTTGAATATTTGACGGTACTCGTCTTTAGGGGCGACTTTTATTTTTAGGTTTGTTACCAACTTATCTTTCCCATCTTTGGGAGGGGTTTTGGTATCGTTTATACTCCATGAACTGCCTTTTCGTAATAATATGCTTTTTCGATCTTCAGACACCACTGCAGCATTTACATCGGTGGCATATTCTTTTGCCTTTTCGTCTTTCACATTATACAAATGAAGCGTGAGCCCGTTAGACCGGGGTTTGGCCTCTGCGACAAAAACATGTTCTTTTGGTGCTTTTTCCAGGGCTACGTAGTTTTTATCTTCCAGCTTTAGGGCTTTGGCACGATCCCAAAGGCCTTCCTGGTCTATGACCACTATGGCTTCTTTGGAATCGGGCTTTTCTTTATCTTCATTTTTCTTACTGCTTTTTGTGGTAGCAGATTCCTTTTCTTCACCAGATAAGGCTTCCTCATCACTTTTGGGAAGTACCGGGAACGTATCTTTTTTAGAGAGTACGAGGCAATATAGATTTCGGGTTACATCAGGGTCGTAGGAGCTCATATCGAGCCATCCTGAGTTAAGGCCATAGTTGGTGCTCGCCAGGAAATACAGGTATTTTCCGTTTTCATCCCATACGGGGCTAATAGCATCGGCCATCCCGTCGGTAAGTTGAATGGTGTTGCCACTTTCAGCATTATACGCAAAAACCGCTTTAAAGTGACTGTCCAGTTGTTTGCTGTACGCAATCCACTTACCATCCGGAGACCATACAGGATTCATGGAACGGTTGGGGTGGGCATAGCGGTCTGTCGCAACGATCTTACTGTTACCGGTTTCTGTATTGGTGATCCAGATGTTGTAATGCGTATCAGTGTATGCTATGTGTATTCCGTCTGATGACCACTCGGGTTTAAAATAAAATGTAGGATCGGGAATATCTATGGTCTTAAGCAGGGTACCCTGTTGGTTCGCAAGTATTATTTTATATTCACCACTTTGATCGGAAAACCATAGTATCTTATCTCCTTTTGGCGACCAAACGGGAGAACGTTCGGCAGATCCTGGTGCATTGGTAAGGTTTCGCCAGCTTCCATTTTCTTTGGGAACGGTAAAAATCTCACCTCTATGCTCAAAAATAGCACGTTTGCCAGAGGGGGATAGGTTAGGATTGGTGAGCGCACTTGCGTTTACATTCTCCCATCGTGTTCTCGCAAAGTTCATATCGCCTTTTACAGTAATAGTGAGTTGTTTGATTGTTCCGGTTTGAGGGTCCAGAAGATGCAAATAGCCGCCTTGTTCATAAACAATGGTATTTGATCCGGCATCCAGGCTCTTTACATCAAATTTTTTGTGAAAAGTATGTTGTTTTTCTTCACCGGTGGAAGGATCATAGGACCAGATGTTATTGGTATAATCTCTTTCGGAGAGATAAAATACTTTTTTACCATACCATACGGGGTCCAGATGTCTTTCTTTGGTAGGCTGGGGGGTGCGTATAAGTTCTTTGGTTTTCATGTTAACGATCCATATAGGCATGGCTTGTCCGCCCCGGTAGTTGCGCCATTCGGGATCCCAAAAGGTAATGGGCACATAGGCAATATGTGAACCATCGGGAGATAATTCTCCAAAAGCAGCCCGTGGTATGTCAACGGCTGTGGGTAATCCGCCTTCAGCATTTACAGTAAAGAATTTACTGGTTTGGGTAGGTTGGCCTTCCCGGGAGGAACGAAATAAGACTTCCCCGGTTGGGGTCCATCCCTGAACCACATCCGCAGAAGAGTGCCAGGTAAGCCTTTTAGGGCTGCCTCCTTCGGCCGGAAGTATATACACGTCATAGTTACCATCGTATTCTGCGGTAAAAGCAATCCACTTCTCATCGGGAGAAAAGTGAGGTGAGAACTCATATCCTTCATTGCTGGTAAGCCGTATAGCTTCTCCTCCGGTGACAGGAACTTTCCAGAGGTCATTGGCATATACAAAAACAATACTTGATGAGGAAACGGTGGGTTGTCTGAGCAGTTGTGTTCCCTGGGCTCCTGAACTAAGTGTGAGGAGCAGGAAACATACCGATAAGAGATGTTTCATGATTTTTTGTTTGGTTTTTTGTTTAGTAAGACTGAAAAGGTATTAAAAAACAGCAGGGGAGGCAATTTCTTTAACAAGGATTTAATAAGAGGGCTTATAGATATCCTAAAAGGGAATAAGGGTAGTGAACTGTTTGGAAGAAACAAAAATTAGTGGCAGCCACATCTGTCCTGTCCACAGTTTTTTAAGCTTTTTTTCTTTTGCCCTAAAATGGATAATTGTGAGAAGAAGAATTTTTTTAACAGAAATGCGGTAGCCAGAAATACGGTAATATATACTAATATGTGTTGTAGAGACTCCATGAATGCTAAAATCTATTTTAAGAGTTGATAAGCTGTTAATGCTGCAAGGTACGCAATAATACTCATTGAAAATAATTGTATTAGCGGCCATTTCCAGGAATTTGTCTCTTTTTTAACAATGGCCAGGGTACTCATGCACTGCATGGCAAAGGCATAAAACAGTAGGAGCGATATTCCCGTAGCAAAATTAAAAAGAGGTTTGCCGTCTTCCCGTACCTCGGCTGCCATACGGTTTTTGATCGTTTCTTCTTCTTCACTGCCTACGCTGTAAATGGTGGCCAGGGTACCTACAAAAACCTCTCTTGCTGCAAATGAACTTACCAGTGCAATCCCTATTTTCCAGTCGTAACCCAGAGGCGCAATAAGAGGTTCTAAACCTTTTCCAACAATCCCGATGTAAGAGTTTTGCAGTTTAAAAGAAGCGATTTTTGTATTCATATCATCAGCAGAAAGTGATGCGTTTTCAGGCTGGTTAGTTATAATGGTTTCTGCATTTCTAAAGTTATTACCGGGGCCATTGGAGGCTAAAAACCAGAGTATAATGGAAATTGCGAGAATAATTTTACCGGCATCAACAACAAAGCTCTTTGTTTTTTCGAGTACGGTGTAAAATACATTTCTCACCAACGGTATCTTATAATCGGGCATTTCCACAACAAAGAAGGAATGGCTTTTTATTTTAAGGATTTTGTGGAGTATCCAGGCGGAAAGAACAGCACTTAAAAACCCAAGCATATATAATAACATAAGTGTAAGCCCCTGGAGGTTGAGCCCGAGAAAGCTCTTATCGGGTATTATTAGTGCGATAATGATAAGATATACCGGTAGTCTTGCAGAACAGGTGGTAAAAGGGGTTACCATTATGGTAATTAAGCGTTCTTTCCAGTTTTCAATATTACGGGTAGCCATAACGGCGGGAATGGCACAGGCAGTTCCCGAGATCAGGGGTACTACGCTTTTTCCGCTTAACCCAAAACGCCTCATTACTTTGTCCATAAGAAAAACAACTCTGCTCATATACCCGGTTTCTTCCAGTATAGCAATAAAAAGAAACAGGAATGCAATTTGTGGAATGAAAATGACCACACCTCCCAGTCCCGCAATAATTCCTTCTGAGACCAGATCGTTAAATACTCCTGGGGGAAAGGTATTCTTTATCCAATCGCTGAGGTTTGCAAACTGGGCGTCAATAAAGTCCATAGGATAGGTGCTCCAGTCAAATATGGCCTGGAAAATGGTAAGTAAAATAGCAAAGAAAATCACGTACCCAAAAACTTTATGGGTAAGCACCCTGTCCAGTCGGCTCCTAATGTCCTTGGCAGCGTTGCGGTCAACTTTATACCCTTCTTTTAAAACGTTATTGATAAACTGGTACCTTACAATAGTTTCTTTTTGTTGCAGGCGTTTAAGCTCAGAAGGGGTTCGGGTGGAAAAATCAGAAGTATCAGGTACTGTAATTCTATTGAGATTGGTAAAGTTTACATCCTGAGTAATTACCAGCCATAATTTATAAACTGATTGCTGCGGAAAGGCTTTTTTAAGGCCCTCAAAATATTCGGGATCAATTACAGAGGCATTGACACAGGCTTCTGTTGAGAGATCCCTGTAGCTGAGAATACGTTCTTTTAATTCACTTATTCCGGTGCCTTTGCGGGTACTTACCACAGCAATACGGGTTTTAAGGCGCTCTTCAAGAAGAGGGATGTTAAGTGAAATACCTTTTCGCACCATACGGTCTGCCATATTGATAACCAGTATGGTGGGAATTTCAAGATCTTTTATTTGAGTGAAGAGTAAAAGGTTTCGCTTTAGGTTCTCTACATCAGTAACTACTACGGCAACATCGGGAAAGTTTTTATCGTTTTGGTTGAGCAATAGCCCGGTAACTACATTTTCATCAAGTGAAGTTGCGTTAAGGCTATAAGTTCCGGGGAGGTCGAGGATACGTGCCTTAACATCTTTGGAAAGCTTGCAGGTACCTTGTTTTTTTTCTACGGTTATTCCCGGGTAGTTCCCTACTTTTTGTTTAAGACCGGTAAGTTCATTAAAGACAGAAGTTTTTCCTGTGTTTGGATTCCCAATAAGGGCTACATTGATCTGTTTGCTCATAGCACCACACTTTGTTCTGTAATATCAATTTCAATCTGTAGTGCGGTTTCTCTGCGAATGGCCAGGTGAGACCCGTTAATGTTTATATACAGGGGGTCTTTAAAAGGAGCATACTGAATAAGTTCTACTTCATTACCGGGAAGACACCCCATTTCAAGGAGTTTTATAGGGATAACATTGGCAGATACCTGTTTTATAATACCTTTTTCTCCTCTTTTAAGATGTGCTATGGTTGCCTTCAATTCTTATTTAGATTGATTTTAATTAAGGGCAAAAATAGCATAAAAAAACCGTTTTAAGTAGTCTGGCACACAGTTTTTGGTTTTTTTAACCCAGATCTACCCCGGAAAATCTATTTTTCGTATTCTTTTTTTAATGCTTCCAGGTCACTCAGTAATCTTTGAATATCCTCTTCATTGGTGCCATCGTAAAAGCCTCGTATGCGCTTTTGTTTATCGACCAAAATAAAGTTTTCTGTGTGTATCATATCAAAAGGACCACCGTCGCCATCATTTTTTACGGCGAGGTATGATTTACGTGCCAGTTCGTAAATATGTTTTTTATCTCCGGTTACCAGGTTCCATTTTCGGTCTATCACTCCTTTTTCAATAGCGTATTTTTTTAATTGGGCCACTGAGTCTATTTGGGGAGTGACCGAATGCGAAAGCAACATAATTTCATTATCATCCAGAATAGCTTTCTGTACGCTTGCCATATTATCGGTCATGATCGGGCAAATGGTAGGGCAGGTAGTGAAGAAAAAATCGGCTACGTATATTTTGCCTTCATAATCTTTTTGTGTAATGGTATCACCATTTTGGTTAACCAGCGAAAAAGGGGCTATGGTATGGTATTTTTTAACGTGTTGTACAGATTCATCTACCAGCTCAGGATTTACTGAAGAAGGCTGATATATAGGAAGTTTTTTTACCGGTTTTAAGGCATCATAGAAAAGGGCAATGATTACCGCAGAGATAATGAGAAGCGTAATGCCCAAAAATTTAAATTGTTTAAAGAAAGCAAGCATTGCAAAGAAATTAAGAATACAAAATTAGGTATTTCAACCCCCTTTTAAAATCATTACCACCACTTTGTTTCATAAAAGCTTCTTAAAAAAAGGAACCCATCACATCAATTTTATTAACTAGCAGGAAAACCGTACTTTTGCGTGTTTTTAAATCTTAGACTAACAACGTATGAGTCCTTTTTTGGTTAAGACTATCCAGCTTTTATTAAGCTTATCCATATTAATTGTTCTGCATGAACTGGGTCATTTTATCCCTGCAAAACTGTTTAAGACCCGCGTAGAAAAGTTTTTTCTGTTTTTTGATGTAAAGTTTGCGCTTTTCAAAAAGAAAATTGGAGATACCGTATATGGAATTGGCTGGCTGCCTTTGGGCGGCTATGTAAAAATTTCAGGTATGATCGATGAGAGTATGGATACCGAACAAATGGCGCAGGAACCAAAGCCCTGGGAGTTTCGTTCCAAACCGGCATGGCAACGACTTATTATTATGTTGGGAGGGGTTACGGTAAATCTTATTGTAGGATTTGTTATCTATATGATGATCCTTTTTGTATGGGGGCAGGAAGAATTAAAGCCCGAACAAATGCCACATGGTTTTGAAGTAGCCGAGCCTATGAAACAGTTTGGTTTCCGTAATGGAGACCAAATACTGGCCGTAAATGGTAAAGAACTGGACAATGCACTGGAATTTAACCGCTATCTGCTGGTTCGGGATGTTTCCGAAGTATCGGTAAGACATCAGGATGGTATGACCGAAACATTGAAGCTTCCTGATACTATTGGCGACTTTATTTTTAAAAGCGGGTTACGCATACCTTTTAGCCCCAGAAGAGACGCTGTACTGGATAGCATATTTTCAGGCTACCCCGCAGAAACTTCAGGATTACAAAAAGGAGATCGTATTGTAGCCGTGAACGGAAAAGAAGTAAGTTTTTTTGACGAAATTGGCGCGAATCTTTATAAGGGTCCCGATCCGCAGCCGTCCACACTTCTATATAGCCGTAATGGCGTGATCGATACGCTTAAGATCACTCCGGATGCCGAAGGTAAACTGGGAATTAACTCTATGCTGTTTAAAGAAGTGAACCCCAATAAACTCTCTTTTTCTTTAGGAGAGGCTATTACCAAAGGCTTTAGCTTTGGCTATTGGACCCTACATGATTATGTTGTGCAGTTTAAATATATTTTCACCAAACAGGGAGCTACACAGGTAGGAGGCTTTGGTACTATTGCCAAACTGTTTCCCAGTACCTGGGACTGGCAGGGGTTTTGGGCATCTACGGCGCTTATTTCCATTATTCTTGCATTTATGAATATATTACCCATCCCGGCTTTGGACGGCGGACATGTAGCCTTCCTGTTGTATGAGATCGTAACCGGGAGAAAACCAAGTGATAAATTTTTGGAGTATGCCCAAATGATAGGGTTTTTCATTTTAATTGCCCTGTTGTTATTTGCCAATGGTAACGATATTTACCGCTGGCTTTTTGATAAATAAAAATAGATTTTTTGTTTGTGATAATTAAAAAAAGCCTCTATATTTGCATCCGCAAAAAAGGATAATACCTTCCTCCTTAGCTCAGTTGGTTAGAGCATCTGACTGTTAATCAGAGGGTCCTTGGTTCGAGCCCAAGAGGGGGAGCAAATTAAAACAAAAGGCTTCAAAGAAATTATTTCTTTGAAGCCTTTTTTCGTTCTGCTACCAGAAGTTAGCCTGTGTATTTTTAACAGTTGCATACAACATGATTTTTAAGAAACTAGTTTTTAAGTGAATATCAGATCAACGATCTTTTTTGAGTGTTGGCAGGAAACGTCTTGCAGAGTTTGTACACAGGGTGAAGAAATGAAATGCCAAACTTGAGTTTCGGGTATTTCTGTCTAATTCATTGATTTACAGTATCTTTTTCCATCCCTTTTTTAAAAGCGCCAGTTTACCCCATTACCTTGATTAAATACAAATATGATCTTAGTAAAATACGCATTAACTTTAAATTAATAAGTTTTTTCTTATTTTTTTAACAAAATTTTACGTAATTTTAAAGAAATCAAAAATCTTTAATATTATGAAAAAAATCCAATTATTAATGGTGCTGGCTATCACTTCATTGATATTTACAGCTTGCCAAAACGAACAGACCACGGTCTATGACGACATGAACACAGAGCAACTTCTCAACGAAAAAGTAAATCTTGATGACATCGTCAGAGAGTCCCAGATCCACAGTGCAACGCAATCTAGTGACTTCGTGATCCAGGATGACAGGGTACTAATAGGAGATCAGGAGATCAGACTTGATTATCATGAAAAGTATGGGGTAGTTAGAGCCGATGAATTTCCTATGGACCCAAATGGAATAAGAGAACCAAATCTTGACACATTTCTTGCCAGAACTGGCATGAGAGAACAAGATATCGCAAATTACTCTATTGAAAGAGAATTGTTTAGTGGAGTTGGATACGCACAGCACAGAATGAGAGACGGAGAAGTTATTGAAGTTGCGCATAGATTTGAGAACGAGCCTGTATATCGGTTTGAAGGTGAACTGAGAGATGGTAAAAGGTTTAGAATTATAATTATCATTGTTTGTTCAAATGGGCTGATCATTGTCATTATCTTTTGATGTTCGCTAATATTCCCAGGGAAAAAAAAAATCAAAAAACGGGTCAGACGACCCGTTTTTTACTTGTATAAAATGCCAGCAGTAAAAACTACCACAAAAACAAAGGTGCTGAAACTACTGAAAGGAATGGCACATCGATCGGACAAGTTAGTGATCTTCTCTATCCATCAGATTGAAATTTCCTGTGGTGCGCTTTTATAAAGTGTATAAGTATCCCTAAAAACCGCTACGGTTAAAAACGTGAATATGAACTGTAAATTTAAAGACGTAAAGAGAAGTTGATTTTCTGAGACCCAAGTGGTCAAGATCCTAAAACTAAGATCAGGAAATAAACCAGGAGTTCATACACCTTCTTCAAAATATTTATTTTTCATAATCTACTAATTTACAAGAATCTACATTTTTTAAACTACACTTTTGAGTACCGTTAATCAGAGGGGGGGGCTGGTTCGAACCCAAGAGGGGGCTTAAAAAAAGGTAGTCACGATAGCGTAACTGTTTTTTTATTTTAAAAGTATATTTTTTTAAATCGAGATCTTTATATATAATTTTCATTTATGGGTTTTTGCTTACGAAAGGCCTTTAATTAATACATTCTTGCATTGTTTTTTCTTTTCTAAACAAGATTTATAAAATCTATGGTTTTTGTTGTACTTAGAACGTGAAATAGATATCTAGTCAGGAAATTTTGGAGTAATTGTAAACACATGCAGTTTACAAGTGATTTGAGATTAATGGTTAGCCTTCCAGGCAGGTTTTATGTTTAGTACGGCAAATCTGGTTTTAAATTCAATTATATATGAGCAATCTTAATCTTTAAGATAAATTGGATTGTTGGGGATAAAAAGGTATATTGGAAATAAACAGGGAACAAAAATCTATTTGATATCTTAAAGACTTAACAAAAAGATGTTCCGGATAAACGGATTAAAAGGTAAGAGCCAATGCGTATGTTTTGAGATCATATTGTCTATGACCCTACAGAAATGAATTATTGAAAAAAGCACCTCTTTTGGCCTAATAAACAGGAAGCATAGTATTGCAGAATTTACTAATTAAAATAGAAAAACTTTTTTAACTATCAGGTGTTTAGGATATAAAGGATCATTATTTTTTATGAGCACTGGCTTGAATATCTACCAGGATATTAAACTTAATACATGAAATTATACATTAAATATATGGTTAGTCAACGCTGTAAAATGCTGGTAGAGGAAGAACTCGAAAAATTGCACATAACCTATACCACTATGGATCTTGGAGTAGTTGAAATTCCAAAAGAAATCTCAATAAACAAACGAACTCTTTTTCAGGAAAACCTTCTTAAATCAGGGCTTGAGTTGCTAGATGATACGAAAAGTATCCTAATTGAACGAATTAAAATAGCTATTATAGAAATGATTCATCATACTGATGAGATCCCAAAAACTAATTATTCTGGATATTTAAGCGAGAAACTGGGATACGATTATATGTATTTGTCTAACACATTTTCCGAAGTGAAGGGAATCACCATACAACATTATATCATCAAGCATAAAATTGAAAAAGTAAAAGAATTGTTGCTATATGACGAACTCAATCTAACTGAGATCTCCCATAAGCTTCACTACAGCAGTCCATCCCATTTGTCAAACCAATTTAAAAAAGTTACAGGTCTCACACCTTCTTTTTTTAAAAAGATGAAGAAAAAAAGACAGCTAAATTTGGAGAACCTGTGATATATGTAAGGTTTACCGATATTTATATAGCAAAATTCCAGTAGTTGTGTCGCACCTTTGTGTTCTGTTGTGACTCTAATCAATAGTATTCAAAACACCCAACGCATGGACTTATTTAAGAAGAACAATTTGGTTTATAGTATTCTAAAAGAAATAATAGATGCCTTTAGACCCATATTTGATAGTGGAAACCCACAAACTATAAGGGAGAATGAATTACAGAAAAAACTAAGATTCCATTTGATCAGAATCAAAAAATAACTTTAGGTAACATCAAACACTGGGTATTCAAAATGTAAAGTGAAAGAGAACTTAATTTTGTTTATTGATAAGGGCTTTTAAATTATTTAGAGGCCCAAAAAAGAGCAGGAACTAAAAAACACTGCTCTTTTTTCATGAAAAGCAAATGGGTTAGTCTCATAGTAACTATTGGTTTTGTGCTTTTAGTAAACAATCTTGGTGCTTGCTATTTCCTTGCAATAAATTAATAAAACTTAAATTATGTCAAAAGAAAAAGAAGGAAAACCGAAATCAGGAAAAACCCCGCCCTCTAGTACCCCTAAAGAGAAGAAAGCTGCGAAAAAAGCGAAACGAGACGCCAAAAACAGGTCGGAATAAGAGAACTAACCTTAAAACATTACAATGCAACAAGGTGAATTTGAAGAAGCCAAAACGTTTAACTTGACAGATGCACTAGATTATAGTTCTAATGCAATAATGGTAAAAAATATAAAAGTCGAGAACAACTGTATGATACAGGTCTTTGTATTTGATTATGGCAAAGTGCAATCGTATGAGAAATCTCCTTTTTTGAGATTTATTTACATAATCGAGGGTAAAGCAGAAGTTGTTATCAATAATAACTCTTCTTTTATGCAAAAGGGAGATTCCATATTAATACCGGGACATGCTAAAAGCTCCATTGAAGCAAATCATAAATTCAAAATGATCTGCACCACTATAAAAAGTGAATAAGCCATTCTTTCTAATACTAAAATACCCTGTACCTTATGGAAAAGAATAAAATGAAAAACAGGTTCAAAATAGGAGATGTTGTTTGTGCTAGAGTAAGGCCTTCGGTATCTCTGGTTGTACGATTATACACTCGCAAAGTGTATTACTGCAAGATTCAAAATGATCCTTTGGCAAATGAAATGGTGTATTTTGATAAAGAATTAAAATATTGCGATGACACCTCATTAATTCAGAAAACTTAAGACAAAAACTTATGAAAGCAAATACATTAGTTTATTGCGAGAACGAATTTGGTAATGTAGATGGCAAAGTAGCTAATGGGCTTATTCGGCAATCGGAAAGGTACACCATTGTTGGAATTGTAGATAGCTCTAAGAAAGGTCAAGACGCGGGTCAACATCTTGATGGTGTAAGAAATGGAATCCCTATTTTCGAAAGTATAGCGCATGCTTTAGAAACATTAGATACTGTTCCTGAATACTTCATCTATGGTATTGCCCCGCTAGATTCGTTTTTAAACAATGAACAACAAAAAATTATTTTTACCGCTATGAAAAGTGGGATGAACATTATTAATGGTCTTCCTGAGTTTTTTAACGACAACATTCAATATACCAATATGGCGCTTAAATATGGTGTAACTATAAAAGACGTAAGAAAACCTCCAGCACGTAAAAATCTCCATAATTTTTCAGGACGCATACGAAATGTAAAAGTTCCGGTAATCGCAATAATGGGTACCGATTGCGCCGTTGGCAAAAGAACTACCGCATTATTCTTAGTACAGGCATTACTGGATAAAGATCTGAAGGCCGTATTTGTGACCACTGGTCAAACAGGCTTGCTCCAAGGCTCCAAATACGGAGTGGCCATAGATGTATTAACATCAGGGTTTGCCACCGGTGAAGTTGAAAATGCCATCCTAAATGCTTATGAGCAGGAACAACCAGATATCATTGTAGTTGAAGGTCAGGGAGCTTTAAGCCATCCTGCATTTACATCTTCAAGTGCTATTCTACGTGGTTCAATGCCAGATGCAATTATCATACAACACCCTCCAAAACGAAAAAGTTACTGCGACTTCCCCAAAATCTCAATGTTAGATCTGGCAGACGAGATTGAAATGATAGAGGTATTCTCCAAATCAACGGTTATTGCGATTACCATTAATCATGAAAACATGACCCACGTTGAAGTGAACCGTACAATAAATCAGTACGAATCAGAATATAACCTGCCTGTTACCGATGTGCTCCTGCATGGATGTGATAAACTGGTAAAAGAGTTGATCAAAACATTTCCAGAACTAAAAAGAGAGCCGGTGTTGGTTTGAACCTCCCCAGAATTGATATTGATTTAGAAAAGATTGGGCACAACGTACAACAATTAAAAAAACTGTATGCCTCTAAAGGCATAAACATAATTGGGGTAACCAAAGTGGTTGGGGGCGACCCCGTAATTGCCGACGTCTTAGTTAAAAATGGTATTGAAATTCTTGCAGATTCTAGCATTTTGAATATCATAAAAATCCGAAAAGCGGGTATCCGGGCACAATACCTGTTGCTTAGAACACCTGCGCTCAGCCAGGTGGAAGACGTTATTATTCATACGCACATAAGTTTAAATTCCGAATTAATAGTTCTAAAAAAGCTTTCGGAATGTGCTTTAAGAAACCATGTAATACATAAGGTTATCTTAATGGTAGAGCTTGGTGACCTGCGAGAGGGGGTTATGCCCTCGGAAATGAATACACTTGTAAAGCAGGTGCTAAACCTGGAAGGTCTAACCTTGTTAGGTATAGGAACAAACCTCGCATGCTTTGGCGGAATAAGCCCCGACGTTCAAAAAATGAACGAGTTGTCTTCAATAGCCATCCGCTTGGAAGAAAAATTCAAAATTACCCTGGAAATAGTGTCTGGTGGAAATTCTGCAAATTACAACTGGTTCACATCTTCAAAAGATGTGGGTAGAATAAATAACCTGCGATTGGGTGAATCTATTTTTTTAGGTAGAGAAGCACTTTGTAGAAAACCTATACCCGGACTTTTTACGGATAATTTTACCTTACTGGCTGAGGTTATTGAAGCCAAACGAAAACCGTCACAACCCTATGGGAAAGTATATCAAAATGCCAGCGGTGATATTCCCAGGTTTAAGAATAAAGGATTTATGGATAGAGCCATTCTTGCGATTGGAATGCAAGACGTTGCTGTTTCAGGAATTATCCCAAAACAAAAAATGACCATTTTAGGTGCCAGTAGTGATCATGTCGTGATAGACAATACCAGGGCAAAATTAAAACTGGGAGATGCCGTAGCATTCCATCTAAACTATAGTGCCTTGTCAAAAGCTTTACACTCAAGAAATATCTCTAAAAATATCATCAATTTTCATGAATATACAAGCGTATTGTAAGGCGGTTGAAACAAAAGACCTTCAGAATAAACTTTTAGTGCCTTCCATTTGGGTTCGGGAAAACCATTCACCATTAGTGAGTTTGATGGATACAAATTTTAATTTGATCTTTGAACCTTCAATATCAAAAGACTATAAGTATCTCGTTAGAGAAGACATACTGATAAAAATAGGCCGAATCAGTAAACAATTGAATAGACAAAATAAAATTTTGATTATTCGTTCTGCCTGGAGGTCTTATGAACATCAAAAACTTTTATGGGATTCTAAATTTATATACTTCCAGAAAAAACATCCCGAAAAATCTAACATTGAGATCAAAGACATAATAAGCTATTTTATTGCCCCTCCAACAATGTCTATGCATGCTACAGGTGGCGCCGTAGATGCTTTGATCTATGACAAATTTGAAAATAGTGTCATGGATTTTGGAACTAATAATGGTTTGGAAATTTATCTTTCAAAAAAATGCTATCCTTACTATCCAGATCTTAGCCCTGAAGTGAAAAAAAACAGGGCACTCCTAATCAGTCTGTTTGAAGATGAAGATTTTGTTTGTGATTTGAAGGAGTATTGGCATTTTGATTACGGCAACGTTATTTGGGCCATTGAAAAAGAAAAGGAATATGCCATATATGGGCCCATAATTTAGAGGTGCCAACACATAGAACGAAAAGTAAGAGCTTGATTACTGCCTACAATACCTTTAGATTGGTTTTCCTGCTAGAACCAAAAGGCACTTGCTCGATATAATTATCTTATATTATGAAACAAAAAGAGGGCAAAAGCCCTCTTTAAAATTAATTATCCTTAAGAAAACCGCATTAGCATTGGTGCGGTATGCCTTCTGTGATTTTTCCAACTTTCATGACGGGTTGATGACCTGCCAATGCTGGGGTTTTTGTCTTCAGATACCTTCTTTGTCTGTTTCATAATTCCTTCTCAATTTAACTATATGTGATGGGAGCAATACGCCTCCTTATATACATATATAATAAGAAGTAAAGATAGTTAAAGCATTACGTGACCAGGGTAAGTTTAACATAACGCTAAGACAGATAAAATAAGCAATACAAGTTATTTTATGATAAGCGATATCACGCTGCCCATCTGCAGCTAATATCCTTCTAAAATCCAGAATGTCATATAGTAGTTACCTTTCTTAAAAACCCCTTGCTAATGGCTCAGAAAGCCTTTTAGATTAAGAATAGCCTTTCGCCAGAGGCCAAAGGCCCTGTGTTTTCTTTTCTCTCAGAATTACTTTTTCCAAACACTAAACTTTAAACTTAAAGGGCCTAAACCAAAAGATATTATATCTCTATTAAACAATATGTGATTTATGTAAGATTGGCACGAATTAATATAATATACCCATACATAGGAAATCCTATCTTTATGATTAAACTTAATTACTATATTACTATGAATAATGACCCTATGACTGAGGTGAAAAACGTATTTAAAAAAGGTCCTTGGAGAAATCTTATTATTATTACTATACTGGTAGTACTGGTGTTTGCTTTTAAACCATGGGTTCAAATTGGTGCAGGTGAGCGAGGCGTTGTCCAGAATTTTGGTGCCGTACAGGACAATGTGTTGAATGAAGGGATCCATTTCAAAATACCCATAGTGCAAAGCGTCATTCTAATGGATGTAAAAATTCAAAAGGCCATGACAGATGCGGCCTCTTCATCTTCCGATTTGCAGGATGTAGATTTATCTGTAGCTCTTAACTATCATATCATACCCGATAAAGCCAATTTGGTTTATCAAACTATTGGGGTTGAATTTAAGGAGCGTATTATTGACCCTGCTATACAAGAGGTAATGAAAGCCGTATCGGCCAGATATACGGCCGAAGAGTTGATTACCAAAAGACCGGCGGTTAGTACCGAAATGCAACAAGCACTTACATCAAGATTACTTGCATCGAACATAGCAGTAGATGCTTTTTCGATTATCTCATTTAGTTTTTCCCAAACCTTTACAGACGCCATTGAAGCTAAGCAAACAGCCGAACAAAATGCACTTAAAGCAAAAAGGGACCTAGACAGGATAAAGGTTGAAGCCCAACAAACCATTGCAGCCGCAACAGCCGAAGCTGAGGCACTACGGTTACAAAAAATGAATATTTCACCAGACCTTATTGAACTCAGAAAGATAGAGGCGAACCTTAAGGCCATAGAAAAATGGAACGGTATCCTACCTGAGGTAACAGGGGCGGGGGCAATTCCTTTTATTGGAGTAGGCGCTGCTATAAAAAACAAATAATGGTAATATTTTGGTATTTAAATACAGAATCCATAATTATATTGTTATTATGCATCCACTTTATAATAGGAAGCATTCGGGGGCTGTATAGATATCGAATGATTGAAAAATACCAATATAATTATTATGGCAACCATCCTATGAAACTTATGGGCAAACTAGCACATAATTGGTTGACTGGCACTTTCAGTTCAACTACTTTTTTTCTTTCGGCCTCTATAACCGTGATACTTTTTTTATTCATTTTAAAGATGAAATAAACCAAAAAGAAAGAAGTTATGTTTTGGGTTTAATCCTTATTAGGCCCAAAACATAATATGTAAGCATGAAGCAAAACGTATTATTTAAAACCAAGTGATTTTGTGAATCCAGCTTTTGGTAATACCTAAAACCTGTGAAGTCTAGAATTTAAGGTGTTTTCCGGATGCAAACTTTTATTAGTGTATTACAGCTTATGTTACTCATACGATCTTTCCAAACCCTAAGATTCTCAATAAGTGAAATCTAATAATTTTACCCAACATATTCATCAATATGCGGTGGTTAGTGCAGATTAGTTTTAATCTCATATTTGTAATATAGACGGTATTTCCTCTAATACTTTCGTTTTTACCTCCCTAAAGTATATCAATTTAATAGTTTACGCCTTCGTAGTTTCCGGCAGTAATGAAACGCTGAAGAGTCTTTAACTCTTATAGATACAGAAAGAATCATATTTCGATTTTCTAGCGATCCCGTCCTTTAGTAGTTTTACTAATGAAAAATCGAGTTCTTATGTATAACCTGGTCCTTTAATAATTTTCAGGATCTTGGTAAGTTTTAGTAGAAGTGCATCGTTTTAAGAACTGTTAAGATCTCATGCTTTTACAAAACATTTTACCGGCTTTTCGGCCAGGAATCAAAAATCCTTTTACCAAAACTGCCTTCTCCAAATTTTTTTTGTTACCCAATATACCACTATGGCTCTATAATTTTATTTTTATTTGTTCTAAATAAGAATAAAAATGTACATTTGTTTTTAAATGTTTACAAAAGTTTATGGCAATTATTTTAGTCCTTTTCGGTTGTTTACTTCTTTACAGTAAGTCAAAGTATAGCCCGTTATTTTTATCACGCCAGAGAGTAAAGGTACCTCTCAAAAAAAAATATATAAGATTAATGGCCTATGTATTTTTCATTATTTCCATCATCTTGTTAACCTTACAATTAGGGTTTTGGACCGGTTTGGTTACCTTTCTAATGGTATTAATGTTTGGTCTTTCCCTAACCATTGTGATATTGCCTTTAAATAAAAGGATTGCCTATATTCTTTGTGGATTAAGTATTCTTATGGTAATTATTGAAAATATATTTTAAATGCCGGCTAATAAAAAACACTTATCAGCACCATTCCAGCGATTCTTAAAAATTTCTGCCGGAATTTTAGGAGGCTTTGTGGTTACGATCTTTTTTCACAATGCTATAGGTGTTTTACTTGAAGAAAGGGGGGGATTAATAATTACTACAGCCTATACCTCTTTTATTTTATGGGCCATTTTAATGATCGTTGCTTTTTTAGCAAAAAACGGTTGGAAAGTTTGGGGTATGTACCTATTGCTAGCCCTGCTTTTTGGAGTCATCATTTTTATGTTTAAATAACAGGTGTCGCAATGAAATTAAAAGCACTGAAACCAAGGTTACATAATATCATATTCCATACGCATACGGTATCTGGTATTGTAATTAGTTTTGCATTGTTTGTTATTTTTTATGCCGGTGCAGTGGCTTTATTCATGGATGAGTTGTATCAATGGGAAAACCCAACGGCAAGAGTAGAGGCTGTGAATCCTGCAACCGTGAATTATGATGGTATTGTAGAGCTTGTAAAAAAGGAAATTCCGGATTTCGATACCTCTCAGCAGTTTGGGATCAGGCCTCCTACGGAAATTAAACCTTTAATAACGTTTTATGGGTCCTTAAAAACCAAAAACGATCAGGCAGAAAGGTTTACAGCCTATATAAATCCTGTGACCAAAGCGCTTCATACCCGGGCTGAGCCATTAACGCATATGTCGCAAACCATTTATGAACTGCATTATTTTAAGCAAATACCAACATTTGGCATATATCTTTCCGGGCTGGTAGCATTCTTTTTTTTATTTGCCGTATTTACAGGTGTTTTAACCCATTGGAAAAACATTGTAAGTAAGTTTTATGCATTTACTATTAAAGGAAAGTGGAAACAAATATGGGTAAACGGGCATATTTCACTGGGGGTTATCACCTTGCCTTTCCAGATTATTTATGCCATAACCGGGGCGTTACTCGGATTGTCAATCTTACTTCTTGCTCCTACTGCTTTTCTGGTATATGACGGTGATACTGATGAAGTGATAAAAGTTATCAGACCGGATGCAGCCATGAAATATGATGAAAATGCCAAAGGCATTGATAATAGTATATCATTTAATAGTGTTTACGCTAAAGTGAGTAACGAAAATCCAAAATTTGAGGTCAGCTATTTATATTCAAGAAACTATCAAAAAGAAGATGGTACCCTTACTGCAGTTGTAGGAGACCACAAAGGTCTGGGAAGTGATGGAACTTTTGTGTACAGCCTTAAAGACGGGTCACTCATAAATGCTGTTCACCCGGAAACAAAACCGTATTCACTGGGTACCTTAGCTGTTTTGATAAAATTACATTATGCAACTTTTGGGGGCCTCTTTTTGAAGATTATTTACTTTATTCTGGCTATGATAACCTGTTATATCATTATAAGCGGAGTAATGATTTGGCGTACGGCCCGGGACAATAAAAAATATACCGATAAGCAACGCAGGTTTCATCATAGGGTCACAAAATTTTATTTGGCTATAACACTATCTATGTTCCCTGCAATCGCTCTTATATTTATTGCCAATAAACTGGTGCCTATGGAAACAGTAGATCGCACTTTTTACGTAGATGCTGCTTTCTTCTTAGGATGGTCTCTTCTTACCATAACAGGTTTATTTTGGAATGATTACCGAAAGCTAAACAGGAACTACCTGTTAACCGGAAGCATTCTGGGTTTGTTTATTCCAGTGGTCAATGGTATCATCACCGGCGATTGGATATGGAAAACACTGGTTAACGAGCAGTATTATGTGTTTAGCGTAGATCTGACCTGGATTGTTATTGGAATTTCAGGATTATTGATCTGCAGGTATTACCTACATAAAAAGCCTTTATCCAAAAAAAGGATCTCCTCAAAAATAGTTCAAGAGAGTAAGGCAGGATCTTCTCCCAAAGTAGAAACGGGTATTGTAAAGTAAAATGGTAAAAAAATAGGAGCTGACATTCTGCACTTTTTTTAAACTAATTTAAGATCCATTATTTTTATTTAGAATAAATAAAAATAATGGATTACATTTGTAGTGTAAAATTAAGACTAGATTCACTCATGAAATACTTATTGTTTTCTATAATGGCCTTTCCAACGTGCCTTATGGCTCAGAACGTATTTAACCTTTCGGGTACCGTAAAGAATGAAAGTGGCCAGCCGGTATCGTATGCCAATGTGGTCATAACCAAAACTAAATACAGTATAACAGATGAAAAAGGAAGGTATATCATAAAAAACATTCCCCAAGGAGACTACAAAATAACAGTGAGTTTAATAGGTTTTAGTGATCAAAGTAAAACGATAGCGATCTCCAAAGATATGATCGTTAATTTTACACTTTCAGAAAGTGCCGAAAACCTCGAAGAGGTAACCATTACCAAAAAAACAGAAAGCACAAAACTCACGGAAGAGGCGGTAACCATAAGCTCTTTGAACGTAAAAAAGTTTAAAGATCAGGCCCTGGGAGTAGAAGATGTACTCAAACAATCAACAGGTGTTGTGGTGCGGCAAAGTGGTGGTTTGGGTAGTAACTTAAACATTAACTTAAATGGTTTAACAGGGCAGGCCGTACGAACGTATTATGACGGTATGCCTATTGAATTATACGGAGGTGCCTTACAGTTAAATTTTATACCCGTAGATGCACTTAGTCGCGTAGATGTATATAAAGGTATTATGCCTGTAGATATTGGTACCGATGCTTTGGGGGGTGGTTTAAACCTGGTGCCTGTAGAACAGAGATCCGATTTTTTGAGAGCAACCTACTCTGTGGGATCTTTTAATACACATCGGTTTTCATTGAACGGGAGTCATAATTTCAACGATAATATATCAGTCTCTATTTTATCGTTTGTTAACTATACAGACAATGACTATAAAATGAGGGATATTCCCAACATAGTTGAAAACTTAAGGGAAGACGGTACGGTTGAGAGTATAACCGAAGAGCGTATTGATGCCCGGCGATTTCACGACCGGTTTCGCTCATCTTTGGTAGAGGGCTCGGTTAACTTCCATGATATAAGCTGGGCAGACGAATTAGAAATATCAGCCATGTTCTCCAGAAGAGATAATCAAATACAGCAAGGCACGTTTATTACCGGACTTGCGGTTGGCGAAGCAGAAACAGAAGCCACTGTGGCAGTACAAAGAATTGATTATAAAAAGTCATTCCTTAAAAACAAATTAAAGTTTAGATATTCAGGTTTGTTCTCCCAATCTACCGATAAAACTAACGATAGTACAAAAGTGTTTTACAATTGGCGGGGGGAGCAACTGGTAACAGAAAATGAAAGAGGCTCAGAGATTTTTGGTATTCCAATTGCCAGAGAAGGTGATAATACAGGTGCTGCACACAGATTAACCCTGCAATATGATATTACAGATAATCTCAATATAATTTTATCAGAGTTTAATTATGGATTAGAAATTGAAGGTGAAGACCCCATCGGGCCAAGAATAGAAATTGATGGAGAGGAAATAGATCCTAATACCATACCATCCAAACTGAGATCTAATGTTTTTGGTGCCGAGTTGAATGCTACTTTTTTTGAAAATAAACTTACAACCATTGCTTTTTACAAAAACTATGATTACAATGCACGATCTATTGAATTTACCAGAACGGGTATTACCGAGATCCCTCTACGCACTGTAAAAGATAATAATAACGGGTATGGTTTTGGTATAAAATATCAGATCACACCCGTGTTTTTTTTAAGGTCCAGTTATGAGCGCACCTTACGTTTACCAACGCAAAACGAAGTATTTGGAGATCTTGCAGCCATAGTGCCTAATTTTGAATTACGTCCGGAGCAAAGTAACAATATCAATTTAGGTATGCGATATGAAAAAAATATGGCCAATAACAAATTCCTATCTATAGATGTAAGTGGTTTTGTAAGAGATCAGGAAAACCTGATAAGACCTGTACCATTTGGCCCTGAAAACTCACAGTTCATTAATGAAGCCAATGTTCAGAGTGCCGGAATAGAATTGGGCACCAGATATCGACCCTTTTCAAACCTGGGCCTTAACGGCAGCTTTACCTATCAACAAATAGAGTTTGGAGAGTCTGATGAGGTTACTTCTTCAGGAGGCTCCGAGGGTTCGGCAGTACCCAATATCCCCAATCTGTTTTTTAACCTTTCTGCCAATTACACTTTAGAAAACATATTTAGAAGCGAAAACCGGCTGGAACTGGCCTGGAACTATCTGTTTGTTGACAGGTTTAGCGTTAATGAAGTGATAGATTTAGATACCGCCAATCCTGCTTTTGTAGTACCCAGGCAACATTTGAATAATGCCAACATCTCCTATGTATTGCCTAAACAAAACCTGGTATTCTCCCTGGCAGTTCAGAATATATTTAATGAAGAAGTTTTTGATAATTTTAGAATTCCCAGGCCCGGTATTAACTATGCTTTTAAAATTAGCTATTCACTACAATGATATATTGATACATAAAATAATGGAAAGTATAATCAAACATTCAAAATTTGTTTTTTTAGTATTTGTATTCGCATCTGTTTATATATCCTGTGATGACGGACTTAACGACTTAGCCGAACTTGGTGATGCGAGTAATATAAAAACATCAGGATTTGTTGTGGTAGGCACCACAGCATCTAATACGGCACTGGTTAAGTATTATGAGCAATTACCTTCGGGCATCATTGATATATCAGATGGTACCGATTTCCCCCGGTTTTTTCCAAACTCCATATATGACCACGCTATCTTTTTGCCCAGACCCGATGAATCTCCGGGATTTTCAAAATATGTGGTCAGTGAAAATGGAGATCTATTTGAAATAGGAACACTTCCTACATTAAATCCCGGTTCATTCAGAATAGATGTGAGAGATGCAGATTTTGGGGTATTTCAGGATAGAGCCACATCTGATAATATAACCGTGTTCAACCCTACCACATTACAGATAACCGGAGGGATAGATATGCGTGAAGGCTTTGTCCCCAATGATATAGCCCAGCGCTACCAGCGCTTTATCTTTAGAGGTGATGATGTTTTTGCTCCTATAAGAGGTAATACCACTGGCGAAAGCTTTACATCTTTTATCCTTCATCAGGCTAATCTGGCTACAGGTACTTTTGTAGGAGATACCCAACGTGACGGCAATGGGGTAAGTGAGATTATCACCTTCAATAATTTTGGACAACGGCTCGTAGATGAATCGGGTAATTTATATGTTGCCGATGCAGGGAATTATACAGGAGGGCAAATTTGGGCCAGAGTAAACAAAATACCCGTTGGCAGTAATGAAATTGACCCTGCATATGTTTTTGAACCCGCACGTGTATTGAACCCTTTTAATGTATTTTTACCAACATTTAATAACTTTTATGTTTTGTCTAATGGCAAAGCAATTGCCAAAGTAAATGCCGAAACCCCTCAGGAGGCCATTGATATTGTGCTCAGTGTAGGAGGGAATCTGGCAAACCTTACACCATTACAACAACAGCAATTACTAGGTATTTTATTTTCAGCCGAATCTGCTCGCTGGTGTGTACTGGATTTAAATGCTTTTACGGTAGAACCTATTGGAGGTATTCCCCCCGTAGGGGTGTTTTCGGGAGGCCAAATATTTTTTGATGGTGACAATGCGTTTTTCCCCGTAGCAACTACTACAGAAAATGCCTATTACAGATACCATACTATTACGGGCACTGTTGAAAAAGCTTTTGAAATAACCGGCGCAGATATTTTAGGGGTCTTCAATATTGCCAATAATAATTAAACACATATTCTGATCATAAAAAATAAGTCAGGCTGTTTATTCAAAAAACAGCCTGACTTTTATTTCTTAGATTTTCTTTTTAGCTAAGTACCAGGTCACCTTTTCAACAGAATCGTCTTCCAGCCTTTGATCTAACTCATCCAGTGTTTTTGGAGGAGGTACGATTGCTTTATCTCCCTTTTTCCAGTCCAAAGGCATAGCAACTCCATGAGTATCTGAGGTCTGCAACGCCTCCAGGGCCCTTAGAATTTCATCCATATTTCTTCCAACATTGAGCGGATAATACATGATCAAACGAATTTTCTTTTTGGGATCAATAAAGAATACAGCCCTTACCGCAGCAGTTTCACTCTCATTGGGTTGTAACATTCCATAAAGCTTTGATACTTTCATATCAAGGTCGGCTATAATAGGAAAGTCAAAATAAACCCCTGTATTTTCCCTTACATTTTGTACCCATCCCAAATGTGCATGAATGCTATCAATACTAAGACCCAGAAGCTCTGTGTTAAGTGCATCAAACTCATTTTTTCTGGTGGCAAAACCGCTCATTTCAGTTGTGCAGACCGGCGTAAAATCTGCCGGGTGCGAAAACATCACTACCCATTTATCGTTTGCAAAATCAGAAAACCTGATCTTTCCTTTGGTGGTTACTGCTTCAAAATCCGGAGCATTATCTCCAATTCTTGGCATACTGTTTGCCTGCTCTGTAACTACATTAGAATTTTCCATAGTCATATAATGCTTATTTATCATTTTTAATAATAGCATAAATTTACGCTATGAAATAGGGGTGTACAGTAACCTGGGTTACACAATAAGTTTTTAACTCATATTTAACGCATTAAAGGTGAAGAGCACTATACATACACAGGATATGTATTAAAACAGGTTGAGGTAAGTAGTATTAATAGCCCGGTTATTTTAGCAGAAAAAATTCCCAGACAGGTTTACATACCTGCATCTTCAGTATCCTCTGAAGTTTTTTTACAGTCCCCACTACAGGGAGAGCATCTGCATGTACTTCCGGATTGACTGGCATCACAACCAGACCAGCTACAACTGTGGGTTTCGCATTTACAGGTTTTGCCTGCCAGAAAGAATTTACCATTGGCATCTCTTGAGATGGATTGGGAAACACTCACAGAACCATCAGAGGTCCTGGCTTTTATATAATAAGCTTTTTCTGAACTTTTGGAAGACAACTCCTTATCTTCTACGATCTTAAAGTTGGTGAAGTCGTATCCTTCCAGGTTAAAAGACTTTCTCCACTCCTTAGTTAGTACCTCGGTGGTTACACGGGCCTCGTTCCCGCCCGAAGTGAGATAAAAGATCTCATTGTCAAATGGGTTCTCCAAAGTGGTAACAAGCTCATCAGAAGCAGATGGCTCTAACGACTCGGAATTATTAGAGTTTGAAGAACAATTAAATAATAAGATGAATGCACTAAGCACTAATACATGGTATAATAACTTTCTCATTGCTTTAAACTAACTAGTTATGAGCTTAATATAAATAAAAAAATATTCATTTACAAAAAATGAAAGATAAAAACTACAGTGTGAGGATAGAATAATTTTAAGGAACTATATAGTTTTCCTTTTTCGGGGTGCAATACTATTTTTACTTTTGATAGGCTCCCGAAGAATAGGTTAATTCGTAGCTGTGAGTGTATATCTCGAAAACAATTCCAAAAGGGTCTTCAACGTACACCATTTTATAGGGCTTTTCATTGGGGTAATATGCTCGTATGGGCATTCGCTGTTTCCCGCCATGCGCTACTATTTTTTGGGTCAAAGCTTCAATGTCAGGGTCCTGAACACAAAAGTGAAAAAGGCCGGTATTAAAAGGATTAAATTCCGGAGCTTCTTTAAGACCATGCGGAAATGAAAATAACTCAATGCCAATTCCATCTGAAGTGGCCATGTGTGCAATCTCGAATTCTTCCCAATCCTCTCCAAATACATCAATACACATCTGTCCGATAGCGGTATTTCTTTCTTTTAAAATTTTTGAAGGGGGCATAATAACATACCACCCCATTACTTCCTCGTAGAAAATAACAGCTTTGTGTATGTCTGGTACAGTAATTCCTATATGGGAAAATGATCTTGGATATTTGATTTCTTTCATTATGTTTTTATTTGTAGATAAACATTTAGGCTTTTGGAAACCTGTTACAAGAATACTTTTGAAATAAGATGGTTTTGTCGTTTTTTGGTTTCCTGAAGTTTAGGCCAGTTCGCAACGTGTGCGCCAAAGCCATGTTCGGGTAAGCCTATTTTACAACATAATCACCTTTTTTATGAGTTGGCCGGTTACAGGTGTATAAATGTAGAAAAAACCCCGGTGTTAGCTATTATTTTTTTGACAGTGCCAAAGTTATCCCTAAAATAGATAATACGGTTATTTTACTCCATTTGGTGATATTCCAGAAACGGGAGGTGGTAACATACCGGGTTAATTTGCCTGATAAAATAGCGATACCACTAAAAATAAGTAATGCCTGAACCATAAAAATAGCTCCAAGAACAAGCATTTGAAGAGTAATATTCATTCCGTTTTTGGTAATAAACTGGGGTAGGAAGGCAATAAAAAACAATGAAACTTTAGGATTTAAAATATTCATTAAAAATCCTTTTTTTACCAGAGCAATTACCTTTTTATCTTCTTTTCCTGTTGTATTTGTACTCCAATTAATAAACGGCTTATTTTCCCTAAAAGCCTGATACGCTAGATAAAAGAGGTATGCAGCCCCCAGGTATTTGATAACAGAAAATGTGATGGCAGATTTTTGGATAATTATGGATAGCCCGGTAGCAGCGGCAAAGGTATGGATAAGGACACCGAGGCTTAATCCAAGAGAAATGGCAATACCATTTCTCTGGCCTTTGGTCAGGCTTTCTGTTAACACAAAAATATTGTCTGGCCCCGGCATTAATGTAAGAATAACCGATGCTCCTAAAAATGATATTACCAATCCCGGTTCCATATGTTTTAAAAAATTTCTGTTTTATAAAAAGATTAAATGTATGAGATAATGTTTATATAAAGTATCTGCCTCCTCAGAGTTTTTATATTCTAAAAGGCAGATTTTTATTTTACTTCCTGCATTTTCCGTACGTATTTCAAAATCATTTTTTTAGGTGTAAATGCAATCATGGAGGTCATTACTTTTTGAGTAAAAGTTAAACCTGAAATAACATCCAATTTTCCACTAAGCATGCCCTCATACCCATCCCGGGCCACACGTCTTGCACTGGCCGTTTTTTGAAATATTCGGGTTTTATCCATCCCGGATACCGCACCGAATTGCGTTTCGGTAGCACCTGGCATTAAGTTAGTCACTGTAATGTTTGTAGGGTACAATTCTTCGGCAAGCGCATT
Organism: Ascidiimonas aurantiaca; assembly: GCF_037646345.1. Lineage (NCBI taxonomy): Bacteria > Pseudomonadati > Bacteroidota > Flavobacteriia > Flavobacteriales > Flavobacteriaceae > Ascidiimonas > Ascidiimonas aurantiaca. The sequence goes on along the minus strand of NZ_JBBEWR010000016.1, from coordinate 35,758 downwards.
ACTAAAAGAGGTAACATACGCTTTTGTAGCAAAATATACTGCTTGTAAGGGGCCAGGCATCAGGCTGGCGGTTGATGAAACATTAAGGATCTTCCCGTCGTTGTTTTTAATGAAGTCCTGCAAGAACAAATGGGTTAAAGATGTTAAGGCGCCTATGTTTAAATTGATCATAGATACATCGTGTTCTAATACGCGTTCATTAAACTTCCCTATACCGCCAAACCCGGCATTGTTAATTAAAAAATCAACTTTTAATCCCGCCTTTTTAACTTGTTCATACAACGCCTGAGACGCTCCCGGTAGGGTTAAATCTTTTTGAATAACCAGAACATTTATATTATGTGCATCTTCCAGCTCTTTTTTTAATGCATTCAATTTGTCTTCACGTCGTGCTACCAAAATTAAATCGCCTTTTTTTTCAGCGTGTATATTGGCCAATTCTTTTCCAATTCCGCTACTGGCCCCTGTAATTAATGCTGTTTTTTTCATAATTCTTTTTTTGTGAGTACTTACTTATGATTAAAATTTTTGAAGTGCGTATTTTTTGATTATAAATTATTTAAATAAATTCTGCTATGGAAAAATTTCTTTTTTAAGAGTTTGATGGCTATAGCATTTGAAGTTTGTTGTAAAAAAAAAGTGCTTTCAGACTATGTTCTTCAAAATGTTTTTTCTAGTTATAAAAACCGGTGCGGTAAATACCACTGAGACGGCTGGTTCTTGAAGCAGTGGCAAGTGTTGTCTTGCCAATTTCTCTTTAGGGTCTTTACCTTTACTCGTGATCTTTGATTCCATGTCTTTCTTTTTTAAGTTTTCAACAACACAAAAAATATTGGGACATGAACATTAGTTGCACAACCAATTCAAACAGGTTTTTTTGGGTTGATAGGTATTGTAAGAAGCTAAGATATATGTTTTGCGATTTGTATAGGACGATTCAACTTCAAAACTTAAAATCGCGTCATAAGTAAACTTTCTCATAAATAATCGTGTCAATAGTCAAGAAGAATTAATTATATCTGTAATCAGTTTTATAAGTATTAAACAAAGCATCGAGCCAATGTATTGAACCTATTTTCTCTTGCGATACATATATCTGGAAAGGTAGTGATATGGAATGTAATTTTGACGTATTTATGTAAACGCTTACTGTTCTAAATCGCGGCTATGGTTGTGGAATCTTTTTTACTTTGTATTACTTAAATAATCATGCAAACGTTGTTTAATAAAGTAGTGCCACCCTCCTAGACAGCTTTCTCTTTTGAACTCGGGAATATTCTGCGGAAAGCTTTCTAATATTTGATGAGTCAGTCTGAGTTTTGTTCCGTTTTTCTGTTTGATCAATTCAAAGGTTAGATCAGAATCTCCGGGATACCCTTCATATTTCCAGTTATAGGTTATCTTTTTGTAAGGTTCAACTTCGGTTATTTTCCAAAGATGAGGAAAGATCCGGCCTTCGTTCTTAACTACAAAATGAGTTTTGAAACCCACTACGGGTTCAAATGCTTCTATATTGTCAAAAAACCATTGAACCATTTGACCCTGCTCTGTAATGGCATGCCACAGCTTTTCTTTTGATGTCTGAAAGTGGTGTTCTATTACTATAGGCGGGTCTGTAATTTTCACTGTTTTTTTACCTGGTTTATTAAATAGTCTTTCTCCTCTAAAAGTAACATAGCGGTTACCATTTGTAGGGAACCATATTCAATGGTATCTATGTTAAAGCGTGTTTCGTACTGATGAATAAAATCACCTGTATTCAGATCATAAAACCTAAAGGTGGCACTCCCAAAAGTCATTACATCCGTTTGGTGAACATCGAATATAATGGGAAATAATAGCAAATCTGCATTTTGAAAATTCTTTTTTAAGTATTCCAGATCAGAATCACTTAGTAAAGTGTTAAGTTTCGGATTTTTTTTGAGGGCCTTCTTTTTGTACTTTTCCGCAGCGATCTTTTTTAGAATAGTTGTGGACTCTTCATTTAATGCATTTCTAAGTGCTGCTACTTTTAAAAATTTTAGCGACAGGGTATCTCTAAAAATATCATTGGAAATAGAATCGTTAAACCTTGATAATTCGTTTAACAAAGGGACAATGGCTACTTTTAATTCCCGTTTAGGGAACTTATAGTTCTCATTTACTGCTTTTTGCCCAAAAACGGTACTGGTGAATAAGGCTAGTGTTACGATCAGGAATTTTGTTTTCATATGCGAGTATTCTAATTGCCTGTAAAGGTATAAGTTATGTGATACAGTAAAAAACATGATGTATTATACCATAAAATTCATGTGCTGAAACAAATATGTATGATCTTTCGGGCTATTTACAGAATATTATCCGAGAGTTTTTTCTCCCATTAAATGATATAGGCATCAGTTTTTTAATTTTTACTGTCTATTATTTACCGACAGCAGGATTGCTAAAATGATAACAAATGACACATGAATTATTAGTAAATGAGTATTGCTTAAAATATCTGCCCCGAGAAAACCATGTGCAAAATTCATGCCTCCGTGAAGCAGTATGGCCAATAAAACACTTCCTTTAGTTCTGTTATACAGCCACGAGAAAATTACACCCATAGCGGTCATCAGGGGTATGTAGGCCCAGAAAGGCATATGACCAGTGGCTTTAGGCAAAAAAATCATTAATGGTAGGTGCCATACACTCCATAGAAAACCAATAAGCAATCCTGAGATATTTGGATTGTATTTTTGTTGTAACAACCCCTGTGCATACCCTCGCCAGCCCAATTCTTCGGCTACGGGGCCACCGAGAAGTGTATTGATCAAAAAGAATAGAGGAAATAGCAAAAAGGCAAGGTGCACCTGGTCCTGAGCTAAACCCATTCCCTTAAGAATTATGGCTGAATCGGGAAAATCTCCTCCAAAAAGCCTGTATATTAATACGGATACCAAGCCGAAAAAAAGAAGGGAAAAAATGGCAAAGAGGTAATATTTAAATGGTACTCTCCATATCAGTAATTTTTGTAACAGTTTACGAACTCCTGTTTTTCCGGTATCGAAGTAGGTAAGTATTACAGCAGCTATCGTGGGTCCCCATGCTCCCGGCAGAGCCCAAAATTCACCAACCTCTTTTGAAAAATAAAAAGGACTCCAAAAACCCCAGGAGATGAAAAAAGTGAGAATAAAATAGGTATAAATGCGTGTTTTTTTTGTTTTTTCAGTCATATAAAATTGATTTGATATCTGTGGGCAATGGTATTGGATATGATTTCATATTATCTGGCATAGGCTCAAAAACAGTGGCTTTTTATAATATATATTCGGTAATATTTTCATTGGTATCGAAAATATGAGGATAGTGTTCTTTTATATTCCTTTTCATAAAATCAAGAGGTACATCCTCAAAATAGCCATAATCTTCAAGGTACTCCATAAACAAGCTGCCTTCGCTGTCATATTGCTGCAAAAAAGAGCTGTTTTCTCCGTCAAATTCTAAGGGCGCTACATTAAATTTTTCACACAATGATGTATTAAAGGCCGGCGACATTTTGAGCCATTTATTATTTAAGTAAACATTCACCATTCCGTGAGGTGTTAGTTCGTTCGAACCGAATTTCTCAGTTAGTCTTTCTACAGCTACGTGGTTTTTAACCTTTCCCAGGTGTAACCTGGCAGGGATCCCCAAAGCCCGAAGACAGGCAATTAACAGAATTGATTTCTCAACACAGTTCCCTGAAGACTTTTTAGCAATTTTACTGGCCCGATAGCTTTCTTTTGCAAGACTTATACAGTATGGGTCATATTTCCAGTGATCCCGTACTTTGCGGTACATTATAATAGCTTTTTCTTTATCAGATATTGATTCAGATGTACAATCGGAAATGAGCTCCTGAATAGCGTTTGCATCAAAATCAAAATAATATGAGGATTCTAAATATGTCAAAGTGTTTGGTTTTTAGTTTACAGTGTGCGTATGCTTAGAGATGTTGCTATTTTCCTGTTTTGTTGCTATATAAATGTCTATTTCAGCATTTTCTCCATTTTGTGACCTGTGTCCATAAATTTCAAAATCTGCTGTATATGTTCTATTTAATTCTTTGTCCTTTTTCCAAATCTCCTGCCAGGTTTCTGATACTGCCTTTGGCATTTGGCCTTTGGCAATGAATTTGCGGTACTCTCCACTTTCAAATTCACGTCCAGTGAGTCCATCGGGAATTTGTTCAAGTGACTCAACGCATAATCCTATTATGCAGGTATATTTTCCAGTGTAATCGGATTCATAATCTGTGTAAACAGAATAAATGGCATCACTTTTTTTATTTAGAATTTTACCTGAAATGTCTTGGGAGTAGAATTGTTCCCAGAGTTTTCCTAAATCTTCGGCAGCTTTTCCATCCTGGTTGGTTGTTTTGATGGTTATTCCAACAATTTTAAAACCTTTCATTACTTCCATATACGTTTTTTGATTGATTAAATATATAATGACTTTTTATATCTGATCGGTTGTAATACACTGCCTCAGATAGTTTTATGCTGTTTTTTTCTTCAGGTGTTTATTAATTATCCCTAATTGGCCCAGATGATAAATATCGTGATGTAGCATTCCGTTTATTAAAAAACGATATTTATAAATCCCTTTAAAGTCGGTGTCGTAATAGTCCTCGTCAAGAAAACGATCATCCTTTTTCTTTAACAGGTCTGTTAATTCTGAAAGACTTTGGTCGTATTCTAATTTTATTTTGGCCCATCCTTTTACTTTTAATTTTTCGTTTGTCAGCCAGTTTTCTTCACAATCATCTGTTTTACTTCCTTTTCCAGTCCTGATTTTTAAGATAGCCTCATTTCTCCACAGTGTTAGATGTGAAATGATTTCTGCTACACTGTGCAAATCTTTAACGGGCCTTACAAAAGCCACATGTTCATCAATTTCATTTAATATATTTTCATATGAACGCCCTATCCATACTTTTCCTTTCTGGATTTCAAGTAGCTGCTCAATTAGGTGGTTAATTAAAGTATTCATGACATTACTATAATGGTTTGCGTATTGTTAATTATGGGTAAGGCTACAGTTTTATATGCTTTTTCGGATGTTATGGGAATGGGAACATTCCCAATCCGTATGAGACCATTTCCCCGGGTTATTATAAAATAGTATGGAAAAAGGTTTGTGCCTCTAATTTCGAAGATAGTAAATCCTGAATTTTTTATTAATGAAATTTTGGGTAATAATGCTATAAAATTCCATCGTATTCTAAATACGTTAACCAGTTTCTATACTTCTATGTGTTGTACTTAACCCATAAAGAGGTATCAGGGTGCTTACAGGTGATACAGCCTGTATAGGCAGCAACTATACCATATAGATATTAACTATATGTTTAAAGCATTCTTAAAATAATGAACAAAATACCTGTGTATTATCATTTTTTAACGCTTGTTATAACAATTTTTAATATCTGTATAACTCAAAAAAATAACAGAATCCCTAATTTTATCAACAAGAGCAGTATTTTTAGGAATCACAATGCACAAAAATTAATATTAAAAACAGTTTGAAATGGACAATACACACAATGGCAAAGGCGATGTAAGCAAGTGCCCTTTTTTAAATGGTGAATTAAATCAGGCAGCCGGCGGCGGTACTACGAACCGTGACTGGTGGCCTAACTCTTTGAATTTAAACATTCTTCGGCAGCATTCAAATTTGGCCGATCCTATGGATAAAGACTTTAACTATGCTGAAGAGTTCAAATCATTAGATCTGAATGCAATTAAAAAAGATCTAACCGATCTTATGACTGATAGCCAGGACTGGTGGCCTGCAGATTTCGGGCACTACGGTCCCTTTTTTATACGTATGGCCTGGCACTCAGCGGGTACCTACCGTATTGCTGATGGCCGCGGTGGTGGTGGAACGGGAAATCAGCGTTTTGCGCCACTAAACAGTTGGCCGGATAATGCAAACCTGGATAAGGCCCGACTTCTTTTATGGCCCATAAAGCAGAAATATGGCAAGAAAATTTCCTGGGCCGACCTTTTTATACTGGCAGGTAATGTGGCACATGAGTCTATGGGTCTGCCTATGTTTGGTTTTGCAGGAGGACGTGAAGATATCTGGCAACCTGAAGAAGATATTTACTGGGGGTCGGAAGCTGAGTGGCTGGGTAACAAAGCCCGTTATTCAGAAAATGGCGAACTGGAAAATCAGTTGGGAGCGGCTCATATGGGGCTTATCTATGTAAATCCCGAAGGGCCCAATGCCAATCCTGATCCGGTAGCTGCAGCCCACCATATACGTGAGACTTTTGGCCGTATGGCAATGAACGATTATGAAACCGTTGCATTAATTGCCGGAGGGCACACCTTCGGGAAAACACACGGAGCCGCCAGTGATGCCGAATTTTTAGAAGCAGAACCTGCAGGAGCCTCTATAGAAATGCAAAGTATGGGCTGGAAAAGCAATTTTGGAACCGGAAAAGGCCCCGATACCATTACCAGTGGTCTGGAAGGTGCCTGGACAGATACACCTATCAAATGGAGCCATACATTTCTTGAAAATCTCTATAAATACGAATGGGAACTTACCAAAAGTCCTGCCGGAGCTCACCAATGGAGACCTAAGGACGGAGCCGGAGCCGGTACCATTCCCGATGCACATGATCCGGAGAAAAAGCATGCGCCTTTCATGCTTACTACCGACCTCTCGTTACGTATGGATCCGGCGTATGAAAAAATTTCAAGACACTTTCTTGAGAACCCCGAAGAGTTTAAAGATGCCTATCAGCGTGCCTGGTTTAAACTAACCCATCGTGATATGGGGCCCGTTTCCCGTTATTTAGGGCCTGAAGTTCCCAAAGAAGAACTGTTATGGCAGGATCCTGTACCGGCCGTAGATCATGAACTCATTAATGCTAGTGATATCACTGCATTAAAGGCTAAAATTTTAGATTCCGGACTTTCGGTTTCTCAATTAGTTTCTACCGCGTGGGCCTCTGCTTCCACTTTTCGTGGTTCAGACAACCGGGGAGGGGCTAACGGTGCCCGCATACGTCTGGCGCCTCAAAAAAACTGGGAAGTAAATAACCCCGCTCAATTGTCTAAAGTACTGGATATACTGGAAGGTATTCAGGAAGCATTCAATTCGGCACAATCAGGAAACAAAAAAGTTTCGTTGGCAGACCTTATTGTTCTGGCAGGATGTGCCGGTGTAGAAAAGGCAGCTAACAATGCAGGACACAATATATCAGTACCATTTGCTCCCGGACGTACCGATGCAACCCAGGCACAAACCGATACAGAATCTTTTGAACATCTGGAGCCACTTGCTGACGGTTTTCGTAATTACCTGAAACAAAGATTTTCGGTAAAATCTGAAGAACTTTTGGTAGACAGAGCACAATTATTAACCCTCACGGCACCTGAAATGACAGTTCTTATAGGAGGGATGCGTGTACTGCATACAAATTATAATAAATCCCAACATGGAGTGTTTACAAATAAGCCTGAAACTCTTACTAACGATTTCTTTGTAAACCTACTTGATTTAAGTACAGAATGGAAAGCAACTTCTGATCATGAAGAAGAATTTGAGGGCCGCGATCGTAAAACGGGGGCTTTAAAATGGACTGCTACCCGTGTTGATCTTATATTCGGATCCAATACAGAACTGAGAGCGCTTGCCGAGGTATATGGTAGCAGCGATGCACAACAAAAATTTGTAAACGACTTTGTTGCTGCCTGGAATAAGGTAATGAACCTGGACCGATTTGATCTGAAATAGTCGTATCGATCTATAATTTTAAAAACATCCTGATCTTTGGTCAGGATGTTTTTTTATACCTGGCTGAGGCTAAGTAAATTTGAAGAGACTTATATGTACTAAGGATGGTGTTTGTTAATTAAAGCAAAGTCTTCATAAATTATATTTAATGCCAAAAACAACAAACCGGGGTTGTACAAAGTATTGATTAGAACTAATAAGAAAATCTGAAAAAGAATCCCGGTTTATAGAAACTGTATTTAATAAATTGGTGCCAGATACCGAGAACTCCCAAGAGCTTCCTTCCTGCTGAAAACTCAGGTTTGCATTCAAAAAGTCAAAAGCATTGCTTACATCGTTATTCCTGTTCAAAAAATAAGAATACACATAATCGGCCGTAAAGAGAAAATGTTTAAGGAACCCTACCTCTACATTGGCAAAAGGGGCATTGGTAGTAAACCGTGAATTGGTCTGGCTCCCTTTATATACATTGATGATCTTATTGAACCCTATTTCAAAATTAGGTGCTTCCTTAAAATTAGTTTCAAAAGAGGCGGTGTAGTTTTGCGTAAAACTGGTATTGGTATTGTCCAGATCGTTTATAGTATTATTAATACTGGTATATGATACGTTTGCTTCCAGTTTTGTTTTAATCCATGTAAACCGTTTTTCAAAAGAACCGGTAGCTGAAAGCATATCGTTAACATCACCTGAGTTAATAGGAGAAAGTAGCTGGTCTATACCATTAAAAACGACCGCATTATTAATACCATCAATCGTTTTGGTGTACGTAAGGGTTCCAAAAATATTGGTAAAAGTAAAAGTGTTGAAATTCACATACTTTAGAGAAAACTGATGGAACAACTGATTCTCTAAGCCTCTGTTCCCGTTAAATAAGGTATTGTAGTTAGCTATGGTAGTTCCCAAAACCAGATTGTTGATATCCGTAAACTCTGCGTTTACGGCATAATTAAAAGTAAGTGACTCAGATCTTCTAATCGTGTACTTTACATAAAGACTGGGAGTGAGCAGTGTTTTTGACAATATGTTCTCTGTGCCCTGTTGCGTGTCTCGGGCACGATAAAAATGGAGATTGGCGCCGGGGCTCACCACAAAGGAACTAAATTTGGTCTTGTAGCGCAGCCCGAAATACACATCGGAAAAACGATAGTCAGCATCGTTGATAAAAGCATTTCCCAGTGGGTTCTCGCTTCCCGTATCAGATATTCGCTGCCTGATATCAGACACCAGTTTCTGGTTGTTTTTACTAACACCCGCTATAAAATTGATATGATTCTTTTTGTTGAGCACATAATAATAGTTAAAGGCAGCATCAAAACTGTTGGTTATAATTTCTTTATTCTGCAACAGGTTATATATAGTATCATCTACTAATGGCTGGCTTCCGTTAAAGGGGGTTTCAGAAGTGATGAGGTTGTAAAAAGGGTCCTGCTCTTTATAGAGGTGCTGTGCCTGAAGTGAAAACACATTATTGGCGTTTTGGGCATAATAAGCGCTTACACTTTGCTTAATGGAAAACGGTTGCTGATCACTGGCAGACTGAATACGGTTTTCAATTTCCCCAAAATCAGATACCTGGTTGTTGGCTTGCCTTAGTTTAGATTTTTTAAGAAATGCTCGGTAGTTGATATCCAAACGGTTGTTGGGAGTGTATTTTCCTGAAAATTGGGCCATACCGGACCTGTTTTCCTGATTAATGCCGGATTCCAGTATTTCCACGTTGTTGGTAATTTCATTTCGCAGATAGGTTCTGAGTGTGGCAGACAAAAGGTCGGTGTCTGTGTCAGAGGCGATGAGAAAACCGGAGAGGCTCCATTTTTTATTGGGATTGAGATTAAAATTCAAAGCGCCAAAATTAGATATGATCTCCTGCGCACGGTCATCCTGTAGTAATGCAAAACCCAAATCATCTGAAGATACTTTGAAAGAAGAACCTGATCTTCCACTTAGGTTTTCAAAACCTCCGCTAAACCTGAAATAATCCTGTAAAGTAAAAGCCTGCTCTCCAATGTTGTTAGCATCGGCTATGAGGTTTATACTTCTTTTTGGGTTGTAATAGAAAACATTGGCATGTCCAAAATAGCGTTCGTCATGGCCTGTACGCGCCTCAATATCACCAAATACAATATTCTTTTTACCCTCTTTCAGTTTTATATTAAGAGCCAGTGATTCTTCATTATTAAGACCCTTTACAGGGGCAACCTCATTAAAATCCTGTAAAACCTCTACTTTATCAACCGCATCAGCAGGAATATTTTTCGTAGCCAGTTTTGTATCACCATCAAAAAAATTCTTGCCCTCTACCAGTACCTTATCTACTTTTTTACCCTGTACTTTTACCTCTCCGTTTTTATCTACCTCAAACCCCGGGAGCTTCTCTAATACATTTTTAAGTTTCTTTTCTTTGCCGTTGGTAAATGCATCGGCTTTGTAGATAATAGTATCTCCCTTTACAGAAACCGGGAGTTCATGAACTACTTCCACTTCATCCAGTGTATTTATATCCTTAAAAAGGATGATCTCTTTCAGGATTTTCTGCCTGCTTCCGTCCACAATAAGATTTTCTTCTTTAGTTTTATACCCCAGGTAACTCACTTTAAGGATATAGGTTCTGTTTATGGGTAATACCAGAGCAAAGCGTCCGTCTGTATCTGTAATAGCATAGGATGCTATACTTTGATCTTCAGGATCTACAGCCAGTACATTGGCCAGTTCCAGAGGCATATTAAGGGAGTCCTTTACTACGCCCTCCAGCCGGGTATTTTGTGCATTGGTTGTAAAGCATACCAGGCTCAGCCCTAAAAGCAGGGAAATATATAACTGTTTCATTTTTTGGATTGATGTTGTTGACTGTTCTTTTACAAGAACTTCTTCAGAGTCTGGTATGTGGCTATCTGTAATTAGCCTCCTATTTTGATCTTAAAAGTTTGCCCGTTACCTTTTTTTCGGTTCTCTCCGTAAATTTTGGACATTTCTTCAGCTTTTTTGAGCATCATTTCATTATACGTTTTCTGATCTACTTTTTTCCCTTTCACAGGCTCTGTGATGTCTATTTTTTCTTGTGCGTTCATTACAATTTTGTTACAGATCATCACAGTGCTTCCGTCGTTAATTTCCAGAATGAGCCCAGGGAGTCCCCAGTATTTGTCGGGTCCGTGAGAAACGGGTATCTGAGGGGTGTACCAGGCAGTGGTGACCAGGGTTTCCTTAACCACTTTTTCTTTTTCGGCTGTATCACTTAAATTAAGCTGTCTGCGCTCTACCTCTTTGGTAAAAGTGGCTTTGTAACAGGTGTAATTGCCTATTTGTTTGGTTTCACTTTCCAGTTGCCATTCCATTTTTGGGAGGGAATCTTTAATAAGGAACTGTTTACTGAAGGCTTCGCGCTGGCTCGTATAAGTTTTGGCAGCTACATCTTTATAGTATATATCATTCCCGCTGCCGCCCAGGTTAATACCTACAATATTAATTCCGGTGCCAGATGCATCACCGGCATCGCCCAGGCTTTCTACTTCTTTATAGACTGATTGTGTTTTGTTAAAGCTGAGAACATATTCTTTTTGAAACTTTTTTTGCAATAAAGCATTGAGTTGCTGTTGCTGGGCACTGCTGGCTGCAGTGCTGTCCAGAGTAATTTCAACTTTTCTCTTGGTTTTGTAATACGCTTTGCCCTGCAGGTCCTGAGCATTTACGAGTACTGTTGCGAACAGGAACAGGGATGTGAAAATGTTAAGATGGTGTTTCATTTATTGAGTATTATGTTTACGTATGTTTTTTTGGCAATCGTACCGTTTGTACATCACAAAAATGAGTTGGATTTTCACATCTTACGGTTAATGAATGTTAACGAGTGTTAAGCGGTTCGTGGTAAACGGTTTATAGTTTTTACTTTTGAGATGTGAAAGAGAACAATCATCATTTCATAATTAACTTCATTATAGTCACCATAGTGACTACGATCGCTATTCAGGTGTACTGGAATATCAGGAACTATGCTTCTAACAAGCAACAGTTAATCAGTGAAGTTCAAACAGCGTTAGACAATGCGGTAGAATTGTATTATGCAGATCTGGCCAAGACCGATATGGTAACTTTTGTAAATAAAGGCACAACTGTAGATTCTGTTCATAACATTTTCGGTTTGGGGAAAGCGGTAAATGTGGCGGGTGGAAATGCCCGTTTTTTTACATGGGATTCTCTGAGCAAAAAGATCAATTTTGATACTGAGTTTTTCAGTCGAGAAGATACGCTTCATGTTAAACAAAAAATAGACCTCAGCAATCTGGATCGCATAGCACAAAGGTTTAAGCCTTCACAGATCCAGGGAGAATCAGTTACAGGAGATACTATTGTAAATAATAGCCTGGATACAAGCTCCATTCGCTCTCTTACCAACAAGATCATTATCTCCATTACCCGCGACTCTATTGCATTTGATACACTGGTAAAAAATATTGACAACGAATTAAAAAGAAAAGATATCAATCTGCTCTATGCTTTGGGGCATTATAATAAAGATTTGGTGTTGTTAGGGTCATTTAATGATCTGGAACACCCTAAACTAAAGCTTTCTGCTTTTTCCAAATCAACCTATCTCCCCAGAGGTGAGCAATTAAAAATCGTTTTTTCTAATGTGAGCCTTATTACATTAAAACGCGGTCTTACCGGTATTTTACTATCTTTTATACTGGCTGCCGGTATTATGGCCTGCCTGTTGTATTTACTCAGGATCATAAACAAACAAAAACAACTGGCAGAGATTAAAAACGACCTGATAAGTAATATTACTCACGAGTTTAAAACGCCTATTACCACAGTAAGTACTGCTTTGGAAGGTATTGAAAAATTTAATGATGCGAACGATAAGGAAAAAACCCAAAAATATTTAAACATATCTAACAAGCAATTGGAAAAATTGCATTTTATGGTTGAGAGACTCCTGGAAACAGCCACTTTAGACAGTGATAAATTACTGTTGAACAAAGAACCGCTTAATATGGTAAGGATGCTCCAAAATCTAACTGATAGACATATAATGATCTCCCCGGAAAAACACATATCATTTATTTCTCATATTGAAACCTGCGTGGTTAAAGCAGATCATTTTCATTTGGAAAATGCGGTTTCCAATATTATTGATAACGCTGTGAAATACGGGGGAGATACTATTGAGATCCGTTTAAATTCAGTTCCGGATTTTTTTGAGATAACGGTTGCAAATAACGGTCCTGTTATTGAAAAAGGGTACAGAGAGAAGATATTTGATAAATTTTATCGTATTCCCTCAGGTAACCGACATGATGTAAAAGGCTTTGGAATAGGGTTGTACTATACCAAAAAGATCATAGAGAAGCATGGCGGAAGTATTCAGTTACTTTCTGATCCCCGATACACCATTTTTAAAATTCAGTTGTTGCATGAAACCACGCATTAAAATTCTCCTGGCAGAAGATGAGGCGGCCCTGGGGCAGATTATAAAAGAAAGTCTGGAGAGCCGGGATTTTGAAGTGCTGTATTGTGAGAATGGTGAAAAAGCGTATGAGATCTATGTACGGGAAACTCCCGATTTACTGGTATTGGACGTGATGATGCCTAAAAAAGACGGCTTTACCCTGGCAGGGCAAATCAGAAAAACCGATCGAAAAACCCCTATTATTTTCTTAACAGCCAAATCACAAACCCGCGATGTGGTAGAGGGTTTTAACTATGGGGGGAATGACTACATAAAAAAACCGTTTAGTATGGAAGAACTTATTGTTCGCATTCATGCACTTCTCGATCGCATCAGGTTTTCCTCAAATGAAAAGAATATTGAAATAGGGGCCTTTGTCTTTAACTATCCCGGGCAATCGTTAACCATTCATGGGAATACACAGCTTCTTACTCATAGGGAGGCCCAATTATTATACCATTTAATTGAGAAAAAGAACGAGATACTGGACCGGTCTTTTATTTTAAAACACCTGTGGGGGGATGACGACTTTTTTAGTGCCCGGAGTATGGATGTATTTATTACCAAGCTCCGTAAAAAACTAAGTAAAGACCCTGATATACGTATCCTGAATGTGAGGGGGTTTGGTTATAAGCTTATTTGCTAATATACTCTGCATTACTGCATAGGTACTGATTTAATTCCTTTTTCGATCATGCTTTGAAAACGGCTCGCATAATTTTCGTTTTTTAGTTCATAGTGCATGGGGATCACTATATCCGGTTTTATTTTGTTTACCATTTTAGCAGCTTCTTCCATATTCATGGTAAGATTGTCTCCGCCAATAGGGATCATAGCAATAGTAATATCTTTAAGGTCGCTCATTTCCGGTATGTAGTCTGTATCTCCCGCATGATAAATGCGAGTGTTGTTTTTAAAAGTGAGTATATACCCAACATTTTTCTTGGATTTAGGATGTGCTTTGATCCATAAAAAAACACTTTTTGTGTTGTAAGCTGCTACAGATAAACATTGTATATCACCAATATCTATTACATCGCCCGGTTCTACTTCCTTTACCGTGTTTTTTAATTTAGAAAGTTTACGGGAAACTCCTTTAGAGACTATAAAAACCGTTTCCGGCTTGCTAATTTCCTTAAGGGTTTTTAATGAAAAATGATCGGGATGGGCATGGGTAATAAATATATAATCTGCTTTTTCAGAGTTTCCGGTTTCTACAGGGTCTATATAAATTATTTCCTCTCCGCTTATTATTTGAAAGCTTGAAGGAAAAAAATGGGATTTATTAACCTTAATAGCACCCCAGGTGGTTACTTCCATCTGCTCGTTCACCTTTAACTTTTGAGGGACCGGATTCCGTTTTTCGCTTACAGTTACTTTTACCATAGTACAGCTTTGAAATATAAAAACCAATAGATATATACAAAGATGCAGTGAAATAGTTCTTTTGACTTTTAACTCCATCAGTAAATAGCTTTAAGCAATAAAAGTAAAACAGATATCTGTTTTATAAAATGATATGTGTCATTTTTGTAAACTTTACTTTCTCTCAACAGAAAAAGGTTTTTTTAGAGTTTTAAAAAAGAGAAACTTATTAAGAAGCTGCTGCTTCTTTTTGTTCAATCCTTAATTTCCCTATTCGGGGTAATAAAGGTATCTAATGGCAGAATAAGCTGAATATCGTATCCCTGTATCAATGCGTTCATTTTGTGGAAATCTCCGTTTTCGGGTAGGCGTACTTTGTTATTCAGGATATCTTCTCTTATCGATCTCAGGTCGATCAGGGTCCATTGATCCCGTTTGGCAACTTCCATAAACAACTTTAATCTTTTATAGTAGTTATAATACTTTTCAAGATAATCAATTTCTTCTCCATTTTCCAGGTAATACCTTGTCCAGCTATTAATACTGGTGCTTACCAGTCCTTTTTCTTTTGCCAGAGAAGCGGTTAAATGGCCCAGGTCATACGCTCCGTTTGAGAGCTTTCTGGAAGTATGCAATTGTCCGAATTTTAAAAATACTTTGGGAGGAGCCCCATTTTCCTTTACATAAGAATGATACCGATCCTTAAAATTGTTTCGCATATAGCTAATTCGGTCAACATGAGAATCCTGGCGCCACCTGGAATAAATGTCCCAGCTAATCTCCAGATCTTTCACAATTTTACCTCCGGGAGTATCAGAGCCTCTAAAATAATTAAAGAAGGTATCTACAGTAGGCTCCTGTAAAATTTCAGTAAATATGTCTATATCCTCATTTGATGTATTTTCTTTTATGAGCCATTTCAGGATTATACTGTCTGCCTTTTGTTTTGAGTTTTGTATTTCTGAGAAATTATCGGCACCTTGGGCCTGCTTTAACAGTTCATCGGTTAAGAAGAGTATTGCGTAAAAGTACTCCTGATCCAACCCCCAGATCTGCATATTGTTTTGTGCAGCAGCTTTTAGAAAAAGAGCATCTTCCACACCAGCAAAAAAAGGAATAGGGACCCTGTCCAGCGTTTCGTGATAGTATTTTGTATTGAAGCTTCGCAAATTTTCTACTGTATTTTGAGCAGGAGCCATTAACTCGGTCAATTTAACGGCAGAATTAGGGCCAATCTCCAGACACAAGGTTTCAAAACCTGAAGTATGCATAATGGGAATTAACGCTTCTATAAGTTTTGAGGTTTCTTTTGAATTATGTCTTTCGCCAAAAACTACAAATTGAGATTCTTCAAACATTCTTTCAAGCCAGGCTCTTCCTTCTCCTTGCACTGCTTCATTTTTTACAGAAAAGTACCTTGTTTTACCGGCAATATACTCCGCATTAATGATTTTGGGAGTTGTATGTACTATAGGTTCTTTTTTTTGGTTCTTTTTACAGGCAAAGGCCAAAAGAATCAGGATACAGATGCTAATTTTTTTCATAAACTGTTTTATAAATAATAGATTGATGATGATTCAAAAGGCAAGTAAACCTGCGAACAGGTTATAAGGGTCATGTACAATAGAAATGGTGAAAGAATTGTTTTAATAGCTGTTATTTTTCCTTGTTGCGATAAATATCTATAAGGTACAGGCTTTTAAAAGATAAGACAGCCGCAGAAATGTTACAGTAAAAAGGATGATTTTTTTAACTATGGGGTACCATTTTATCCCATTTACCTTATTGTGTTCCTCAATGCGTTGGTTAATGATATACTGAATGGTGTCCAGATCTTCTGGGCGATGTTTTTAAGAGAGCGGGTAGCCTCGGTAAGCGCAGAAACTTTGTTTCACGATTTTCAAAAAAAACTAAAGATGAATGAAGCCCGTAAAAAAGACAGAATACCTGAAGTTCAAAAAAATACCTGGATGAAAACATCAATAAATGCCGAATGTTCCCGGCCTGGAACTCTTGGCAATGTATCAAACCTTTTCTGGTTACAGCAAAGTTGCCGGGCACTGCTATTTTATATTTCCTTTAATATCATCTTGTTTACAGCGCTCCTGTATTTTGAAGATAGTTTTGTAATTTGGGTTCCGTAAGAACACAATAATAACCAGGAACTATATTAAACCTATGATACATATTGGCGTACTAACGGTTTCAGACAGAGCCAGCAGAGGAGAATATGAGGATATTTCGGGAAAGGAGATCATACGGGTTCTCAACGAATACCTTCTATGTGAATGGAAACCTGTATATGAAGTAATTCCCGATGAAAGGCCGTTAATTGAAGCTACTTTAAAAAAACTTTCAGATAGCAGTGGTTGCAGTTTAATACTTACTACGGGAGGTACCGGTCCGGCGCCGAGAGATGTTACCCCCGAGGCTACAGAAGCGGTATGTGAAAAAATGCTTCCTGGTTTTGGAGAATTAATGCGCAAGCAAAGCCTGCAATATGTTCCTACCGCTATTTTATCCAGACAAACTGCCGGAATAAGAGGAAAATCATTGATCGTAAATTTACCTGGAAAACCCAAGTCAATACGGGAATGCCTGGAAGTAGTTTTTCCGGCAATTCCCTATTGTATTGACCTTATTGGAGGTGATTATTTGGATGCGAATTCAAAACATATACATGTTTTCAGGCCTAAATAACCAGAACCTGTTTGGCCCCCCAGCATTCGTTCTGGTAAGGCTTCGTCATCACCTCCCGGATAAGCGTTCTACTCCTTATTCAATATTTTCTGGCAGGAGAACAAATTGTGCATAGTTATCCTCATTAAAAAAGGTAATGGCGGCTTCTTTAAAATATTCGGGGGTAAGCTTTTTGATCTCACTTTCATAATTAAGCAGCTTTTCGGGCTTCCAACCGTTTACATACATCTTTTTTAATAAAAAGCCCCAGTATGAATTAGATCTCATACCGTCTTTTAAATTCGCAAGTTCGGCTTCCTGTATTTTTGCCACATCTTCGGGAGTTGCACCGTTTTCTTTTACTTTATGTATTTCCTCAAAGACCGCATTTATGAGCTTTTGATAGTTTTCGGGAGCGCAGGTAAATCGAATACCCATACGGTACCAGCCGTAAGGGGCATAGGTAGCAAAACCACTGATCTTTACGCCATACACTCCTGCCATTTTTTCTCTCATTTCTTCAGTGAGTTTTATTTTAAGGAGTTTTCCCAGAAGCTCTGCTTTTTTCCTTTTTTCTTCACTAAACTCAAGTGTGCCTGTAAAGCGCATATCTACGACGGCTTTGTCATCAACACCTTTGTACAAGGTTTCACTAATACGTCCTTTTCTGCGTCGCAGACCAATATCTCTCCATTGGTTTTTTTCTTCCAGGTTAGAGGGAAGGCTTGCCAAATACCGTTCTATTTGTTTTTGTAACACATCTATATCAAAACTACCTACAAATACAAATGTGAATCCGTTAGCAGAATCAAACCGGTCTTTGTAAAATGCATATGCTTTGTCAAGATCGAGTTCCGTATTGATCTGTTCTTCGGTCAGAGAAATACCTCTCAGGTGATTATTGGTCATTACTTTTTCAATATGTGCATCGAGATAGCCTATGGGGCTGGATTCCTGATTGCGAACGGAAGCGATCATTTGCGATTTCATTGTACTGAATACTTTGGCGTCTTTATTGGGCTTTGTAAAATACAGATGTGTCATTTGAAGCATACGTTCAAGATCCTGAGAAGAACTGCTGCCTATAAAAGCCTCTTCATAAAAGTTAAGAAAGCTTCTGAGCATAAGCGTTTTTCCCATATTAAGTTTGCTCAGATCGGCAGGAGAAATATTATTTATACCACCGGAAGTTATTATATTTCCGGCCACGCGTGCAGAAACATACAACGAATCGGGAGCAAGGGAGCTACCACCACTGCGAAAACTGTACATTGAGATAAGGTTATTTTGTAAATTGGTAGATTTTGCCAAAACGGTAATGCCATTGCCCAGCTCCCATTTTGTTACATCAATAGCGTCTATGTAATCTGTTTTTACCACAGTACCCGCTTTGGGAACTTCTGTCATGAGTTCCTGGTTTTCCAGAGAATCTTCATAAGTATCAAGTTCTTCCCGGCGTACAGATTCCCAAAGGTTAATTAGTGCTGTTTCATCAGGTAGAGATAAGCTTTCTTTATGCGGTGCACTCAGCACTATAGCCATGTTTTCTCCTTGTGCCCAATGCTTACCGGTCTGGTTTACCTCATCTAAGGTAATATCTGGTAATACTGCAGTGTAAAAGTCATATATAAAGGTATCGCCCGGCACTGGTTTGGCATGGGTAAAAAGGTCAATAAGTGTTTCTGCATACTGTCTTGACGACAGTTTACCGGTTTCTTCTTTACGTATTCGCGCATTGTTTAACATATACGCCTTATAACGGTCTAGCTCAGTCTGGGAAAAACCAAAACGGCGCACACGTTCACTTTCTTTTAGTAAAGAGATTATACCTCCGGTGATATCTTCTTCTTTGAGATTGGCTCTCAGGTAAAAGCTGTTTTTATCTCCCAAAAAGTGGCCTATTCCTGCAGTGGCAGATAGAAAAAGTGCCTTTTTAGTAAGCAGGGCCTCAGACAGCCGCTCACGAAGCATACCCCCGTACATCTTTTCTATGAGTTCTTTTTTATAATCTTCAAGAGTGGTTGCGGTTTCTTTTTCTTTTTTATGGTATATCGAAATGCTGGTGTCGGTGAGTTCTTTATCTGTAATTACTACTGCTTTGGGAGCAGTGTTATGAGGTATGGAATAATACGTACGTTCACGGGGCTGGTGAGGCCCTTTGAGATTACTGAATAATTTCTGTATCTTCTTTTCGGTCTCATCAATAGCAACATCGCCCACTATTACCAGTGCCATAAGTTCGGGGCGATACCAGTCATTATAAAATCGGGTAAGGGCTTCGGGTTGGGAATTGAGAATTACATCTAATGTTCCTATAGGGGTACGTTTGGCATATCGGGACTGGTTAGTTAATACGGGAATGGATTTATAGAATACACGCATTCCGGCCCCGCTTCGGGCTCGTAACTCTTCTGCCACTACACCTCTTTCGTTTTCTATTTCGGTGGCGTCAAAAGTAATACCATCTGCCCATTCCCTTAATATCTGTAAACTGGTGTTAAAAACCTGCACATCATCGGTAGGCACTTCTAGTTTATAAACAGTTTCATCAAAACTGGTATGGGCATTCAGATCGGCTCCAAACTCAATACCTATGCTTTGCAGATAATCTATAAGATCATTTTTTTTAAAGCTTTTGGTGCCGTTAAAGGCCATGTGCTCTACAAAATGGGCAAGGCCCAGCTGATCCTCGTCTTCCAGAATGGAACCGGCATTGATTATAAGCCTTAGTTCTGCCTTGTTTTCAGGTTTTTGATTCTTTTTTATGAAATAGGTAAAGCCATTGGCAAGAACGCCTTTCTTTACGGTGGGGTCAAGGGGTATCTCCTGTTGGAAATTAATGTCTTTTGCAGACTGGGCACATAGGGTGCTGTATGCTGTTAATAGCAGTAACCAGGTAATTTTTATGTAATTCATCATTTTTTTGATAATAGCCGGGGCATTTATAAAAAACCCCCCGGCTCATTAAACTAATTCAAACTAACTAATTAACGTAACATGGTTTTACTGGTAGCCGGGATTTTGATCGGCAAGTGTCAGTAATGCATTACCTTCTATTTCATTGTCAGGCAGGGGCAAAATGTACTGGTTGGTGCTGGTTATAGTGGGTTTTAAGGTCATGGCTTTATCAAAACGAATAGCTGCAAACCAGTCACTGCCGTTCTCAAATGCAAGTTCTTTTATGTATTCTTCAAAGATGGCATCTTTGAGAGCGTCAATATCTGCTGCATCTGAGTTTTCAAGACCGGCCCTGTTTCGTATGATATCAAGGGGAGCTTTACTGGTTGCCAGGTCTGCTCCACTCATAGCAAGTGCTTCTGCCTTTATGAGATATATTTCGGCCAGTCTTAGAAAATAGGTGGGCCGAAAAGTAGCCTCATTATTGGTCTTGAGTATCCGGGTACCGGAATAGGTAAGGGGTTGCCTGGGGTCACCTTCCATAAGATCGGGATACCAGGTATTACCGGTGCGTCCTGTGTAAAAGCGTTTACGATTGTTGTCTTCTTCATCAGAATCTGCGGCACGATGTGTCATAAAGATCATTTCTGAAGAAGTAAGGCCATTGTCAAAAGCATTGGCAAAGGTAGCCTCCAGGGTTCGGGTGCCTTCAGTGATCACTTCATCTGCAAGGGTAGCTGCTTCTGCATAGCGCCCCATAAAGAGTAATACTTTTGCTTTTAGGGCTTTTGCAGATGTTTTTGAACCTCTGAAAGTAACTGTGAAGTCCGGAGCATTCGCTATGGCAAAGTCAAGATCTGACAGTATCTGATTATACGATTCCATAACGGTACTTCTCTCTTTACTGCGTGTGGTAAAGTTTACCGGTTCGGTTCTCAATACCACTCCCAGACTGCTGTTCACATCAAAAAACTGACCGAAGTACCTAAGGGCATCAAAGGTAGCCATAGCTCTTACAAAACGGGCCTCTCCTATGATCTCGGTTTTGGTTGCCTGCGAGATCTCACTTTCGGGAAGCGCTTCTGTAAGCACAATGGCATTATTGGTAGCATCTATAACACCGTAAAATATGATCCAGAAGTTATTTACCAGGCTATTGTCTGAAAAAATATCATTGTCTGCAAACTGTCGGTCATTGGCCGTAAAGCCAGACTGGCTCATAGTTCCTATAAGAGCACTGGGAATAAGCTCGGAGTGCATATAGTAAAACGAACTTGAAAATGAAATGATCTTACTATACGCTCCGTTTAAAACCGCTCTTGCATCTTCTTCACTTCTCACTACATTTTCAGGAACCAGGTTATTTGGCGGATCCTGATCTATGGCATCTGCAAGACTACAGGAAACCATAAGTGCTGCCAGTAATACAACTATAAAAACGTTTTTCATAATCTTCATTTTTAGAAACTTAAGTTAATACCAAGGGTGAAGGCTTTTTGAATAGGGAACCGGTTGGTATCCCGCCCTGCTCCTGAAATATCATTATTAAAGAGTGTGCCCCCTTCAGGATTCGCTCCGGGATAACTGGTAATAGTCCAAAGGTTTTGAGCAATACCATAGATCGAAATACCATCAAATACACCAATTTTGTCCATGGTCTCACGGGAAAATGTGTAGCGTAAATTGAGTGTATTGAGCCTTAAAAAAGAAGCGTCATGTACATAAAAGCTGGAGATCCTCCCGTTGTTATTGGGATCTCTGTACACAAGCCTTGGCTGATTGGTAGGGTTTTCGGGAGTCCAGGCATTGAGCACATCGGTAACTTTGTTTTCTCCTGCAAAGGTACTGCCAAAATTCACGGCTCTGGTCTGGCTAAACCATAACAGATCATTACCAATAGAATAGGTAAACTGTGCTGCCAGGGTAAACCCTTTGTATCGCCATGTACTGGTAAAGCCGCCAAATATATCGGGCTGCGCATTCCCAATGACTTCCTGGTCAAAATTGTTTACAATGCCATCAGGTACACCTTCGGGGCCCGATATATCTCTAAAGCGGATATCTCCTGGAGAAGTTTCATCATCCTGATACACCCCATTAGGAGCGGCAGCATTGAGGGCATCAATTTCATTTTGATTTTGAAATATACCCTCAGCAACATATCCGTAAATGAGGCCTATAGGGCTGCCTACACGTAAACGGCCTCCTCCCAGTCCGGGAAAACCTACTATAAAGCCTTCATCATCTAAGAAATCTTCTGCTATACCGGTAAGCTGGTTTTTGTTTCGGGCGGCATTCAGGCTAACGTCCCAGGAAAAGGTATCAGATTGGAGCAGGGTGGCATTAATAAGAAGTTCAACACCTTCGTTTCGGGTACTCCCCACATTGGCCAGTACGCTGGTAACCCCTGTATTTCCTGGTGTAATGACTGGAAATATGGCATCTTCTGTGTCTTTTCGGTAATAGGCTATCCCGCCTGATAGTCTTCCTTCAAACAGGGAAAAGTCAATTCCCAGATCTAATTGTTTGGTAGTTTCCCATTTCAGGCGGCTGTTACCCAGTTGTGATAAAAGCACGGAGGGCTCACCACCGTAATCATCGGTTTCAAAAAGGGTACGCCACTGGTAGGGGCCAAAATCCTGTTGCCCGGTAAGACCGTAACTGGCTCTTAGTTTAAGTTCATCTACATATTTACTGTTAGCAAGAAAAGATTCTCTTGATATTCTCCAGGCAGCAGCGGCTGCCGGAAAAAATGCATATTTGTTTTCTTCGGCAAATTTGGAAGAGCCATCTACCCGGGCAGTAAAGGTTAACAGATACTTTTGATCATAATCGTAATTAACTCTTCCAAAATAAGAAACGAGCCCGGAACCGCTTTCAAATGAAGAACCGCCTCTGCTTACGGTAGCATTGGTTACATTGCTAAGTACTTTATTAGAGAACCCGGTTCCAAACGCTTTGTTGTTAGAAGTGGTAATCTCTTCAAAGGTGGTTCCCAAAACGGCATCTATTTGATGAACGTTTGCAAACAGGCGCTTATAGGTAAGGGTGCTTTGCCATTGTAATACGATACTGTTACTTCTGCTGTCCTGGGCAAATCCGTCCCCGTTTCCTCTTAAGCGCGACCAGCCCCCTCTGTTGGTAAACCTGGGGTAAAAACTAACCTGGTTCCCGTTGTTGTAATTAACGGACAACCGGGTTTCTGCCGTAAGTCCTTTTACAATATCAAGCTGGGTGAAAAAAGTGCCTAAAAACAAAAAGGTTTTATTGCTATTTGATGCCTGAGCCAGCGCTACGGGATTTTGAAAATTGTTATTAGGCGAAAAAGCAAAGTTCCCGTCTTCATCAAATACGGGTATATCAGGACGATAGGAGTAGATCCCGTCAACAATACCACCGTCTAAAGATGATTGGTCAAAAAAGGAGGTTTGTATGCTGGTACCAAACCGCAGGGCAGAGGTGCCTCCCGTATTGAGGTTAAGATTAAGAGTGAAGCGTTCACTCTCCGAACCTTCAAATCCGCTTTTTGAGTTTAAAGCAGCCAGTGATAGGGCAAACTGTGTTTTTTCATTTCCCCCTCTCAAGCTGGCATTTACATTGGTAGAAACCGGAGTTCCCGGACCTACTTCATTTTCCCAGTTGGTATCGGCATCGCCAAAATAGGAGCCGTCGAGCACACTTCGGGTAAAGGCATCATCGCGTGAGCTGTTCATTACAGCGGTGGTCCATACTTCGCGAAACTGCTGTGCATTCAGCACCTCTAAAGTACGTGGTTGTTGGATAATGGTAGATGCGTCAATATTGAATGTGGTTTTTCCTTTTTTAGTACCTCTTTTGGTATTGATTATAATAACTCCATTGGCTGCCCGAGACCCGTAAATGGCGGCTGCCGAAGCATCTTTTAAGACACTGATGGACTCAATATCATTTGGGTTTAAATTGGCAATAGGTGTACTCAACCCCTGATTTGCCAGCTCGTTGCCGAGAAGCTGCCCTTCGGTACCTCCCCGCGGAATATTGCTTTCAGGAACTACCGGAATACCGTCAATAACAAATAAAGGCTGATTAGAACCTGATAGAGAAGAAGTACCCCGAATACGTATTTTGGCGGCTGCTCCCGGCTGTCCGTTAGGGATGGTTACCTGAAGACCCGCTACCTGCCCCTGGAGTCCCTGCTCTATATTTACAGTAGGTGCCTGGTTTTTAAAGCTTTCTATGTTTACCGTGCTGACCGAACCGGTTAGATTTTCTCTTTTTACTTCACCATACCCTATAAGCACTACTTCATCAATGGCTTCTACTGCTTCGGTCATGGTAACATCAATTACTTCCCTGCCAGCTACCGGGGTTTCATAATCTTCAAAGCCGATGTATGTAAAACTTAGAATAGCCGTGGGAGAAGCAAAAAGAAGATACCTTCCGTTTTCATCAGTAGAGGTACCTCGGATTGAGCCTTTAACGCGTACGGTTACCCCCAGTAAAGGGTCGCCGTTCGGATCTTTAACCACGCCTGTAATTCTTTGTTGTTGAAAAGAAATCAGGCTGTCAGCGATTTTAAAGGAGACAAGTTTAGCTTTGAGTATAATAAGCCTGTTTTGTAATACGTACTTTATATCGGTATCTTTAAACAGCTCATCCAGGACATCTGATATCTTTTTGTTTCTTATATTTACCGAGACAATTCTCTCAGAATTTACTTTATTGGTATTGTACAAAAACTTAAAATCTGTTTTTAGCTCTATTTCCTGCAATACCTCCTTTACCTGAACATTTTTCATGTTCAAGGAGATCTTCGTTTTTTGCGAATAGGAATTGGCCTGAACAGACAAAAAAGAAGCAAGGACAAGAAATGTTGTTAACCTCATAATTAGGTAAAGTTTTCTTGGATAAAGCACCGAATGCTTTATGAATAATCCATTTTTCATACATTTGTTTTGTTTGGTTATTAGACTACGTAACTGAACATCAATTCTTAACGATCAGGAAGTGTTGGCGCATTTCCTGATTTTTTTTGATAACTGGTGTTTTACTTCATGCATCTCCCGGTTTTAGTGATTATTTATTTAGTAATGGTAATAGTGCTGCCCGTTCGCCTGTAATTAAAAGGTGTATCTTGGGCAAATGAATTGAGCACTTGCTCTATGGTCTCAATATCAAAGGATGCTGTGAACACTTCTTTATTCAAAGCCTCGTTTTGATTTATGATTCTTACATTGTATTTTCTCTCCAGTTTTTTTATAATAGTGGCAAAAGGCAGGTCTTCCAAAATGAGCCTTCCTTCGGTCCAGGCGGTATATTTTTTAGAGTTTACAGCGGTAACCTGTATATTTCTGAAAACTTTGTTCCAGCTTGCTTTTTGTTCAGGTCTTAAAACGGTATGCTGATCTGTATAGAACATTTCGGGAGTTTCATAAACTCCTACCGAGCCTTCGACAAGTACCACATGTGCATCCGGATCTTCAGGATAAGAAGAAACCGTAAACTCAGTACCCAAAACACGAATGTTCATTTTATCTGTGTTTATGATAAAAGGTTGTTCAGGATTATTGGCAACTTCAAAATAGGCTTCTCCCTGTAGTGAGACCTCCCGGTTTTGCCCTTTTACAAAACGTACCGGATAGGTTGCCGAACTCCCTGAATTCAGCTTTAAAAGACTACCGTCTGCCAGAAGGATCTCAAATATCTTCCCATACGGAACGGTAAGCGTATTTAATACAAGCTCTCCTGAGTCCTCTATGCCGGGGAGGTAGTGTATGCGGTTGCCCTGTTGTGTGCCTATACGGTTTCCTTGAATATCTAAGATATCGACCTCATTTGGCTGGTCTGCTTCTATGGCCTTTATTGTTCCATTTTGAAGCTCCAGGGTAATGATGTTTTCGGGTACCTCTTCAAGCCCTCTGTCAATAGTAAAGAGGTATATACTGGCAATCATGGCGATACCGGTAAAAACAGCAGCAATTCTCAGTATTTTCTGCCGCTTTACTCTTTTTTGTTTGTCTATGCGGTCTCTGTATTTAAGAAGAACAGTTTCCCATTCTTTATCCAGGTCAAGGTTCTCCAGTTTTTTCAGATCCTGCCCCTGCGCCTTAAGGCGTTCAATTTTCCTGAAGAATTTTTTATTCTTTTCAGAAGCATCGATCCATGCCCTGAGAAGCGTCTCTTCTTCCGGAGAGATAGTTCCGGAGAGCTTCTTGATTAGTATGTGTGGTATTTGATCCATTATAAGCCGTATTGATGGTGTGCTTTATTATAATGGTCGCAAAACTTGAAAAGAGGGTGACGTGAAATATGATTTTTTTACAAAAAAATAAATTAGTGCTGTAATTTTCTTATAAAAAGAAGTAAAAAGTGTGAATCTGACAATGATTCTCTTAAAATGCGATAGGCCTTTTTTATTTGAGTTTTTACGGTATTTACAGAAATGCCAAGTGTTTCAGCAGTCTCATTATACTTTAGTCCTTCAATAACACAAAGTTCAAAAACTTTTCTACAGGCATCCGGAAGTTTTTCCAGCTCTTTTTGTAAAAGCCAGGCCGTTTCATTAGCTATGATCTCATTTTCTTTATGGTCATTCCCTTCTTCCTGAAGAAGGGATAAATTTTCAATAAACATGGTGTTTCCTCGCTGTCTGGCTCTTTTAATAGATAGATTGCTCACTGCCTTTTTAAGATAAGCATTGGTATTCTTTACGTGATGCAGATCGTTTTTATCGAGCAGGCTTACAAAAATATCCTGTACAATATCACGGGCTTCATCCATATCTTCCACATAGTAATAAGAAAGCTTGCAAAGAGCCTTATAGTTTTCCTGAAACAAAGATTTTATATGTGATCTGTGAACTGACAATACGCATATATTGAGCCCATTAGCGAAGTAGATCGACTACGATAATAGTGGGGGGTTAACAATAAAATAACGATATAATTATGTTAAATATATAAATTACTTTTATACCATTTGTAAATCAAGGTCAAATTTGAAAATGCTGAGGTTTAGAATTATGAAAAATAAAAAAACACACAGAATAAATAAGAATACTGTAAGCCCGCCTGTCAATAATCGGGAATACGCCATTTTATGAACCCGCTGTTTTCTTAATAAAGATTATGGTATTCTATGCCGGGGTGTAAACATTTTTTATAATTTAACACAAATTAAATTCTGTACCCGGAAAAAACCCTAATTCAACAGGAATACGTTATGCAACATCATATACTGGTTAATATTTGTGCTATTTTTGGGGTCGCTACGGCCGTTATTATTATTTGTAAGTTCTTAAAAATACGGTATATCATAGGCTATCTTATTACAGGAGTTTTATTGAGCCCCAATACTTCGGGCTATTTTGCCGATATGGAAGAGGTTGAGGTATATGCTGAGATTGGAGTGATACTATTACTTTTTACGGTAGGTCTTGAGTTTTCGTTCAGCAATTTAAAACGTATTAAGGATTATGTGTTGATAGGAGGGGCCTCACAGGTACTTTTCACCATTGTGTTAACTTCCGGACTTGTATGGTTACTCATGCGCCCTTCTTTAGAAGAAAGTGTTTTTTGGGGTTTCCTATACGCGCTGAGTAGTACTGCTATTGTGGTAAAAACACTTCAGGACAAAAACAAGATCAACACACCTCATGGAAAATTTATACTGGCCGTATTACTTTTTCAGGATATTATGATCGTACCGCTTATGCTCCTTACACCCATTTTAGCCGGAGCGGGAGGTAATGCAGGTATGGCATTACTTTTATTATTAGGAAAACTGGTTTTAATGGGCGGTATTGCCTATTTGCTGGCAAGGTACATCATTCCTTTTTTCTTAAGTACCGTTATGAAGGTACAGAGCCAGGAAGTATTTTTAATAGCCAATGTTTTTATTGTGACCGGCATTGCCCTGTTAACTGAAGAAATGGGCCTCTCTCTGGCGCTGGGAGCTTTTATAGCCGGTTTAATAATTGCTGAGACTGAATACCACAGAATGGCTATTTCCTGTTTTTTACCCTTTAGATATGTATTTATGAGTTTCTTTTTTATCTCTATGGGGATGCTTCTGGATTATCATATTTTCTTAACCAATTTTCCCTGGATCGTTTTCTGGTTTTTCTTTGCGCTTGCGGTAAAGGCACTGGCGGGAATACTGGCGGTAAAAATGATGCGACTTCCCTGGAAAACGGCATTAGCGGTTGGTTTTTCTATAGCACAAATAGGGGAGTTCTCTTTTGTGTTGGCTCAAAGCGGATTGAAATATGACCTTATAAGCCAAAACAACTACCAGATATTTCTGGCCGTTTCTATATTATTAATGTCGGTTACCCCATTTATTGTAATGAATGCAGAACAGATACACCCCACCTTTTTAAGGGTATTTAAAAAACAGGTTGATGAAAAATGAGAAAGTACTTAGATTGTACGGTACCGACTGGTGTCCGAAATCAGCAAACATACGCAACTATTTACAGTCAGAATGGATCGATTTTGAAGATTATAATGTAGAGACTGATGCCGATGCCGAAGCACGGGTTCGGGCCCTGTATAACGGGGTGCTTAAGTTCCCAACAATTACCTATGGAGACACCTTTTTAAAAAACCCCGGTATTGCAGAGCTTAACGCTTTTCTTGCGTTGCATAAATTGTTGTAAACACCATTTGTAGCGCGAGTGCTCTTTAACGAACTATGGTCTTATTTATGCAAATTTCATTATCATTTTCACTCAAATGCATAAACAGTAATGGGTTCACAATCGTGCTCCCTCCCGTAAATCATTAATGGTTTTTCAATTTCAATAGTATTAAATGCTTTTATCCCTATTTGGTTAAAAGCTTCATGCAGGAAAAGGTAGGTTTTGAACTTTGTGAAATTTAGCAAACTTTGATACAGTTCTGTTTCCCAGACGTGATCATAAACATCTAAATCTTCCAAAATCTCATTTATGGTTGTTAACTCTTTCCAAATCATTCCATAATCCACCTTTCCTACTCCGGCATAGAGCTCACTGGAGCTAAATTCAAAATACTCAGGCTGTTTCAGAATTGGATAATTTCCTTTTCCAAATCCATAAAAGTAGGCACAAGGCTCATGATCATACTCTAAAAATATGAGTTGATTTTTTAAACCTTTTTTAGGATCAATTTTATTTTTTAGCTCAGATATAGAGTTTAAAATATCCTTTTTAAGTGCAGAAATTATTTCTTTATTATCAAACTCCATATTTTTTGCATTTTCAAACGCAGAAATCAATTTAGGGTTCTTTTTTGCTTTTTTAAGATTTTTAATGTCGTCGTCATCAAACAAATCTGTTAAAACTCCAAGATCTGCATCAAAAACTTTTGGGTTCTCATTTAGTATTTCATCAAACATTTTTTCAAGGGAAGTACTTTTAAGAACTTCCAGATTACGGTTTAACAGGTTTTCAAGAGTTGATTTTATGGTATCGTTCATATAAATTCATTATAAAATTGGCAACTATACTATGTTTAAACTACTTATTGCATTGCGTAGGCGCAGGAGCAGTGAGTGATGTAGCATTACTGATCAAATATAAATTTTTTCTTACAAAAAAATATTTTTTAAAACGTAACCTAGAGAAATAAGCGATAAAAAAATGAAATACGTATTTGTTGAAATCCTTATATTTGGCTACCAAAGAAGCCGGCAAAAAACGGTCTTTGTATATAAGTAACTGAGGCATCATTTTAAACCAGTTCCTTAAGATCTATGAAAAAAGTGTCAAACTTTAGATAAAAGTCAAACCCCTGCTAATTTAAACTTACACACTTATTGGGATAGTGTCTCAATTTTCTTAGATTCTAATTTTAATTTATATGTTAATCCATTCTGTTCGAAGATTTTTTTCAGGATTTGAATAGCGTGCCTTAAAAATTTGGTAATTGTTGCTGCCATAGTCTATAATAAGTATCTTGATTTTTATATAATTGTTGATGAGTACCTTCTTCAATTACTTTTCCTTTATTTAAAACCACAATTTTATCGGCACTTATTACGGTACTTAGACGATGTGCAATGATGATTATTGTTTTTTCCTGATTTCTTAGCGTATTAATAACGTTTTGTATATATTTCTCTGCTTGGGTATCAAGTGAAGAAGTAGCTTCGTCTAAAATCAGGATTTCGGGTTGTCTGTATAAAGCTCTGGCAATCGCTATTCTTTGTTTCTGTCCTCCTGAAAGAGTAGCTCCATTCTCACCCAGGTAAGTTTTGAAACCATAGGGTAGCTCTTCTATAAAATCTAATATACCGATATCTGCACAAACATTAACTATACGCTCAAGATCAGGATTATGTTCTCCTACTGCTATATTATCTATTACATTACCATGAAACATATCTATTTTTTGGGGTACCACAGTCATTACACTTCTTAGGTTACTTCGATCAACATGTTGAAGGTTTATTTTTCCAATTGTTATCATTCCCTTATTTAATGGGTATACATTTTGTAATAATGACATAAGTGTTGATTTTCCTGATCCACTTTCACCAACAAAAGCTGTAATCTTTCCTTTTGGTATTTCCAAGTTAAAATCTTCAAAAACCTGATTGCGAGACCCGTATCTAAAACAAACATTTTTAAATTTAATATCCCCGAAGTTCTTCCGGGTTAATTTCAACGTAATCCCTGTATTTTCTCTTTCCAAATCTATTATTTCAAAAAGGCGATCTGCTGCTATTAAGGCATTTTGTATTTGTTTGTTTGAGCTAATTAATGTTGATACAGGCCCTGTAAAATATCCTATAATTGCATAAAATGAAAGTAATTCTCCTGGTGTGATTTGTCTATCAATAACATAACCTGCACCCACCCACAGTAGTAAAATAGTAAAAGATTGGGCCAAGAATGCGGATCCTGTTCTCGAAAATACACTATTTAAAGCAGATTGATAGCCAGCCTTTAGTAAACTGATAAAATGTTTTTCTGTTTTAGAATTTGCAGAGTCTTCGAGACCAAAACTTTTTATGGTATCAATAGCATTCAAAGACCCTACTAATTGACTTTCTAAACTTGCCGAATTTTCCATTACTTTACGCTCCACTATTTTGTTAAGCTTATTAATGGTTAAGTAAATGATTCCATAAAGAGGGACAATAATAAGTACAATAAGGGCAAGCTTCCAATAATAAGTAAACATAATACAAAATGAAAAAATAAGTATCATAACATTGACCGTTAGGTTTAAAGAAACATCACTTATGAATGTTCTGATTTTGACAGCATCATTAATTCTTGAAATGATTTCTCCAACTCGCATTGTATCAAAGAAGGATTGAGGAAGTTTTAAAAGGTGCCTGTAATATCCTAAGATTAGCCGTGCATCAATTTGTTGACCTGTTTTAATTAAAAAAACATCTTTGTATATACCCAAAACAACTTGAAAAAATAGTAAAAAAAGCATTAAGACACTTAATAAGTTAAGCAAGTTGGTATTTCCATTTACCAAAACGTAATCTGTAATTTTCTGAATATATATAGAAGTTGAAAAACCCAACAATGTATAAACGAGAGCTCCCATTAATGCTTGTAATAATATAAACTTATGCGGCCTCAATAAACCCCAGAAACGTTTTAGAACAGATACTTTTTCGTTTTTAGAAATAAAATCTTCTCTAGGTATCAAAAGCACCAATACTCCTGTCCATATCTCCTTAAATTCTTCATGTGACATCTTTAAAATCGATCCATAGCTTGGATCCATAATTTTGATGTATCTCTTATTAACTTTATAGATAACAACATAATGTTGTAATTGATTTTTAACGATAACATGGGCTATTGAAGGCTTAGGAATTTTAGAAAGGCAATCGGAGTCTCCACGTACACCTTTAGCTTCAAACCCAAGTTTCTGAGCAGCCTCCAGTAAACCGAGAATATTAGTTCCTTTTTGGTCCGTACTTGCATATTGACGTATCCGTGCAATTGGTAGGTGCAATTTGTAATAAGCTGCTACAGAAGCTAAACATGCAGCTCCACAATCTGATATATCGTGTTGTTTAATTTTAGTTTTTGCCATGATTTAGATTTTCATGACAATAATAGTTTTATTGACTGCAGAAACTGTGCAGGCGCAGAATTTATTAATTTTTAAAGCAACAAATAAAAAAGCCCCTATCGAGAAGGGACTAGAAAGTTTAAGAAGTTTTGTGTAATAGAACCTTAAAAAGAACTTCCCAACGTTTCTCCGAACTTATAGGCTATAAGACCTAAGCCAATTACTATAAGTAATGCCAGAAGTATCAAATATAGTAACTTCAATGAGGGTGTACCTTTCAGTTTTTCCATAAGATTTTAAATTTGGTTTCAAAAATATACAACTTTCCTTAATATAAAAAAAGGAAAGTTGTATTTTAAATGCCAAACACTTGAATTACTTGAAGTTTTCTCCTACAGTTTCTCCTAGTTTTTCAGCAATTTCACCCAAACCAATGACAATACCAATAGCTACTCCGAGAGGCTCTAACCATCCTCCATTGATCTTTCTTATTTCAAGCGCGTCTAGTTCTTTAAATTCATATTCTTTCATTGTAATAGATTTTTTGTAATGATTAAACTTTAAAATGGCAACTCACATTCACAGCCTTTTTCAAAGCCGTCTTCGAACTTATCCATGATATAAGCTCCTCCAGGACTAAGCAGATACATCCACCATTTTACACCACCTTCAAAATTCATTGCTTCACTTGTGTTCAATTCATGAACACCATAATTTTCTAAATTATTCATTAATTCAAAATTTTTAATTAAACTTTATTATACAAAGACTCAATGCGCATGTTTAACTTTGTTATCGCTAATTTAGAATTGTCCACCGCATAAAACTTGCAGGGTAAAACTTTTTTCAAGAAAAAGCTACCCCCAAATACCTCAGTCAACTCATCATCACTTAATATGGTTACTGAAATATTTACAACAAGTTTAAACTCATTTTCATAAAAATAAGTTTTAAGCCTCCGGCTGTAACGAATGTTTGCGTTTAAATCTTTTAACTCTTCTATCAACTGGTATACCTTCCGCTCACTTATACCCATTTGATTGGCTAGTTCTTTTGGAGTACCTGTATTTTCACTTTCAATTAACAGATGTAACCGCTGTAAACGCTCAAGATTCCTGATGTTCTTCATAATCTACCCTATTAAATCATTATATGCCAAGTGTATTCTACCTTTTCTTTAAAGTTGGGTTTAACCAGTTGTCTGCTTTATCATACAAAAGCTGATATAAAGTACGTTCCGTAAGTACAAAATGAGCATTAAGTGTCATTCCCTTTTTTAATGGTCCTTTTGCTCCGTTTTTCAGAGCTAAATAAGGATTATTTAAGTTACAACGTACTTTAAACATAGGCTCATTGTTGATTATCTCTACATCACCTCCTATGCTAGTAATTCTTCCAGTAGCAACACCCCATTGATTATAATTGAAAGCATCTATTTGAAAATTTATAGGACTTTTAATATTTATCATACCTATATCGATTGGCGAAACATAACATTCAACAATTAATTTGGACTCGGGTGATATAGTTGCAATTGTATTACCTGAATAAAGAAAACTACCCTGCTCTACTCCTAAAATGTTTACAAGAACGCCGTTGGCTGGGGCAGTTAGTACATGATGACTTTTGTTTTGTAGTAGTTGATCCTTTTCATTAACGATTTCCTTCAATTGAGTATTGACTTCTAAAAAAGTGACTTGCCATGTATTTAATTGTTGTTTTGTAAATTGTTTCAGATCATTCAACGCTAAGTCATATTTCAACTTTACGGTTTCGAAGTCAGCATTTGCAATAACACCTTTCTGTAATAAAGCTTTGTTTCTTTTTAAATCAACTTTTGCTTTTATTAATTGTGTTTTGAATTCATCTAACTTCTCTTCATAATACATAACTTCTCTCCGGTATTTTTTAGAGAGTAACTTAGATATGTCATAATTTCTAGATTCTAAAAGGTATTTTAAATCTCTTGAGTTTTCTTTTAAAACTTCTATCTGATTAGATATTAAAGTAATCCTCTTATCTAATGAATAACTCTCCAAAATAATCAAAGTATCACCTTTTTTTACCTTCATATTGGGAGTTATTTTTGTATTTAAAACTCGACCACTATTAATAGTTTTAATTTCCAGATATTCTGTGTCAGATTTAATAATACCTCTTGAAGAAGTGTAAACTTTTACTTTAATAAAAGGTAAAGCCAACAAAAAGCCAATAATACCTATTGAAATCAACATGTATATAATTTTATTTTTTATCTTATGCTTAAGTGTATATGTAATGTACGTATTTTCTATATTTTCTTCTGGAAATAACGACTTCATATTTTTTAGTTTGATAGAGCTTTGTACTATAATTTATTAACTATTATAATACCGGTAAAGTTTCATTATAATTATGGATATGGTTTTAAGTTTTTGTCATAACCCGAAACTCACGAGCATCATTAAAAACAAGATTTTTTATTTTAACCAAGTGTTGTAAAATTCCAAAAAAAAGAACAATTAAAGCAAGTATGCAACGTGGTGTTACAGGAGAGAAATGCTAGTTTTTTACTAACATACAGCTAGGAGACTTTAATTACTCTAAGAAAGAGAGCTATTAAAAATTTATTAAAAAATTGGGGTAATATCATTCTGTTTCCGGATTCTGAAAATTAACTAAAAACATTCTAGCAAAATACATAAAAACAAAGTGGTAAAACCTCAATAAATAAAAGGCAAATCTACATCCATTTTACTCCAAAAAACCGGTTGGATATATATCTGGCTCCATAAAGCATTGAAATGGTGAGTTTGCCCTTAACAGTTTTTGGTAAAAAGCTAAGAAGAAATAGTAACTCTCTCACCATAAACGCCCAATATAGAGCATTGATATTTCACAATATTATAATATAAAGGGAAAACCGTAACTCTTTTTTAAAAAAGCGCACTATATTGTGCAGGAATTTAAGTTATTATAATGTAATCTATATCAATAAACCTTATTAAAAAAGATCATACAGTAAAAGGTATTCATACAAGAAACCAGTATTTTTAGAGATATTAATTTTAAACATTTTAAACATGAAAAAAACGTATCTCACACTGCTGGTTTTAGTTATTACATTGGGTGCCATTTACTCTTGTGAACAAAATGATATTAATGAAAATGACACGCTCTACAAAAACGCAATCGATAAATCCGAAATCAAGCGACCCGGAAACGGAGGAAGTAACAACGGAGGCAACGGAGGTTAAAACGATTTTAGGTACGTTACTTTTACTAATATCTGGCGGTATTCTTTACGCAGATAAAGTACTGGATTATTTTGACATCCAGATTACATATGATTTCAAGTACTACGGTAGTTTGGATGTTTTTATTTGGACACTTTCAGGAACGGTAGCTCCTATTATGATTTTAGCTGCATTTTGGTTTAACCCTAAACGTTGGGCTATTGCAGCTCCTCTAGCGGCTTATTCAGTTCAGTTAATGTATATTTTCCAGGATGAAGAAATTGTACCTAAGGATAATTTTTGGTATTATACTCTAGGTTTTATTTTGAAGCCTTCCCTAAAAATAGGACAGCTTAAAATTAGAATTTTCTAACTTTAAATTTTAACTGTCA
>NZ_JBBEWR010000015.1:0-111731 GCF_037646345.1 Ascidiimonas aurantiaca | reverse complement strand
TACTTTTGTTTTACGTTACTAACGTCAAAAGTAAGTAAAAAGTTTGTTTTGTGCAAATGTTGCTTAACGGTCTCGTATAACCGTCAGTTACGGGTTAAATAAGCGATTATTTTCGGTTTAGCACTGGCGTTAGCAATTCCGAGTGGATTCGGACGTAGTCGAATCCGCCGTAATTGCGGTTATACATTGTTGTAAACCGTTTTTATCCCATTATTAATTTCCTCATTTCTTTAGTCGAATAGGTATAATCAGACATTTTTCGTCCTTTTCCAATATGGATTGGACTTGTGTTCATTCGGTTGGTCAATTCTTTAATCGGCATATTTTCTAAATTTCCAAAATCATATTTCCACCAGTCCAGTTCGTATAATCGTTGGTTTTGAAATCCAGTTGTACTTCGGTCATTGTCGGTCGTGAAAAATTCAAGCTCGCCAATCATTGACTCTATATTCTCAAATTCCGTTATAATTCCGTCGTAAGTTAATTGTCCGTAGAGAGCGTTTTTAAAAATTTGTTCGATATTTTTTTAATCCGATGCTTTTGTGTATGACAGATCTAAATATATCCTAAAGCATATATATAGCAATTTTAAAAGACACCCTTGAAATGTCTTGTAAATGAAACAAGTAAAATAAACCAAGTGACAATCGCATTTTCACATTCAAGAAAAAAATAAAACCATTCAAAATAATTTCACTGGTTTTATTTAGATTAAATTTAAATAGTTATTTTTGCGCAATAATTCAATAAAAAACAATCTTGCGATGAAAATAGCAATTTATCTTCCGTTTATTTTATTTACACTTTTTGGGGCAAATGCGCAAAGCAAAAAAAACTTGGATGCCGATGCCATTAAAAAAATGTGCGGCTGTTACGAAGTTACGTTCAATTTTGCTGAGACTTTCAATTACAGTAAGGACTCACTTTACCAGCCTTCCAAAACAAAACTTGATGTAGGTTTGGAGTGGGCACAATTGGTAACCGATGAAAAAGGGAAAATTGTCATTCAGCATATCCTTCAAATGGGAGAGGCTTCTAACCCTTATATAATAAAGCACTGGAGACAGGATTGGATATATGAAAACCAGGATTTTTATATGTATGACGGTGATAATAACTGGAAATACATCAAGAAGCCAAAAAGTGAAGTAAAAGGGCAGTGGACCCAAAAAGTCTATCAGGTAGATGACAGTCCCCGTTACGAAGGTTCAGCTACATGGGTACATGTAGATGGAAAAAGTTATTGGGAAAATACAACAGATGCTCCTTTACCTAGAAGAGAATACACCACGAGAAGTGACTATAATGTAACCGTAAGAGGTAACCGGCAGGAGATCACCCCCTATGGCTGGGTACATGATCAGGACAATGACAAAGTACTACGAGAAGCTGGAAAAGAAGATATTATAATAGCTAAAGAAAAAGGGTACAACGTATATAAACGTGTGGATGACAGTCGTTGTGCCGGAGCTAGCAAATGGTGGGCAGAGCATCAGGAAAAATGGTCTCTGGTGCGTTCTAAATGGGATGAAATATTTGCCCGCAATAAAGATCTATCCCTTGAATCTAAAGTTGATAATAAAACATTGTATAAATATCTTTTTTCCGAAGAATATCAGGCCGCGGCAGATATTAGTGAAGTTATCGAGTCTTTTGTGAAAAAATCATAATATGAAAATAGTTAACATAGCTATTATAGCACTCATTTTTCTATTAACAGGAGCGAGTGTCATAGCACAGGAAAATGTGTTTCTGGCAAGAGACTATTGGAAATCCGGGCCTTCTTTACAGCAGGTAAAGAATGATATGGCTTTGGGAAATGACCCCACGCAACTTAATCAAAATGCCTTTGATGCGGTTTGCTGGGCATTGATAGAAAAAGCAGATAATGAGATCGTAAAGTTTTTACTGGAACAGGATGGTAATGGTGTAAACAAACTTACACACGACGGGCGAACCTATATTTTCTGGGCAGCTTATAAAAATAATATGGAAATCATGAAATATCTGGTTAGTAAAGGTGCTAAAACCGATATTATAGACAGTCACGGATATTCCTTGCTTAATTTTACCGCAGTATCAGGACAACAAGATAGAGAATTATACGATTTTATTATAGCCCTTGGAGGCAATCCGGTGACAGAAAAAAATCATGATGGAGCTAATGCATTACTTTTAGTAGCCCCCTTCCTAAAAGATGAAGCCCTTATTAACTATTTTACGGCAAAAGGTGTAGATCTGCACAGTAAAGATGACAACGGGAACGGAATTTTCAATTATGCTGCAAAAATGGGAAATATTTCTTTCCTGAACCTGCTTATTGAAAAAGGCGTAGATTATAAAACACCTAATAAAAAAGGAGGTAATGCCTTTATTTTTGCAAGCAAGGGAACACGCAGCACTTCCAATACTTTAGAAACGTATAAATATCTCGAGAGTCTGGGGCTTGAGCCTAATGTGGTCAATAATGATGGTGTTACCCCGATGCACGCAATTGCTTATAAGAATAAAGATCTGGCTATCTTTAATTATTTTATTGAAAAAGGAGTTGATATTAATATACCAGATAGTAATGGGAACAATGCCTTTATGAATGCTGCTTATAGCAACGATCTGGAAATTGTGGCCTTTCTTGCAAATCATGTATCAGATGTAAACCTGACTAATAAAAAAGGACAAACAGCATTAACTCTTGCCACGCAAAGCAATAGTCCTGAGGTAGTTAAGTTTCTTCTGGATAAAAATGCAGATATCCATACAAAAGATAATGATGGCAATACGCTCGCTCACTATGTAATTAACGGTTATAGTGACGAAAATGCAGAGGCATTTGACCAAAAATTAGCACTTTTACAGAAATCGGGTTTAAATATGAATGAAACGCAGGCTGATGCGCAAACCCTCTGGCACCTGAGTGTAAAAAAGAACAATCTTTCTTTACTTAAAAGGATAAAGCAGTTTGATGTTCCAATAAATACTAAAAACAAAGAGGGGCTTACTCCTCTTCATCTGGCAGCTATGAAAGCTACCAATATAGATATTCTGAAGTTTTTGCTCAACAATGGAGCCAGCAAAGAAGTAAAAACAGACTTTGACGAGTCAGTGTATGATCTTGCACTGGAAAATGAATTACTTCAAAAGCAACAAACAGAACTAAACTTTTTAAGATAAAATGAGAAGAATTTTTAAAAGAGCTCCCGTACTACTTATAACTCTTCTTTCTTTACTGGCTTTCACCCAGCCTGCTGAAAAAACTACCGTAAAATGCATGGTACAAATGATCAACTATACGGGTGAAGGGGCTTACATAGTAATCTCACTTATAAACCCCGAAGGTGAATATGAGGAAACACTTTATGTTTTAGGCAAAGACCCGGAATGGTATAGTGATATTACCGAATGGTGGAAATTTTATGGAAAACGTCGCCCTGATATTGATGCCATTTCAGGAGAGACTATTGCCGGAGGTGAGCGTAGTGTGAGTGTTATCAAAATACCATCTGATAAAATAGATGCAGGATACCGTCTTCGGTTTGAAACTGCTGTAGAAGATCAGGAATATTATGAATCGGATATAGAGTTTGAATTAACCTCCGAAAATTTAAAAAGTAAACTGGAAGGTAAGGGTTGGATACGCTATGTTAGAATGATACCTCAATAGCATTTATTACGTGATGGGTTCCCTATGGCGATATAGTCATTTTTTGCTGGCAACCGTCTCTGCGGTATTTCTATTAATGGCCTCTTTAACAGGGGCCATTTTGGCAATACAACCTATAAAAGACACAGTACAGCCCTACAAAACCGTTAGCCTGGATAATGTACAGCTTTCACAAACAATTACTGTATTAAAAAACAGATATGCAGAGGTACTAGAACTGGAGATTACCCCGGAAGGCTTTGTAAAAGTATCCGTTCTTACTAAAGACGGAGAAAGTGCCAACCTATATATCGACCCCGAAACCGGAGATAAACTGGGTGAAGTATCACCGCCATCGGCCTTTTTCAGTTTTGTGACCAATTTACACCGTTCTCTGTTCCTGAAAAGTGTAGGGCGGGCATTTGTGGGTATCGTTTCTCTATTGCTTTTTTTTATTGCCATTTCAGGAGTTTTTCTTCTGGCACAACGTCAGGGAGGTTTCAAAAAGTGGTTCTCAAAAGTACAGGAAAGCAATTTTGGCCAACGTTATCACGTAATTCTAAGCAGATGGTTTTTACTACCTATTAGTATTATTGCTCTGACCGGAGTGTATCTTTCGGCTGAAAAGTTTGCATTACTTCCGGAAGTAAAAATGGCACATCAATTGGAAAGCATTGCTGATTTTGATGCGGAGCTGGTACCTCAAAACATAGCACTTTTTGAGAGTACCAGACTTAGTGAAGTTCGAAAACTTATTTTTCCGTTTTCTGATGCTCCGGAAGATTATTTTGAATTAGCACTTAGGGACCGGGAGATACTTGTACACCAGTATTCGGGAGAGGTATTGAGTGAAATACCATATCCGTTTGTTTTACTGGCTTCTAGATGGAGTTTGAAATGGCATACCGGTCAGGGCAGTATATTTTGGTCAGTTGTCTTGTTGATAGCCAGTTTGAGTATTCTGTTTTTTATATATTCCGGGCTCCAAATGAGTATAAAACGCAGGCGCAGATATAAAAAAGCAGTAGTAAAATATACAAAGGATGAAGCTGAGTATGTGATACTGGTAGGGTCAGAAACAAGGAATACCCATACGTTTGCAAATGCATTTCACAAAGCACTTGAAAAGGCAGGTAAAACCGTTTATCTTTCAACACTAAATGCATATAGCACATATGAAAAGGCTTCACATCTTATAATTTTTACAGCAACATATGGCGATGGTGACCCACCGGCAAGCGCCCGAAAATTTGAACAAGTATTTAAGAAGGTTACCCCACATAAATCACTACAATTCTCGGTTGTGGGATTTGGCTCTTTGCGCTACCCGCACTATTGCCTATTCGCAGTTAAAGTACATACGTGGTTGTCAAACCATTCAAATTTTGTTTCTGTACAGCCTTTGGCAAAGATCAACGATCAGTCACATAGTGCATTTATGGATTGGGTGAAGGCATGGAATGAACAAACCGGAATGCAGTTGAAGGTAACATTACCCAATCTCCCTGAAAAAAAATTAAAAGAATACTCCTTTAAAGTAATTGAGCGCACACCGCTAAATACAGATAATACAGCTTTAATA
The DNA here is from genome assembly GCF_037646345.1 of Ascidiimonas aurantiaca. Taxonomy (NCBI): domain Bacteria; kingdom Pseudomonadati; phylum Bacteroidota; class Flavobacteriia; order Flavobacteriales; family Flavobacteriaceae; genus Ascidiimonas; species Ascidiimonas aurantiaca. The sequence continues at coordinate 106,509 of NZ_JBBEWR010000015.1, read as the reverse complement.
AGACTGCGGCCCTCGAAAAAAAGAATACGTTTTCAATCAGGAGATCTACTCAATATTATCCCCCCCGAAGATCCTCTGGTTATTCGTAAATATTCCATTGCAAAAATGGAAAATGATATTTTATTAAGCGTAAAGTGGCATCCCAAAGGTATCTGTTCAACCTATCTGTGCCATTCTAAAATAGGCGATACTATTACCGGCAGTATAGAAAACAATACAAACTTCCACTTTCCCAGACAGGCTTCCTCAGTTTGGATGGTTGCTAACGGAACAGGAATAGCTCCTTATTTGGGAATGCTTATTGAAAACCGAGAGGTGACTACGCGATTGACATGGGGCGGACGCACGGAAACATCTTTTGATTATTATAAAGATTATATTGAAGAGGCCCTTTCAAAAAACACACTTGATGATTACCAAATTGCTTTGTCTCGTACAGTCCATAAATCCTATGTTCAGGATATTTTATTTCAGCATAAGGAAAAAGTAGCCCAAACACTTACCAGTGGCGGCGCCATTATGTTATGTGGCTCATTGGCTATGCAAAATGGTGTTCTGGATACTTTGGAAGAGATCACACAAACAGAGCTAAAAAAACCTTTAAGTGATTTTGAAAATAATGGTCAGCTACTTATGGATTGTTATTGACTAGTAGTATTCATTCACAATAATTACCTCAGGAAAATAATAGGTAGGCATTGAAATTACCTTTCTGCTAAAACCCAACTTTCAATTGTAGCGTCTATACAGGTACTTACACCTGAAAAATCACGAAACTGAATTGCGGGGAAATTAAAAAATGCAACAAATAAATGTAAGAAATAGCATAGTTAACTCATTTAAATAGCCCTTTCACTCGTTGTATATTTTTTTTATGAGTATGAATACAGAGTTTTACTGCCAATAACCAAAACAGTATCCATTATGAAAAAATTGGCCCAATTCATGATCCTGCTCATTTTTTCGCAGGTTTTTGCCCAGGGATCTTTAGAAGTAAAACTAAAAGATTCTGGCAGATTATTATGCTGACAATGTTCAAAAAATATCCGGACCCACTATTTTAAAAGTCACTATGTTTACCAATTACGGAAAGCCAAATGAAAAGAAAAAGCTAATCATTGTCAGGCTGGACAAGGAGGAAGATGAGCTGGAGGTGGGAAGTTTAAAATTTAACTTACGTTAAGTCTTTTTTTGAAATAGTGTATTCTTTATACTCTAAGTACGTCTGGTTTAAAAACGGTGCAGAAATAAAAATAACCCTGATCCGGAAATGTAAATTCCGGATCAGGGTTATGATATGGTAAAAAGTGTTTATTAGTGGCTATAGTCAGGATGTTGTTCTCCTTCTATTGAAAATCCGTTTTTCATAATGCTCTCTGCAGGTGCTCCCAGTTCCATGGTGTGTACATGCTTCAGGCTTTTAATTTCCAATACTTTTATCTGTGTTCTGTTAGGTGCCAGCACATAGAGGAACTTATCTGAACATACCAGTACCGGGCTGGGTCCTTCCATATCTCGTAAAATATCGGTTTCTGAAGGTCTTTTTTGTGCCGCAGGCTGAGGGATATTGGCCATATCAATGGTTCTTTCTGTAATAGGGCTTCCGGTTTGTCCGTCAAATACCCGTATGGTATTATCTGAAGTATGTACCAGATAGTAGGCTCCGTCAAAGCTGTACATATCTCCCACAACATCCGATCCCTTATAGAGGCTGCTAAGGCTCTTGTCAGCAGGGTCAATCATGAAAACACCCTGGTTTCTGGATCTGGCAAAAAACAGATCTGAATTATCATGCCCTTTTAAGGTTCCTAACCAGTTGAAACGTTCTGCATTTAATCCTTCTACATTGGGAATAAGGTCAATATTATTTTGGTTATCTACCAGGATAACTCCATCAGTAGAACCAAAAACGCCATAGGTGCCATTTACGGCATCACCGTGAATTCCCACCACTTCTACTCCGCCATTATCGTCAATTACATTTCCGTTGGCATCAATGAATTTTACCATTTGCGGAATTCCGCCGGGCTCGTTGGTATTCTTAAAAGTAGCTACGAACATACCATTATTTAACCGGAAACCGGCTCCATGATGCGCTACGGTGTTTGCCAGAGCAAACGTCTCGGGTTGATATGAAGGGATCTCCAGTTGGGCCTCATTTATGTATGAAATAGAACCGTCACCGTCATTGAAGATTACAATATGTCCGCCGGTACTGGCATAATGGGTAGGTAAGAGAGTATTTAATCCAAGGTTTAACCATTTGGCCTCGTACTCATGTCCGTGATCATCATGGTTTACAATACCGGAATCAAAAAAGCGTACTCTTCCTTCGTTTCTCTCGATAACGGTAAGGTACCGCCCGGAGTTACTTGTGTAATAACGGGCCCCATCTACGAGTTGCCCTTCTACACTAAATACAATTTCGCCTGTATTGGCCTGCATAACGTCTATTTTACCGTCACGCATCACAGAAAGGCGCACCCAGTCACTTTCTATATCTCTAAACTCTAAAGCCACCGGCTCTTCATCTATAGAACCGTTATCATCATCACTACAGGAAGTAAAAAAAATGAGGCTAAGTAAAAAAGTTACGAATTTAAAATTTGATCTTTTCATGTTAAATTTTTTTAGTTATTAAATTGATTTACTGTAATATTACCGTTGGTATCTTCTATCCAGAATACCAGTTTGTTCCCTTGCAGGGCGTTAAAAAAATCTGAGTTACCACTCAGTAGCTGTTCTATTTCAATTTCCTGTGTGTTGGGCAGGTCTTGACCCTTATTGGGTCGAAACTGGTGAGGCCAGTTAGAATTACCCCATATCCACTCTTCAATGATAGTACCTTCCTGATTAGGAGTACGTTCATTAGGTTCTTCAATATATATCCAAAGAAATGTTATGTCTGAAGAGGCCTCGTGTGATGTGTTTTTATAAATACGGCCGGAAATGGTATTTTCTGATGTGTTCACCTCTGTAAGTTCTACCTGTGGAGCATAGGGTTTATTAATGTATAGCGTGGTATGGTAGGTAGAATTATCCCGATAATTGGTTTCATTGCCTTCTATATCAGTGGCCTGAATAGAAAAGTGGTACGGGCCGGCCAGAATAAGTTCATCGGAAGCAATTTCAGGATTACGATCGTCTAAATAAATATTTGACGTATAGGTAAATTGATTGGAATTTCCAATTTCTTCTTCTCCAATTACCTGATTATGGTTGAAGAGCTTGAATTTAAGGTTTCTCGCAAACATTGATCTCCCGTGGGTGTGTCCGTCAAAACCGCTATGGGATTCTATTTTGATTTCACGTATTCCGGTGGCATCGGTAATAGTAAATGCTAACGGAATTTCAGGATCATCTATCGAAGTTTTGAAAAAAAACGTTGGCTGCACGTTGCTTTGCCCATCGCTTGCAGAAATGGCAGGTGCTGCCAGATCTGTCAGGTCGTCTCCATCTTCATTTAAGCAGGAAGAAAAGAGAAACAAACTACATAATGGTATTACTACATGTTTTCTCATTTTTATAGAATTTAATTTTAGGGTTAAAAAAATAGTCATGTTCATATGCTCATAGCTTTAAAAGTGTATAGGTACACTGGCGGAAAACACAATGTTTCGTCCCTGCTCGGGTAAATTGAGCAATCGGTACCGGCTTATATGGTTAAAATAGGCGGTGTTTAAAAGGTTATTGGCACTTACTCTAAACCTGGTAGTTTGTCCAAATAGTTTTATATCAAAACCAAACCCTGCGTTTAAGAGAAAGCTACTTGGGGTGTCTCTTTCGTTCCTATCGGTTCTGTTTTGGGCAAAATTGTATCGGCCCAAGACGAATATGTAGCTATCCCGGAAGACTGTTGATAAGGGTAAAAGGTTATACTCCAGGTTTATTGAGGTAGATGGTTGCGGGGTAAGAGGTAGCGGTAGACGGGTATCCTGATTTAAATTTTGTACGAAATCGGCAGCCAGGTCTGCTTTTAGTCCGAAAGCAAAACGATAACTGCTCATGATCTCAAAGCCATTAAAAACCGCATCATTTTGCCGGTATTGCCACAAAGTACCTCCTGAGGCCAGAAATGAAAAATTTCCGGTAGGAGCCAGGTATATGTAATTGTTATAATACCCGTAAAACGCGGCTATTTCTAAAAAGAAGTTATTAGATTGGTGTACATAGGTCACATCTGCCTGATAGCCTCTTTCCATCTTTAAATCGGGATCACCTAATTCATGCCTGAAATTACCGTGATGTACCCCATTACTGGATAGTTCTATAGCGGTAGGGAACCGGAAACTGTTGCCGAGGTTGAGCTTAAAGAGGTTTCGTGCGTTAAGTCTGTAAGTAGTTCCCAGAGCTCCGCTAAAATTGGAGAACTGTCTGTCAAATTCAGGGGTACGCTCTGTAAAATCACCGGTAGGTTGCAGGGTGCCTCTATCATATACAGGTTGTAAATGGCGCTGGATATCATGACTACCCAAATCATAACGTATGCCGCCATTAACGGTCCATTTTGTAGAGAGGTTCCACAACTGATAATGGAAAAAACCATATTGAAAACTGTTAAAATTTGGTAATAAAAACTCAAAACCATCCCTTTCGTTATTCATATACTGTAATTGAGCCCCAAACAGGAATTGGCGATCTGAATCGGGATTGATCTCATAGCGCATATTGGCCGTATATGTATCCAGATACAGACCGAGTGCCAGATTGCCATTTGCCTGATCGGGTGATACACCATGTGCGCCGGGAAATGATAATTCTTCTCTTATATTATGTTGATATCCCAGATCTACTTCCAAACGGTCAGAACCAATGGAAAGGGTAGTATTACTGGTAACCATATGGTGATGATTTTCCTGCCGGGGTATATCGATATCGCGGAATTCTCCATTGTGTTGCAGATTATAGACCCTGGGTAAACCAATGGCTCCGGTAAATATACCTGCCTTTTGATTGAAACTGGAAAACCGAATACTGGTTTTTATGTTTTGGGTTTTATACCCGGCAACTCCACTAAAATGGATTTCGTTACCTGCAGTATTTTTAAGTCGGTTATCAAAAATGGGAAGATTAAAACCGGCGTACGTAAATTCATCGGAAGGAACGGTATAGTCACCGTAATCCTGATGTGTAATACGGGTACTAAAAAACCACTGGTCTTTTCGGCTTTTCCATTCTATTGAGTTTGAAATGGCACCGTTATTGGTTTGATAACCGGTACTGTAATGCAATACATTTCCGTTTTCGGGCAAAGATTCATTTTCTTTAATGTTGATGACACCTCCCAGTCCGTCTGAACCAAAAAGAAGGGTAGCAGGCCCTTTAATAATATCTACCTGTTCCACATCAAAAGGATCTACTTCGAGCCCGTGATCTGAACCCCATTGTTGCCCTTCACGTTTTATACCTCTGTCGTTTACCAGTATCCTGTTAAAGCCCATACCTCTTATCATGGGTTTGGCAATACCAACACCTACATTCATGGTATTTACACCGGGCAGTGCTGCCAGAGCCCCTGAAAAAGTTCCTGTACTGTTCTTGGAAATAAAATCCTGATCTATGGATACGACCGATTGTGAATTATTGATGACTTCCTGTAAAATACGGGTTTGTACAACTGTTACTTCTTCCAGATCGGTTACTGCATCGGTCATTCGTATTTCCAGTGCAGAGAGTTCTTTTAATGCAGAAAGTTCAACTCGTTCGGTCAGGTAGGCTACATGACTCACTTCTAATAACCGGAAAGCATTTGCATCTCTTCCGGAGAAGCGGAAATACCCGTTCCTGTCTGTAATGGCATATTTTCCGCCAGGATATGCTCTAACGGTTGCAGCTTCTATAGGCTGCCCTTCACCGTTGCGTACGTACCCGTTTATTTCCTGTGCTGAGCATAGATTGTGAACGCAGGCGAACAGGAAAAAGAGTGAGTAATGTAAAAAACTGAATTGAAAGTTTTGCATATAATGTATTTTGACTCTTTAGTTTTAAGAGGAAAATGAACAGTACTCTTTTGTTTGAGCATACCTTTGGTTCATGTTTTTATAGAACCGATACATGTACCTCTAATCTAAAGTGAGCTGATAGCTATACTTTGTAACTGGCGCACCTGCGACAATTGCAGAGTGACACTCAGTAAACAATAATGAAATACGATAAGGGCATGGTGATCACACCATAGACCTTGTGGATAATAAGGATGGTTCTTTTATGAATTTACAAGGGGTAGCCCGCAAAAAATAACATGGAATCCGTTTATGTGATATTAAATGATATTCATAATATCTATTTTAAGGATGGATACATAAAATAAATGCCTGATAAAACATTTATACGGGCCAAAAGAACATATTCCTTTAAGGATTATAAAGCCGGAGGGGGTTTATTGTGGAAGAAAACAGGAGTAACAATACAATGAAGGGGCTCTTCATAAACAAAATTTATTTGTGGATACTGAAAAAATGCATGATTTTTATCTTCAGTATCCGTTGAGGCATTATCAAGATAAGGGGTAAGCTGTTGAGATACTGTTATTATCTCACACAACTCACAGTGAGTGGTCTCATCACTTTCGTTTAAATGTGAAAAAGTATGTGCATTGGCAACCCTTAAAAACAGAAAGGTTGACAAAAAGAAAAATGCGAATATATTTTGTCTAAAGCTTTTTTTCACGTGCTAAAAATAGCAATTTTTAAAATAACATGTAGTTAAAATTCTTCAATAATACATTCCATGTCTTATGCAGGTCAACAGTTTATCTGACAGTTATTTTTACTTTTTGATATAGCTTTTATTTTAAGTAGTGGCTTTACATTTTGCAAATTTTTGTGAATCAATAATTTATCAATAGCCCTATATCATACGAATGACTCCAAAACATTTTTTAAGTGATGTTACGGTACTTAAATGCTCCTGTTTAAAAAACTGTAACAGTTTTTTTAAAATAACATCCTTATATCGAATTGTTTTTCCGGAAAAACATTTTCAAGTACAGACATAAATCTAAACCTATTTAAAATGTATCAAAAGTTAACCAACATTATATCTTTAGGAAGCGAAAACTTTTATGTAAAGTATAAAGTTCTCGTATCACTACTTTTATTATCGTGTTTTTTAGTTGCTTCGGCAGCACTTGCCGATAATATACCAAATAGCACATTTGCATTTTCCAATGGTGAAATGGCTTATGCGTACCCAATCACAAATATTACCGTAGATGGAAATATAGCAGACTGGCCTGAAGAACTAAAAAAGTATTCTATTGAAAAAAGGCCTATTGGTAAAGCTTCTGATGATCCTGGTGATTTTCAGGCATATTTTAAAGTAGGCTACAACGTTTCAGAAAAGGCCTTGTACGTAATGGTTATGGTAACTGATGATGTGTATATTACAGATACAAGAGATACGGCGGGCTGGAATACACAAGATATCCTTAATTTTTACATAAATGAAAATCATGCTCCCGGAGGCTCGGGTGTAGATCTGTACCAGTTTGGAAAAGTTTTTCGAAAAACCAATGATTATAAGGCCAGTTGGGATCCTTCAAAAAAAGAAACGAATTGGGATGATGTAGAAATTGCTTATGTTCAGGAAGGCACTGCTACCATTTATGAGATCAAAGTAAAGCTTAAAAACAAGATTACCAGAAATAAAGCCATAGGTATGGACTTTGTTTTGGTAGATAAAGATATAGATGACGGGAAAAGTAGCAATGCTTACGTTACATGGGGCGAAAAATTGGGAAAAAGTAGTTATCCGGGCAGATTGGGTGATGTGATACTGGCAGGAAGCGCGGTAAAAACAGGAACCGTTAGCGGGAAATTGGTATGGAAAAATAAAGATTCAGACAAATATCCTGAATACGTACGGTTTACCTCTGTCAATACTCCCGGTTTGTGGGTAAATACGCGGGTAGATTCAACAGGAAATTACCGTCTTGATCTTCCTGTTGGTTCATACAAGATCACTCAACCCATTGAAAAGATTACACACAAGGGTGACTTTCATAGAATAGATATCAAAAATACAACCTATACCGTAGAGGTTAAACATGAGAAAGCAGTGTTAGCACCTACAATATATTTAACCACTTTACAAGCTCCGGATCTCATCTCTGATAGAGGTATTCTTCATGAGTTTACCCCTCAAAAAGCAACCATGGTAGATGCATTTGTAGAAAACTATATGGAGTACTATCAGATCCCGGGAGTATCACTGGCGCTCATTAAAGAAGGAAAGTTGATATATCACAAAACATATGGTGTAAGAAGTACCTTTACCCAAGAGAAAGTTGACCATAACACCCTTTTTGAAGCAGCTTCCATATCAAAACCGGTTTTTGGGTTTGCCGTTATGAGGTTGGCAGAACGTGGTATGATAGATATAGATAAACCTTTATATCAATATCTACCTTTTGAAGCGATCGCGCATGATGAACGCTATAAATTAATAACAGCCAGACATGTATTATCACACCAAACCGGATTTCCTAACTGGGCCTATAATAACCCTGATGGTAAGATAGATATTAAGTTTACGCCGGGTACGGGATACGGATACTCGGGAGAAGGGTTTGAATACTTAAAAAGAGTAATACAGCATATAACCCAAAAGCCGATAGATGAAACTTTAAGCGAAGAGGCGATAGGTATTTTTAACCTTGAGAACACGTTTTTTCAGGGGAATGATTATCTGGCCAGAGTAAAAGCAAACGGGCATTATGACGGTCTGGCTTCTTTAAAAGATATGCCGGAAAGTCCGGGAGTAGCTTCAACCATGCACACAGAAGCCAGAACGTTTGCCAACTTTTTAATTGGCATATCTGATCGAAAAGGATTGAAAAAAGAAACGTATGATGAAATGCTTAAAATTCAAACGGTGATACCGGTAGATGAAGAAGACCCATTACCCGAAGGGTACGAGAATTTCTTTGGTTTAGGGCTCGCTCTCAAGAAAACCCCGCTTGGGAAGGCTTTTGGGCATGGAGGGAACAATGGAGATTTTCGCTGCCTTGCAAGGATGTATGAGGAACTTGACATGGGGTTTGTGATATTTACCAACAGTAATACCGGACACTATCTTCACAACGATCTGGAAGCGTTTTTAGTAACCGGTAAACTTTAAATGACTAAATAACCGGAAAAATAACAAAGAGCATAAAACCATCTCAAGGCCGAGATGGTTTTATGTTAATGGTTTATTTATTCTAACACCTTTTTTAGTATTTTGGCAAGGTTTTTCTCTCTTACATCGTTATCCATAGCAATGATCGTTCCCTTACTATCTATTAAAACAGGCTTGGGAATAGCTAAAACCTGAAATTTTTTCACAATATCACTTTCAAAACCATTATCTGTATAAGCACTGTATTCCCAGGGAAAAGGATTTTTGTCTGAATAGGCTCGTAGTTTTTCCAGGTCTTCATCAATTGATATACTCACCACCTGAAAACCCTTATCCTTATATTTCTGGTAGTTTTCTTTAATATTGGGGAATTCATTAATACAGGGTTTACACCAGGTAGCCCAGAAATCAATAAGAGTTACTCTCTGGGTGAGGTTATTATTGGAAAGAAGTTTTTCACTATTTAACAGGGGAACTTCAAAATCAGGAATAGTTTGTCCGGCCGCCAGGGAATTCCAGCTTTTATCTTTCTCAAAAAAACCGTCTGTAAATTTGGGGTTTACCTCAATTTCAGAATACACGGTTTCTACCTGATAGCCGGAAGCGGGTATATCTAATACTTCTTTAAAAGGGAACATTAAACCATTAACTTCCCTGTAATCAGAATAAAACGTAGTCGATTCTCCATAAGGATTGTTGGTTATGTACGCCAGTAGCATTTTGCTCTCTTTGTCAAAAACATATTTTTCTTTTGGTTCTTCTCTGTACAAAATGTAAGTGGCTGTACTGTTGTATATAGTATCTTTCATAGTAAGGTCATCTGCCTTTTCCATGAGTGCGATTATCGGGTTTAATGCTACAGGTTCTCGGGGTATGGCATTCATACCTACATACTCGCCTTTTTGGAATAATACGATCCAGCTTTCGTTTTCTCCTGTTAGAATAATGTTTACAAGCTCATCACCCGTAAATATTTCTTTTTTTTGCAGGTTCGGTTGCTTTGTATTTACAATGACCCGGTTTTGTGCCACTGACTTTCCCTCAATTAATGTATTTATTTCAGAAACCGACTTTTTACCCCGAAAGGAACTCCAGTCTGTACCATTACTGGTGGCTTCCAGGTTTGCATTGAGAACATCGACCGGGAGTTGTATAGGTTTTTCACAAGCATAAAAAATAATAAGAGTAAATGAAAGAAAGATCGTTTTTTTCATGTTTTCAGAGTTTAATAAAAGCGTTTTCGTAAACAATCATCGTATATTTTCATAATCTATGATCATGATTAAAGGTATAAAAAAATGGTAAACATTTAAGATAAACAACTTAAAACAAGGAGCCTGGCAAGGTTTAATACAGAGTTAAAAGTTAAATTTTAAAGATGCAGGCAACCATTTATTAGCAAATGGCTTCTTTATGAATAAGAAAACATACTTATATGATAAGATTTGTTTCATTAATCCTGCTTTTTATTATCAATTCAATATATGGACAAAGTGCCGGAGAAACCTTGCAAATTATCAATTCAGCTAATTTAAGCGATGTTGATTTTTATAAAGAGATCCCTTTTGAAGATCGCTTTGGATATTTCATTATCCCGGTTACCATAGGTAATGATACCTATGAATATATTTTTGACACGGGAGGATATAATACCATTACTTCCTGGGCTATGGAAAAAAATGGTATTGCCACTATTTACGAAGTAGAAGTGGGAAGTGTTAACAGCGTAAAGTCTAAAACAGGACTTACCAAAATACCCGAATTAACCATAGCCGGGCTGAATTTTCGGGAAGTAGGCGCCTTAAATTTTGATTTTCATGAAGCACCCAGAATAAAATGTTATACCAACGGCGGACTCATAGGAAAAGGTATCATTAAAAATGCGATCTGGCAAATTGATTATCAGACTAAAAATATAATAGTGACTGATCGGTTAGATAAACTAACGCATATAGACGGGTCTTTCAGGATAAAGGTAAAACTGGACAAAACATTTAATCCCTTTATAACTCTTAAAATAAATGGAAAAAAAGAATCTTTCCTGTTAGATCTTGGCTATGGAGGATTTATTTCGTTAACTGAAAAAACCGGGCAAAAATATGCCAATGATAAGGTCGTGACGATTGTGGGAGAAGGTTCTATAGGAGCAAACGGAGTTATTCAGGAAGAGAGTTCTGTGATTTTACTTGATAATCTTGAAATTGGAAAACAAACGATCCTGGCACAGGAAGCATATTATACCCCTTCCAATAATTATAACTTAATAGGAAGCGAATTGGCCAAACATTTTATTATCACTTTGAATTTTCAGAATAAAGAAATGTATTTGAAACCGCTAACCAATCCTTACTCTAAACAAGGCAGAACTACTTTTGGCTTTAAACTTAATCGTAATGACCACGGAGTTTATGTGAGCCAGATACAGAAAAACTCCGTGGCAGAGAAAGCAGGAATGGAATTAGAAGATAAGGTTCGCTCAATTAATGGGATATTGCTGGAAACACTTGAGTATTGTGATTTCTATTTCAAAACCCTGAAGGTATTAAAAGGTAATACACCAATTGAGATAGAAGTTCTGCAAAATGGTACATGGAAAACCTTGAAAATTGAGAAAGGGACCATAATAAACCCATAGCTTTTGTGTTCTCTTGAATAAGATGTACACAAAGAAGTAATTGTCAAAAAAACAATTTATACGGAGTAAAGTTCTTGCCGGGTCTTTACCAAAGAGTAAATTTAAAAAACGTGTTCATGCGGGTTGTTTCAAAAGGCATGAACACGCTTTTCTATTGGTTATCCTTAACTGAACAGGAGGATAACCCAAAAGGGGCATAAAGCGGACAAAAACCAACAAAGCTTGTCAATACAAATACACCAGCCAGTACCAAAAGTACAATACCCAGTGTGCCAGCTATAATTCCCTGGTAAAAAAGAATTCCCAAAGCAGCAGCTATTACTATCCTAATAATTCTGTCTGCATTTCCCATATTTTTTTTCATAGTATAAATATTTAATAAAACATTTGAACCAGAAGCACAATAGCAGTGATTATGCACAGGCATAAAATACATACCACTATAAACTTAAATACTTTGTGCTTCATTATTTTATGAGTTAAAAATAACACTGTAAAAACTATTATACAGTGACTAAGGTCACTATACTTCAATTTTTATACTATTGCCAAGTTGTTTTACCTTTCCGTTATTTTCCAGTTTTTTCATGATCCTGCTTACTACTTCTCTGGCTGTACCCAGATCACCTGCAATTTGCTTATGCGATATTTTATAGGGTTATGCCCCAGCAGCTCTGCTTTTTCTTTTAAGTACTCGTAAACGCGTGTATCCATCTTATCAAAAAGAATATGATTAATAGTATCCAGCAGCTCACTATACCGTAAATGATATTGTTGGTAGAACAGTGTATTAAAAGCGGGATATGTATGCAGCCACCCTGATATTTTATCTACAGGCAGCAGGAGTGCTGTTGTGTTCTCGAGAGCTTCTGCAAAAACTTTACTGGGTTCGTTTTGTAAACCGGCGTTAAAGGTCATGATACAGCTTTCATTAGGGCGTATATAGTATAACAACAGGTCTTTTTCCTCATATCTGGCAAATACTTTTATAGCACCGTTGAGAACTATAGGAACTACCTGTACATATTGTCCCTCTCTTAAGATAGTAGTATTTTCAGGGATGTCTTTTACTGAAGAGGCATTGTATATCTCTTTTTTGAGTTCTTCACTCAGGAAGGGTAAATTGGGTAACAAATTAGAGAGATTTGTCATTTTATAAAATATTTATATCCCGATATGGTTTTAGGAGTTGTATATCAGGTAAATTACTAAAAAAAAGTGGTTTACAATGCAAGGTTTTACTTTCACCCGGGTTACGGGTACCCTGGTAAAAAAGAACGTTTTAATAAATATAACTGAACACTTTGTAATTTTCTGTTAGTTTTGTAGGGTGTTACGCCTTTTTAAATATTCTATATAAAACAGCTTACGGGCAATGGTCTATATTTATTATGCCTACATTTCTCAGGAAAGACACACACTTCTTTTCGACCGATATGCTAAAGGATTTCCCCAGGCGTTCATAGAACGGTTATACCGTTTCAGGCGTTGGCAGGATGCCCAATTATCCCTAATAGGGTGGGTGTTGATCCAGAAAGGAATGCAAAAGCTACAAAAAACATTTCGGTACGAAGATCTGCAGTTTACAAAATATAACAAGCCTTATCTGGCTAACGATACTGTGCAGTTTAATATTTCTCATTCGGGAAATATAGTGGTTTGTGCCATCTCTCCCACACATACCATAGGTATAGATGTAGAAGTTATACACGATATTGATCCTGCTGATTTCAAATCTCAAATGACACTTTCTGAGTGGAAAAGTATCATAGGAGCTAAAGATCAACAAAGATGTTTTTTTGAGTATTGGACCCAAAAAGAGTCTGTTATAAAAGCACATGGTATGGGACTTTCCATTCCATTGCAATCATTTGAAGTAAACGATTATGGTACCCGAATAGGGCATATGATTTTTCAAGTAAAAAAAGTGGAGTTGGATAAAGATTACATTTGTCATATTTCATTTCCCGGAGAAATATGTCCTGACATTGCATCACCGGCAGAGATTATCCCCTGAAAAGGAAAAAGCGTTTTTTCATATCCTCAAGAGCGGCACTTTTATTATTGACAATATAATTGATCGCTTCTAAAGTAAAGTCCTCACCTTTTTTGGTGAGCGCTATAATATCGTTTTCAACCGTGATCATATTATTTTTAAAAGCGAGCTCCAATACTGATTTTGATTGTACTTTTTGCCAGTTTATATGCTCATTAAGGTGATTGATATGCCTTTCAGATTCTTCTTCATGATTTTGAAGATGGAGTAACAGGGCCAGCAAATGTACCTCAATACGTTGTCTTCGTTGTCGATAAAGTACCGAGATAAGTCCGTTTTTAGGCGCAGCGAGATAAGTGACCAAGAACAGAATACCCAATACGGTAGTTATAGAACCGGCAATGGAAGCATCCAGCCCATGTGCCAGCCAATATCCTGCGAGTGCTCCTATAATCCCAAACACTACGGATAGTACCAGCATTTTTTTAAGGTCATCGGTCAATAAATAGGCAGTAGCAGGAGGGGCGATCATTAGTGCTATCACTAAAATGGCACCTACGGCATCAAAGGCCCCTACGGTGGTTACCGAAGCCATACTCATGAGACTATAATGAATTATTACCGGAGAAAAGCCGAGAGCAGCTGCCAGTTCGGGGTCAAAGGTGCTTATTTTGAGTTCTTTAAAGAAAATACGTAATAAAATGAGTGTACATAACAAAATCGAGCCAATTACCCAAAGCGATTTGGGCCCCATATCCATACCATTTATGACAAACCTGTCAAAAGGGGCAAAGGCGAGTTCCCCTAGCAGAACGGCATCTATATCAAGGTGTATATCATCTGCATTTTTAGCAATAAGAATCACACCAATACTAAATAAAGCAGGAAATACGAGCCCTATGGCAGTATCTTCTTTTACCAGTCCTGTTTTTTGAATAAATTCAACTATGAGTACCGTGAGTACTCCGGTCATTGCCGCCAAAACAATAAGTAAAGGCGAGTTGAGGTCTTGAGTTAGGAAAAAGCCAGCCACGATACCTGGTAAAATAGAGTGGCTTATGGCATCACTTATCATGGCCATTTTTCGCAACACTAAAAATGTTCCGGGTATGGCGCAGGCTACGGCAACCAGACTGGCAATTAATTGTATTTCAATTTGTGCGCTCGTCATAGGGTATGTCCTGTTGGGTATATAGGTTAACAGCTTTATGATATCCTTTAGGTGTCAGGGACCACATGCCGCTGTGAACTTTAATAAATTCTCGGTTTTCCAGTTTACTCAGGGATCTTCTGGTATATCCCTGAAAGTTGTTAAGTATTTTTACGGCATGGGGATGCGATATATCTTCATGGTCTTTGGCAATATTATACATAAAAGCAAGTGTTTTATGCATTTGAAGATCGTTTCTGTTTTTTTGATAGCGGATCTCACGGAACAGTAAACCTCTCGCCGGTGAAAAAATGAAAGAAATAATAACAAAAAAGGCGGCTACGAGCACAATTACCGGGCCTGTTGAAAGATTATTTGAACTGGCACTAATGGCTGTACCCACTACACCCGATAACGCTCCGAACAGCGCACCCAGGAAAATCATTATTCCTAACCGGTTAGTCCATTGGCGAGCCGCTGCTGCCGGTGCCAGTAACATAGCACTCATAAGTACTACGCCTACTGTTTGCAGTCCCATTACAATGGCAATTACAATAAATGAAGTGATAAGAATGTCCAGAAAACGCGTATTAAACCCCAGGGATTTAGCATAATCTACGTCAAAAAGCAAAAGTTTTAGCTCTTTCCAGAAAATCAATAATACTAATAAACTAACTCCTGTTACGATACACATAAACCATACATCGCTCTCAACCAGTGTAGCAGCCTGCCCAAACAGGTATGTATCCAGGCCTGCCTGGTTGGCATCGGGCATTTTTTGAATAAATGTGAGCAATAAAATTCCAAATCCAAAAAATAGAGATAAAATAAGCCCCAGGGCAGTATCTGATTTTAAGCGTGTTTTAGTAACGATACCGCGTATCCAGAAAGCACCTATCAATCCGCTAACAAGTGCTCCTGTCATTAATACGGTACCTGTTTTGGCGCCTGTAAAAAGAAATGCAAGAGCAATACCAGGTAATGCAGCGTGTGAGATAGCATCTCCCAAAAGGCTCTGCCTGCGCAGTACGGCAAAGCTTCCCAACATTCCACAAACGGCTCCCAGTACCGCTGTGCCCAAAGTAATGGTGCGAAGGGTATAATCGTTAAAAAGCTGTAACAGGTATTCTTCGAAGCTCATGTGTTGCTTTTGGGTTAGGGTTGTATGCTCACTTTATAATTAATTCCATACGTTTGGGTAAGGTTGTTATCATTAAAAATATCTTTTACGGGGCCGGTGGCAATCTTTTTTACATTTAGAAAGGTCACCCAGTCAAAATATTCGGGTACTGTTTGCAGATCATGATGCACCACAATTACGGTCTTGCCTTCTTCTCTAAGGTCTTTTAACAGTCGTATAATGGCTTTTTCGGTGGTGGCATCTACTCCCTGAAAAGGTTCATCCATAAGGTATATCATTGCATCCTGAACCAGTGCCCTTGCAAGAAATATACGCTGCTGTTGTCCGCCACTTAACTGACTTATCTGTCTTGATTTAAACTCCAGCATGCCTACTTTTTCCAGGGCTTCGAGTGCTTCTTTTTTTTCTTTTTGCCCGGGCCTTCGTATCCATCCTAGTTTTCCGTAGGTGCCCATCATTACCACATCCAGGGCTGTGGTAGGGAAATCCCAGTCAACACTTCCTTTTTGCGGGACATAAGCCACCAAATGATTTTGTTTTTTATAAGGTTTCCCAAAAATGGCAACACTTCCTGCTATGGGTTTGATAATATCAAGAATAGCCTTTATTAAGGTTGATTTTCCCGCACCATTAGGTCCTACAATTGCCATAAGTACGCCTTCTGGTATGTCGAGATCAATATCCCAAAGCACAGGTTTGTAGTTATATGCTACCGTGAGGTCATTTATGCTTATAGCTATAGAGGGTTGTTTGTAAGGTGTTGCGATCATATACTTTTTTTACTTAAGCGCATTTACAATAGTGTTTACATTATACCTGAACATACCTGTATAGGTTCCCTCGGGAGTTCCGGGATTACCCAAAGCGTCAGAATATAAAGTACCGCCAATGGTTACATTATGTCCTTTAGACCGAACCGCAGCCTGAAGTGCTTCTATGGTTTTGCGTGGAACTGAACTTTCTACAAAAATGGCTTTGATCTTATGCGTGATTATAAAGTCTGAAAGTTTCTGTACATCCTGTACACCTGCTTCGGTAGCGGTAGAAAGTCCCTGGAGCCCTACCACTTCAAAACCGTAGGCATTTCCAAAATAGTTAAAGGCATCATGAGCCGTCACAAGAATCCTTTTTTCTTCAGGCAATTCTTCTATAATCTTACCAATATCCTGTTCTAACCGGTTGAGCTCCTGAAGAAATTCTTGTCCGTTTTTTTCAAACACACTTGCATTTGAAGGATCTGATTGTTTTAATGTATTAATTACCAGCAGAGTGATCTTTTTCCAGAAACGGATATTAAACCAAATATGCGGATCATAATTAGACGCGAAATACTCAGAACGTATTAACTTATCCTTTTCAAGTGTATGCGCCACCGCTACGGTGTGTATATTCTGGGTATTCATTTTTTCAAATATATCTACCAGTTTGCCTTCCAGGTGCAAGCCGTTATAAAATACGAGATCTGCTCGAAACAGTTTGTTTACATCTCCTTCACTGGCCCTGTACAGATGAGGATCTACACCACTGCCCATGAGCCCGTTTACGTGAATAGCATCGCCACCAATAGTGGTAACAAGATCAGTGAGCATTGTAGTGGTAGTAACTACCTGTAACATGCTGTTATCTTTTGTGGTAGCTGACTTTTTACAGGAAATAAGCGCTAAAAACATTCCTGCGACAAGAAAGTTTTTTCGAGATGAGAAAAAAGAACAGGTCATAATTTTTGAATGTAAATGTTTTGAGCTACTATGGCAGAAACTGTTAATTCTCTGCCGTTATTAAAAATGCTCATAGATTGATCAAAAGACTCTTTACTAATAACCTCTATGGTATTTCCCAGTCCTATATGTAGTTTATCAAGGTATTTTAAAAACTCTGAAGAAGTGTCGGCAACCCCCACGCAAATACCTTTGTCATTTTTTTGACAGGCAGATAAGGTGGTTTTTGATAGTGTTTTTATATTGCCTTCATGATCGGGAATAGGGTCTCCGTGAGGGTCCCTGTCGGGATACTCTAAAAACTTATCCAGCTCTTTTATAAGTTTTTCAGATTTGATATGCTCGAGCTGCTCGGCAACATCATGCACTTCATCCCAGGCAAAATTTAGTTTTTTTACTAAAAAAACTTCCCATAAACGGTGCTTACGCACTATCCTGGCAGCATATAAATGACCTTCACGGGTTAGTTTAACACCCTGGTATTTCTTATATATGACAAGTTTTTTTTCCGATAATTTTTTCAGCATATCTGTCACCGAAGATGCCTTAGTGTCCATCTGTTCAGCAATAGCATTGGTAGGCACACCATCTTTATAGTTCCGGGAAAGATGATAGATCGCTTTTAAGTAATTCTCTTCGGAAAGCGTCATGAATTTTTCTTTTATACAAAAATATCATTTTTTTTACTAATAAATTAATTTTTAGATTAAACTAAATTTTTATTTACCTTTGCAAAAAAAAGAAACAGCTTTTATGAGAACTTTTAGTTTAGTATTACTACTATTATTTACCTATACACAACTTGATGCACAAGCGGGAGGTATTCAGGGTACAATTTCCTCCGCGGATGAACGCCTGGCTTTTGCTTCAGTAATGCTAAAAGGAGAAAAGATCTCAAAAGGAGTAACAGCCGATGAGAACGGTTATTTTCAGTTTACAGACCTTTCATCTGGTGATTATAAGGTTACAGTGGTTGCTATGGGATACCGGCGTGCCACAAAATATGTATCCATTTTTTCAGGTAAAACCGTTCAACTGGATTTTGATCTGCAGGAAGACCGGCTCAACTTAGATCAGGTAGTGGTAAGTGCTACCCGAAACAGTGTAAACCGACAGGACGCTCCTGTAGTAGTGAATGTTTTAGGCTCTAAACTCTTTAATGCGACCCAGTCTCTTTCACTGGCAGAAGGGCTCAATTTTTCTACGGGAGTACGAGTAGAAAATAATTGTCAGAATTGCGGTTTTACACAAGTACGGCTTAACGGGCTTGAAGGAAGCTATACTCAGGTGCTGGTAAATAGCCGCCCGGTTTTTAGCGCACTTAACAGTGTTTACGGATTGGAGCAAATACCTGCTAATATTATAGATCGCGTTGAGGTTGTTCGCAGTGGAGGGTCTGCTTTGTATGGATCTAATGCCATTGCCGGAACCGTAAATATTATTACCAAAGACCCTATATTGAACTCCTGGGAAATAGGCAGTAATTTTGCATTAATAAATGGAAATACACCTGATAGGCTGCTTAACTTCAACACCTCTATGGTTGCAGACGATTTGCAAAGTGGTGTGACTTTTTTTGGTATGTTCAGAGACCGGGAGGAGTTTGATGCCAATGATGACGGATTCACTGAAATTACCACATTAGTTAACAATACCTTAGGTGCCAAAGCCTACTGGAAGCCCACGGAGCTTAGCCGACTTTCGGTAGATCTAACTACTATAACCGAATACCGAAGAGGAGGAGATCGTCTTAATCTGGCTCCCCACCTGACAGATATTACAGAAGAACTGGATCATACCACTTTTTTAGGGGGTATTAACTACGATATTCAAAATCAAGATCTTTCCAACCGTTTATCAGTATATGCATCTACACAGTACACCAATCGCGATAGTTATTATGGCGGATTAGGGGGCGGACGCACCAGACAGGACAGCTTACTGGCACTTAATGCTTATGGAAACACCAAGGATCTTGCCATAGTAGGTGGGATTCAGTTTACCCGAAAATTCAAAAATGAGGACGTATTAACAGTGGGAACTGAGTATAACGTGTCTGATATAGAAGATAATATAGAGGGGTACAACCGTCTTATAGACCAACAGGTAAACACACTGGGATCATACGTACAATATGAATGGAAACCTGTTGAAAAATTCACAGCCCTTCTGGGTACCCGGTTTGATTATATAAATGTTGACGGACGATATGAGATTGGAGGAATTGACAGAAACGCTTCAGCAGACCAGGGCGTATTGAGCCCCAGAGTTACTTTTATGTACGATGTAAACAAAGACGTTCGTTTAAGGGCCGGGTATGCTCGCGGTTTTCGTGCTCCGCAGGCGTTTAATGAAGATTTACACATATCATCGGTAGGAGGGGAGCCTCAGTTTGTAATACTTTCCGAGGATCTTGAAACAGAGTTTTCCAATGCATATACTGCATCTTTAAATTACAGTAAAAATTTCAAAAAAGTTCAGACCAACTTTTTACTGGAAGGTTTTTTTACAGAACTTCAAAACCCTTTTACACTGGTAAGTACGGGAGCTGTACTTGAAAACGGTTCTATTTTAGAAGAAGTTCGTAACGGCTCAGGAGCTAATGTATATGGTGCTAATTTTGAAATAGGAGTATCACCTAATGAAAAATGGCAATTTCAACTCGGCGGGACCCTTCAGCGTTCTGAATATGAAGAAACACAAATACTGTTTGAATCAGATGGTAGTTTTCAGGGAGAGACCGATGTAGTAACAGATGAATTTGTTAGAAACCCTAATTTTTACGGGTACTTCAATACTTCCTGGACACCGGGAAAAGAATTTAATGTAGCATTGACAGGAACCTATACCGGCAGTATGATAGTTCCCAGGGTAATAAGCGAGTCTGGCTTTCTGGACCTGGTAGATGCAGACCCGTTTTTGGACCTAAATATAAAAATGGAGTATCACGTAGATTTTTCGGAAGACATACACGCTACTTTTAGCGGAGGGGTTCGAAATGTGTTTAACAGTTTTCAGGATGATTTTGATACAGGCCCTGAAAGAGATTCAGATTATATTTATGGCCCTGCACTGCCAAGAACCTTTTTTATAGGAGTTAAGTTTGGAAAATTACATTAAAGCATGCGTTATAAAAAGCTGGTATTTACACTTCTTCTTACAGGTTTCTTTTTAAACCATGCCTTAAAGGCACAGGGAACAGAAGAAATTACATGGCTTAATTTTACACAGTTGGAAGACTCTTTAAAAAAGAAACCAAAAAAGGTATTAATCTCTTTTTATGCTGACTGGTGCAACTACTGTAAAAAGATGGAACGCGTAGCTTTTTCAAAAAAAGAAATTATCAAAACATTGCGGGATTCATATTATGCAGTTCGTATGAATGTAGAATCAACCGATACTATTGTCTTTGACGGCCGAATTTTTAATAATCCCCAGCATAAAGTCCAGCGTAATGCCATTCACGAGATCCCTTTACTGCTTGCCAGCAGGGAGGGATCTCCTTTTTCACTTCCGGCAATGGTTATTCTTACCGAAGAATTTACGGTTCGTGACAGGTACTTTGGTTATCAACCCCCTGAAAAGCTCATAAAAGCTTTGCAAAAGTAAATACCTTACTTTCGCAAAGTTTTTAGTACCCTATCTTTTATTTACGGTATGCTGTACCGTATTTATATTATTCATTGGTATGTAACCTTTGTTACTGTCTGTTTTGTTTGTGCCGGTTACATTTGGCATATGCTTGATTTATTAGAAATTGCCGGTTACATCGGGGCACTTATCATAGGAATTACGTTGGGCCTTATTGGAGGCGGGGGCTCTATTTTAACCGTTCCTGTACTGGTATATCTATTGCATATAAATCCTGTTACCGCTACGGCTTACTCTCTGTTTGTAGTAGGGGTGTCTTCTTTAGTTGGGGCTTTGCAAAACATTAAAAAAGGACTGGTTGATTTTCGCACTGCGATCGTTTTCTCAATTCCTGCTTTTATTTCAGTATATCTTACCAGAAAGTATTTATTACCCGCACTTCCTGAAGAAATGTTTACCGTAGGAAGCCTTATCATTACTAAAGACATCGCCATTATGGTGTTTTTTGCCCTTATTATGCTACTTGCTTCTTTCTCCATGATACGTGGTAAATGCAAAAATTGTGACGACGATAACTCAAAAGTAATTTATAATTATCCTTTAATAGTTTTAGAGGGGTTGTTAGTGGGGGTACTTACCGGTATTGTAGGGGCTGGCGGTGGGTTTCTTATCATTCCTGCTTTGGTAATGCTTGCCAGGCTACCCATGAAAAAGGCAGTAGCAACTTCATTGCTTATTATCGCAATTAAGTCATTAATAGGGTTTATAGGTGATGTTGAGAATTTAACGATTGCCTGGGATTTTCTATTGAGCTTTACACTTGTTTCTGTACTAGGTATTTTTCTGGGAGTATGGCTTAACCGGTTTATTAAAGGCAGTAAACTTAAAAAAGGGTTCGGGTGGTTTACTTTGTTGATGGGCGTATATATTTTGATCAAAGAACTTGTTATAAGTTAGATTGATTATACCGCACATATTTAGTTGCAAACAGTTAATAAACGGCCATCATTAGCAACACCTTGTGTGAAAAAAATGTTAAAAGTGCGTAATGTAACAAATGTCACTGTATAGGTGTACACAGTTATTTACTTTAGTACAAACCTAATGATAAAATAACAGTAATTATGAAAGTAGAACAAATTTATACAGGGTGTCTCGCACATGCTGCTTACTATCTCGAAAGTAAAGGCGAAGCAGCTGTATTTGATCCGCTCCGGGAAGTGGAACCCTACTTAGAACGCGCCAAAAAAGATAACGCTACCATTAAATATGTATTTGAAACTCACTTTCATGCAGATTTTGTGAGTGGGCATCTCGACCTTAGAAAAAAGGCAGGGTCTGAGATTGTATTTGGTCCTACCGCAAAACCAGGGTATGAAGCGATAGTAGCCAGTGACGGGCAGATCTTTGAAGTGGGGGATTATAAAGTAAAAGTGATTCATACTCCCGGACATACTATGGAGAGTACTACCTATTTATTAATAGATGAAGAAGGAAAAGAACATGGTATTATAACAGGAGACACACTTTTTATAGGTGATGTAGGAAGACCAGACCTTGCCCAACACGTGGTTTCAGAACTTACCGAAGAGAAACTTGCCGGGCACCTTTACGATTCACTTCGTAACAAGATTATGCCACTTAGTGACCATCTCATTATCTATCCCAATCACGGAGCAGGTTCGGCATGTGGCAAGATGATGAGCAAAGAAACTACAGATACCCTGGGGCATCAGAAAAAAGTGAATTATGCATTAAACCCTGAACTTTCCAAAGAAGAATTTGTAAAAGTGCTTCTTGAAGGGTTAACCACTCCTCCCGGGTACTTCCCTCAGAATGTGTTGATGAACATTAAAGGGTATGAGAGCCTGGATACCATTATCGAAAGAGGCACCCGGCCACTCTCTGCCGAAGCTTTTGAGGCAGCAGCCAACGAAACCCGCGCATTGATGCTGGATACACGCAAGGCCGCAGATTTTGCAAAAGGTTTTATTCCTAACAGCATTAATATTGGACTGGAAGGTAGTTTTGCGCAGTGGGTAGGAGAGATGATACCCGATGTAAAACAACAAATATTACTTATAACAGATCCGGGTAAAGAAGAAGAAGCCATTACAAGACTTTCCAGAGTAGGTTATGACAATACCATTGGATATCTGGAGGGTGGATTTGAAAGCTGGAAGAAAGCAAATAAAGAAACCGATCAGGTAAATAGAATTAATGCTAAAAAACTGGAGACTATTTACAAAGATGAAGCTCCAATGGTGATTGATATACGAAAAAAGAGTGAATATGATTCAGAACACCTTATAGAGGCCGTGAACGTTCCGTTAAATGAGATAAATACTCATTTATCAGAGTTCCCAAAAGACAAACCTTTTGTTCTGCATTGTGGCGGAGGATATCGAAGTATGATAGCCGCTTCCATATTAAAACAGCGTGGCTGGGATAATTTTGTAGATGTAGAAGACGGGTTTGATGGGATCTCAGAAACCAGTTTGCCCAAATCCGATTATATAGCTCCCACTACTATGTTATAAAGATAAACAGTTAACAAAAGGAATTCACAAATTCGTTTTTATATACACTTAGAGAAGTGTATAATTTCTGAGTTGTTTTTAAGTTGGTTGATATGTAAGCAGCCATGTAATTATATGGCTGCTTATTTTTATAAAGTAAGAAAACAGTACATGAGTATTTTAAATTTATTTTTCAAGAAAAAAAACAGTACAAAGGTAGATGTGCAGGTATTACCTACAGAAGCGTATCAAAAAGCAATAAAAGATAACCAGATATTGCTGGTAGATGTTCGTACACCCGGAGAATACAGACAGGGCCATATAGCAAAGGCCATCAACCTCAATATATTTAACCGGGGGGCTTTTAAGAGCCATTTTGAGAAAATAGCCAGAAATACACCTGTGTATCTCTATTGCAGATCAGGTCAACGAAGTCAGCAGGCAGCCAGATTACTGGCCAAAATGGGCTTTACACAGCTTTTTGACCTTAGAGGAGGCTATATCGCATGGCAACGTGACATACAATAGTACAGATGCAATTTTTACCAGGCTTCCCCAAATACTTTGTTGAAGGCATTCATTATAAATTAAGCAAAATCAAAACAAGATGAAAACGCACTATCAAATACTTATTATAGGAGGTGGTACCGGGGGGATTATGACTGCGGCGAGGCTGCTAAAAAAAAGCCCTTCTTTAGATATTGGTCTTCTCGAACCCTCAGATACACATTATTACCAGCCCGCGTGGACCCTGGTAGGCGCCGGCACATACGATTATAAAAAAACAGCAAGGCCTATGCACTCCATAATACCCAAAGGCGTTGACTGGATAAAAGATAAAGCTACCGGTTTTGACCCCGAAAACAATAGCGTAACCACAGAAAACTCGGGTAATATTAGTTACGATTATTTAGTAGTTTCTCCCGGTCTGGTTATGGATACTTCTCTTATTGAAGGTCTTACAGAAGCTCTCGGAAAAGGAGTAGTTTGCAGTAATTATACAGATCCCGAACATACCTGGGAAGTGATCCGTAATTTTAAAGGAGGTAACGCCGTGTTTACACAACCTACCACTGCCATAAAATGCGGGGGCGCTCCGCAAAAAATAGCATATCTCGCAGCAGATTATTTCAGAAAAAAAGGAATTGCCGGGAAAACCAATGTTGTTTTTGCGACCCCGGGCTCTGTGATCTTTGGAGTAAAACCCATTAGAGAAACACTAATGAAAGTAATTCATCGTTACGGTATCCATTTCAAACCTTTTTATGCTCCCTATAAAATAGATGGAGAAAAACAGATTGTATATTTTAAGAATACAGCACCCGAAGAAAACAAATGTGTAATTGTTGAAGATAATACTTTGGGAGAGCGCATAAGTGGAGAATCAATCATAGAACTGCCTTACGACCTGTTGCACCTGGCACCTCCGCAAACAGCACCTTTATTTGTGAAAAATTCAGTCCTTGCCAATAAAGACGGCTGGCTTGATGTGGACCATTTTACGCTTCGTCACAATACCTATAAAAATATTTTTGGATTAGGAGATGTAGCTGGTTTGCCCACGGCAAAAACCGGTGCAGCCATCAGGAAACAGGTACCTGTACTGGTAGATAATATTCTCACTTTAATAGCGCATAACACGTTGAGTAATAAAACCTACCAGGGGTATTCTTCGTGCCCTCTGGTAACCGGTTATGGTAAAATGGTACTGGGAGAATTTGATTATACAGGTAATTTTACACCAGATCCTAAGCTTAAGCGCATGTTGGTTTTTAATAGCGATAAAGAACACTGGCGGCTCTGGATCCTTAAAAAATATATATTGCCTTATTTTTACTGGCATAAAATGCTTAAGGGAAAAGATGTTTAATAAGTATCGTATTCCTATCTAAAAATCAAAATCGTTTGCCTTTAAAGCCAGAAAATATTCAGTTTTAGGCATAGTGATATAAATTAACGTAGAAACAGTTCCCGGCATACTTAATTTATTTCTTCATCATACTTTTGTATATACTCAAATTAAGAGGTGTAACAGTCATGGGTTAAAATACAACTATAAGTACTTTCAAGACACCACCTTAAACCATTTAAAAAAGGTTTAGTGCCTGAAATACTTGTTTTCATACCCGTAAGATGACAAAACATAATATCATGGGTTATCTGGTTTTATTCTATATTTGAAAGAATTGTTTAATTATAGATAAAGCTATTGAAAGGTATCCGACTACTGCATGTTTTCTTTATTAGTGCCTCGATTTTTCTTCAATCCTGTGGAGAGAGAGAATCTGAGGAAATCACCGTTGCGGCTGCGGCCAATATGCGTTTTGTAATGGAAGATCTCACTACGTTGTTCACGAAAGAAACCGGGATTATCTGTAATTTGGTTATCGCATCTTCCGGAAAGTTAACAGCACAAATAAAAGAAGGAGCTCCTTATGATATATTCATCTCTGCCGATATGAAGTATCCTGATTTTTTATATGCCCAGGGCCTTACCACAGGACCACCGCAAGTGTATGCTTATGGAAAACTGGTTTTATGGACTGCTTACCACGATCAGGTTCCTTCTATGGAAAGGCTTATTGATGAAAATGTAAAACATATTGCTGTGGCACAAACAGAAACGGCTCCTTATGGCAGAGCCGCCCTGGAAGCGATAAAACGAAAAGGATATTTAGAAAAAATACAGAACAAACTCGTGTATGCAGGCAGTATCTCTCAGGTAAATCATTTTGTGTCTTCTCAATCGGTAGATGTGGGGTTTACATCTCTCTCTACTGTTCTTTCTCCCGATTTACACACTTTAGGGTCGTGGGCAGAAGTTCCGGATAATTTATATGAGCCTATTGTACAGGGTTTGGTTTTGCTCAAAAGTAAAGAAGGAACCGTAAAGAAAGAAACTCAGAAGTTTTATGAGTACTTATCTACCAATACCGCCTTAAGCGTTGTAAAGAAATATGGGTACATAACCGCATTGTGAAATGAATATACTCAAAGGAGATATCACAAACAGAGAAAGTGCAGGGCACCTTACACGCGTAACGATACAGGTAAAAGGTTGTGAAATGAAAGTATTGGTAATAGATACTGCCTCCGCCGGCTATCTTCAGGAGAAAAAAGATGTCACCTTATATATAAAAGAAACCGAGGTTATTCTTACCGAACCTAACCAAATAAAAACGAGTATAGATAATTGTTTTCCGGGAGAAGTGAGACAAGTAGATCAGGGAAAACTGCTTAGCAATCTAATACTGGGCACTCCTTTGGGTGAGGTAACCTCCCTGATTTTCACAGACGTGGTAAATACATTATCGTTAAAGAAGGGAAGTAAGGTGTTCGTAATGATACGAAGTACAGATATAATGCTATCGGAATGAGTTTTTGGGACCCTTTATTATTGTCTTTAAAATTAGCAGTAATTACTACAGCCATCCTGTTTTTGGTTTCACTGCCACTTGCCAACTGGCTGGCTTTCTCCAAAAGCAGAACGAAAATTGTTGTAGAAGCCCTGGTAAGTATGCCCCTGGTACTGCCTCCTACGGTCTTGGGCTTTTATTTACTACTGGCCTTTAGCCCTTCTAATGCTTTTGGAGAATGGCTGGATCAATGGCTGGGAATTCAGCTTATTTTCTCATTTGAGGGTTTAGTACTCGCCTCAGTAATATATAGCCTCCCCTTTATGGTACAACCTATTCAGTCCGGATTATCGGCCTTACCGGTATCACTTAAAGAAGCCTCCTATGTATTGGGAGCATCCCGATTACGTACTTTTTTTAGTATTCTTTTACCCAATGTTAAAAGATCTCTATTAACGGGAGGTATTTTGTCATTTGCTCATACTATAGGTGAGTTTGGAGTAGTACTTATGACCGGTGGAAATCTCCCGGGGAAAACCAGAGTGGCTTCTATTGCTATTTATGACAAAGTCGAGGGGCTTGATTACACAACTGCAAATACGTATTCACTCATTTTATTTGCAGTAGCCTTTAGTATTTTGCTTTTGGTGTATATATTAAACGGCACCTATTTTAAACCGGTATCCAAATGATAGAGCTCACACTCAAAAAAAAATTATTCTCAGCAAAGGGTAGTATGGACCTCTATATGGAACTGTTTGTTAAAAAAGGGGAACTGGTTACTTTTTTTGGAGAATCAGGAGCGGGAAAGACCTCGGTATTGCGAATGTTGGCAGGGTTAATGACTCCTGACGAGGGGTATATTGCTGTTAATGAACGTACGTTTTTTGACAGTAAAAGAAACATCAACCTCCCACCTCAAAAAAGAGACATAGGGTACGTTTTTCAGGATTTTGCATTATTTCCTCATTTAACGGTGAAACAAAATCTGCTTTATGCCAGAGACCGCGATACTTCTGCGTCAATTGTACAGGAGCTTTTGGAAGTCATGGGGCTTACCGGATTACAGCACAAAAAGCCTTCTGTTTTATCCGGGGGCCAGCAGCAGCGGGTAGCTTTAGCAAGGGCTTTGGTACGTAAACCTTCTGTACTTATGTTAGATGAGCCTTTGTCATCCCTTCATGAAGAGATGCGTTATAAATTGAGGGAGTACTTACTACAACTTCATCAGGAACTATCATTAACCCTGTTGCTGGTGAGTCATGATATAGGGGATGTAGTAAGCCTTTCTAATAAAGTACTGGTACTGGAAGAAGGAAAAGTAGTGAAGTCGGGAGATCCGTTAGAAGTATTTTCGAATACACGCATAAGCGGAAAATTTCAGTTTACCGGGAAAATACTTGCTATTGAAAAAGAGGACATTGTTTTCGTAATTACAATTCTTGTAGGGAAAGACCTGGTGAGGGCGGTCGTACCCGAAGCAGAGGCGCTTGCATTGGCACCGGGTGATACGGTACTGGCAGCATCAAAAGCGTTTAGTCCTATTCTTAAAAAAATTTAATTTGTAAAGTGATTTAAAGACGGTACGGAAACGTGTTATTTTTTCAATTATATCTTATTTTTGAAGTACCAGTCACCAACAGAAATCATTACAAAGCATTCTGTATAATTAAAAAAGGTGTATTGAATACATAGTATATATGGAGTTTATAGATTATTACGAGGTTTTAGGGATTGCGAAGAATGCCACACAGGAAGAAATTAAGAAAGCTTACAGAAGGCTGGCCAGGAAGCATCACCCGGATGTAAACCCTAATGACAAAGATGCGCAAAAACGCTTTCAGCAAATAAACGAAGCCAATGAAGTGTTAAGCGACCCGGAGAAAAGGAAAAAGTATGATGAATACGGGAAAAACTGGGAGCATGCGGAAGAGTTCGAAAAAGCAAAACGGGCACAAAAACAGTATCAAGAACCTTTTACCTATTCCGGTCAGGCATCTGGTGCAGATTTTTCAGATTTTTTTGAAGCCATGTTCGGCAGAGGGTTTTCTTCCGGATCCCGGCAAACGAGGTTTCGCGGCCAGGATTACAATGCAGAATTAAGCCTGTCGCTAAGTGAAGTATATCGTACCCACAAAAGAGTGATCACTATAAACGGTAAAAACATTCGTATTACTATTCCTGCCGGAATAGAAAACGGACAGACCATAAAAATTGGGGGGTATGGAGGCCCTGGTGAAGGCGGAGGGAGTGCCGGAGATCTATACATAACCTTTGCCATTGTAAACGATACTCCTTTTAAAAGAGAAGGAGATGCTCTATACAAAACAGAAGAAGTAAAGTTAACTACAGCTGTTTTAGGTGGTGAAATAATAATAGATACTTTTGACGGAAAAGCAAAACTTAAGATAGCTGCCGGTACCCAAAACGGTACAGTGGTAAAACTGAAAGGAAAAGGGTTTCCAAAGTATAAAAAAGAAGGCCAGTTTGGAGATCTTTTCATTACCTGGAAGATTAAGATCCCTGAAAATCTTACTCCGGAGCAGGAAGAATTGTTTAAAGAACTGAAAAAAACCAATGTTTAAGGTATATAATGAAAGCAGAAGAGTATATAAAGTTAACAGAGTTTTGCCAAACATATAGTATTGATTATACTTTCGTAGAGGCTTTAGAAGAGTCATGTTTAATACGGTTTACAACTATTCATAGTGAGCGTTGTGTTTTTAACAAAGACCTCCCGTTATTGGAACGCCTGACACGAATACATAAAGAATTGGGTGTTAATTTTGAAGGCGTAGAAACCATTTATTATATGTTGAACCGAATGGAAGAAATGCAGCAAGAGATATTGCGGCTCCAGAACCGTATATCCAGACTTGAATAAACCGGGATTTAAACACCACTCCTACCTATATAAAGAGCAAGATGCTGGCAATTGAAGGCCTTGCTATTGAAATTGCAGATATACAAGCCCAATTTAAACTATCGCAAAGCCAGTGAGAAGGTAATCATACCAGCGTCATTCGGCATTTGGAAAAAACAAATGATCCACAGGTATATGAGATCGTTTCAGAAATGAAAAAAAATATCAAAAAGAAAAAGAGTTAATTCGAGATACGCCGGTAGTTTTCTGAGAAGAGGCGATTTCCTTCACCGTCCGTTGTAATTTGCTGGTAATAGTTTTTTCTTAACAGCAACTCAAAATTAAACACCCTCATGGTATCTACAATACCCATCATAGAGGCAGAGCCGTATTCAAGTGTTTCCGTAAGAGTTGAGTCTGTAGTAGTATAGGAACCATACCCAAACCATTCTATGGAGTCTTTGGGTACATATCGCGTCCACATTACTTTTCCTTTATAAAACATTTTGATCTGGCGATAGCCATCACTGTTGTCTATGGTATCTATGATCTCCATGCCTTCATACGAATATTGATTTATAAGTTCCCATGTACCCTCTATACGATAAGGCATATCAGGCTGTACCTGTTCATAGAGCAGTAAGGGAAATCCAAGAAAGCATATATATAAGGTATGAACTAATGTTTTCATAGGGAGTAATTATAAATTTGATTTTCAAAAGGTTAGGTGTTTTAAATTTACAAAAAAATATACAAAGTTAAAAGAAAGTACCTATACTTTTCCCGGGTTCTGTATGCTTTAATGACTGTTTTGTTACGGCTTGTATATAGCAACTTTTAATGGTTTGTGTGTAAGCTTTTGTTTAAAAAAGCTACTTTTGTTATGTAAACCATAATATAAATCAAGAAATAGTATATGTCTGATTCAGTTGAGAGAATAAAATGCCTGATTATTGGTTCCGGTCCTGCGGGATATACGGCGGCTATTTATGCTGCCAGAGCAGATATGAAGCCTGTAGTATATACCGGTATGGAGCCTGGAGGACAATTGACAACGACTACTGAAGTTGAAAACTTTCCGGGATACCCTGATGGTATTGACGGGCCCGCTATGATGGTAGAGCTTCAGAAGCAGGCAGAACGTTTTGGTACCGATGTGCGAATTGGTATGGTAACCTCAGTAGAATTTAGTGATGTACCCGGGGCCTATCATAAAATTGTAGTAGATAACAACAAGCATTTGGAAGCCAAAACCGTTATCATAAGTACCGGAGCTACCGCCAAGTATTTAGGGTTGCCAAGCGAACAGCGTTTACGGGGCGGAGGTGTTTCTGCCTGTGCAGTTTGCGATGGCTTTTTCTATAAAGGGCAGGATGTAGCTATAGTAGGAGGAGGAGATACCGCGGCAGAAGAGGCTACCTATCTGGCTAATATTTGTAGAAAGGTGACCATGCTGGTGAGAAAAGGAGAAATGAGAGCTTCCAAGGCCATGCAGCATAGGGTTAATAATACGCCTAATCTAGAAGTACGTTATTTTTCTGAGGTAGATGAAGTATTGGGAGATCAAGTAGTAGAAGGGCTTCGTATCGTTAATAACCAGACCGGAGAAAAAGACGAGATAGAAATAACCGGCCTTTTTATAGCCATAGGGCATAAACCCAATACCGATATCTTTAAAGGACAATTAGATATGGATGATACCGGATATATTATTACACCGGGAAAATCAACCAAAACCAATAAACCAGGAGTATTTGCCAGTGGCGATGTTCAGGATAAAGAATACCGTCAGGCAGTTACCGCAGCCGGTACGGGTTGTATGGCAGCGCTCGATGCAGAGCGTTACCTGGCAACAGTAGAATCTCCTCAGGAAGTTACCAGTTAAGACTAAACTTTACACATATTTTAAGGTAAAACCATTATATTGATATGGTTTTACCTTTTTTATTTATTTTTAACATATTACTTGAATAATTCGTAAAAATAGATTTACTTTTTAATTAAAAGGGGGGTTATTGTGGAAAAACATGTAAATTTAATTCATCATAACCAATTTTTTTCAAACCTATGAAGTTAAAAGTATTAACAATACTTTTTTTGTTTACTGCTGTTTGGTCGTATGGGCAAACAATAACAGGAAAAGTAACTGACCAATCTGGTGTGCCGCTACCCGGCGTTTCAATTGTGGTAGAAGGTACAACCAACGGAACATCGACCGATTTTGATGGTAATTTTATTATCAATGCCCGTCCGGGCGACAAACTCATATTCTCTTTTATAGGGCTTGAAACCCTTACCGTTACCCTGGGATCTGAGAGCACCTTGAGCATTATTATGAAAGAAGATGCTACCCAGTTGGGGGAAGTGGTGGTAACCGCTCTGGGTATAAAAAAGGAGAAGAAATCTGTAGGGTATGCTATTCAGGAAATAGGGGCAGACGATCTTACACGGGATAACCGTGGTGATGTGCTCGGTGCCATACAGGGAAGAGTAGCCGGGGTTACTATTAATGCATCTGGGGGTGCTGCCGGAGCAGGTTCTAACATTGTGATAAGAGGGATTACCTCACTCAACCCCAATGGAGATAATCAGCCTTTATTTATTATTGATGGTATTCCTGTGAGTAATGATACATTTACCGGAAGCTTATTACCCAGCACAGGTTCCAATTCTCCCTCTTCCTCAGAGCAGTTTTCATTCACCAACCGGGGAGCAGACATTAATCCTAATGATGTGGAGAGTGTGTCTATCCTTAAGGGGCCTGCAGCGACTGCTTTATATGGGTTGCGAGCTGCCAATGGAGCTGTTGTGATCACTACTAAGCGAGGTGCCAGCGGAGATCTTAAGTTTAACCTTAGAACTTCTTTTGGATGGAATGAAGTTAATAAAACCCCTGACGTGCAAAGGCAATACAGAGAAGGTTTTAACGGAGAACCGGTTTCTTTTGATGACCCTACCGCTCCCGGAGGATACCGGTATGCAGATGGTTTTAGTTTTGGGTTCTGGAGTTTTGGACCCGAATACGGTCCGGAAGATCGCTTTTTTGATAATTTCAGAGACTTTTTCCGAAAAGGCTATTCTTCAAATAACTCTTTTAACTTAAGCGGAGGAAGTGATAAACTTACCTATTTTGCATCATTATCCCGTATTGATGACCAGGGTATAGTACCAAACACATTTTTTGACCGTACCACACTTAAGTTCTCAGCCAATTATAAAGTAAGTGAAAAGTTTTCCATAGAACCTTCCATATCATACATCATCTCAGATGGAAGGTTACCTAACGGAGGGGATAAATCAGTCATGAGTTCCTTATCTTATTGGTCGCCAACCATAGATGTAAATGACTATCTGGTTAACGGAGAAGAAAAAAATTATACCAATGGTATTGTAGATAACCCGCGCTACTTTGCAGAAGTAAGTTCGCTGGATTCAAGAGTAAACAGGATATTGGCGAATGCCAGTTTTCGTTACAACCCCTATAACTGGTTAAACCTCCAGTTTCAGGTAGGGGTTGATAATTACCACGATAACCGCAGGCGCTTTGTGCCACCTGATATTGATCCGGGCTCAGCCGCTCAGGGTTTTATAGTAGAAGAAGCCCTTAATTACAATGAGATAAACTCAAACTTTTTCGCAACATTTACACATGAGTTCTCTGAGGACTTTAAGGGATCATTATTACTGGGAAACCAGATTACTGAGATTACCACCCGCAGAGTCACTAACCGTGCAGAAGGACTCAACCCCAATAGCCTGAATGAGTTTGACAGTGCCAACAACTTTTTTAATCAGGTGTTTGGAACAAAGCGCCAGATTGTAGGTCTTTTTAGTGACTTGAGGCTCGAATATAAAAATACTCTTTTCTTAAATATTACAGGCCGTAACGACTGGTCCTCAACCCTGCCGAAAGAAAACCGCAGTTTTTTCTATCCGTCAGTCAACCTGAGTTATATACTCTCTCAAACCCTTAAGGATCAGGGAATGTTGCCAGATTTCCTTACCTATGCAAAATTCAGGGCTTCCTGGGCCGAAGTGGGTAAAGATGCCCCTGCTTATCTAGGGATTTATTTTGACGAACCGTTAAACTTCCCTTTTAGCGATGGCAATACTAATGGTTTTTCCAGAGATACACAGGGAGCCACAGCAAACTTAAAACCGGAAAGAACCGAAGCCTATGAGTTTGGAACCGAAATGAAATTCTTTAACAATCGCTTTGGTTTTGATTTTACCTATTATAATCAAACCAGTAAAGACCAGATATTACCGGTTCCGGTGGCTCAAAGCTCCGGGTTTTCAACCTTTGTTCTCAACGCCGGAGAAATTGAGAATCGCGGATACGAGTTACTGGTAAATGTGGTACCCGTTAGGAATAATGATTTTCAATGGAGTATAGATGTTAACTGGTCTAAAGTAAACAGTGAAGTACTTTCCCTGCCTAACGAAATTGATGAAATTATATTTGCAGACAGTGGCTTCCCCGGAGTGATATCTAAACTGGTAGTGGGAGGTGCTCCAGGAGATCTGTTTGGCTTTACCTATAATTATAATGATGATGGTGAACGTATTATTGAACCAGACGGCTTGCCAAGAATAAATACTTCTGAAAGAGTAAAAGTAGGAAGTGCCATTCCCGACTGGCTGGGCTCTGTGATCAATACGGTTTCCTGGAGAGGTGTAACACTCTCATTTATGTTAGAAAGAAAACAAGGAGGCGATGTGTATGATTCCGGACAACGAAACGGAATACGTAACGGAGTACTGGCCATTACAGGCCTTCGTAACCAGGAAGTGATTCTTGACGGGGTTTTTGCTGATGGAACGCCTAATAATGTGCCGGTTTTTATAGATCAGAACTATTACCGTAATTCTGCGGTTTACAACAGAGCTTCTGAGATACTTGTGGAAGATGCTTCCTGGTGGCGTTTGCGAAATGTAACTCTTTCGTATGATCTCCCGGCCAAACTTATGGATAAACTTCCTTTTGATACGGCTACCTTTAGCTTTACAGGAACAAACCTCTGGCTCGATACCCCTTTTAGAGGGTATGACCCCGAAGGTACACAGTTTAGTGCCGGTTCTAATGCTTTTGGCTTTACCGGGCTTAATATACCCAATACAAAAAGCTATTTTTTCGGTGTTAATTTAAACTTTTAGGAAATGATGAAATTATTAAGATATAGTTTATTCACCGCACTAGTATGCTTACTCATAGTAAGTTGCGATGATTTTTTTAATGATAATATAGACCCTAATAAAAAGGGAGAAGAGCAGGTAACTGAAGCAGAACTACTCACCCCCGGTATTTTTTATACCGCCCGGGCACAATATAATGCGGCCTTTGGTATGTGCCAGTACTCGCAGCAGCTGGCTTCATATTTTACCCCGGGTACAGATACCCATGAAGAGGTGCAGTTAACAGGTGCCTGGACCGCAATTTACCTGGAGGCACTGCCAGATCTCAATACATTGGTTCAAAGAGCCCAGGTAAATGGTTCGCCATCCTATGAAGGTATTGCGAAGATATTAATTGCCACTAATATTGCTTTAGCGACTGACCAATGGGGGGCAGTGCCTTTTTCCCAGGCGACCATTGGGGAAGAAGATTTTACACCTTCTTTTGACGCTCAGGAAAATATATATCCTGTTATTGTTAATTTACTGGATGAAGCCATAACACTTCTCAATCAAAATGATACCTCCGGCCTGGTTGTAGAAGAAGACGATCTCATTTTTGGAGGAGATCTTTCCAAATGGATTAAAACAGCTTACGCTTTAAAAGCACGATATGCTATTCACCTTACCGAAGTAGATCAGAATACGGCGGTTACTGAGGCATTGGAGAGTATTGCCAACAGTTTTGACAGTAATGCCGATGATTATCAATTAGTGTATAACAGCAGAAATTTTAATCCCTGGAATGCCGGGGTAGCACTCCCAAACAATACCGGGAATCTTTCCGTTCTTTTATCAGATCAGTTAGTGAGCCTTATGGACGGGACGTCTATTCCCTTTAATTCTGTAACCGTTGACCCTCGACTGGAACGTATTTCGAGTATAAATACGGAAACCGAAGATTCTTTTACCGGCGCGGTAAACGGAACAGGCGGGGAAGATGCAGAAGGCAACAGCGCTACAGCAGACCTGGGAGAAGAAGATTTTTATTCGTCTCAGGCAGCACCATTGATCATTATGAGCTACGCCGAGTTGAAGTTTATTGAAGCCGAAGCGTTGTTTCTGCAAAACGGAGGTACTCCTACCTCAACAGGAACTTCGGCAGGGGCGTATAACGCCTATCTTGAAGGGATACGCGCCAATATGGATAAGCTGGGAGTACCCGTTGGTGAAAAAGAAGCCTACCTTGCAGATACTTCAATAGCGGTTGGAGCAGACAACCTTACACTGGCACTGATCATGCGAGAGAAATTTATAGCTACTTTTCTCAACGCAGAGTCTTTTGTAGATTTAAGAAGATATGATTTTGACCCTAATGTTTTTGTTGGGCTGGAGCTGCCTGAAAACCATGAAATTATACTTAATGGGGAATGGGTGCGCAGAGCACAGTATCCTGCATCCGAACAAACGCGTAACGGAGTGGAGGTAGAACTTGTAATGGAAAACCTTGACGTAGGAGTATGGTGGGATCGTGACTAATATAACTCAATATGAAATCTGTAAAGCGCCGTTCCCAAAAAAGAACGGCGCTTTTTACTGATAAAAAGAGTTAATGGCTGCTGCCAGAATATCGATATCACGCTCTGTATGCATGGCACTTAATACAATACGATTAATAAGATCTGAATTTTCATTAGGATATCTGAAACTGGTGATCTCTATCCCGCGACTTCTCAGGAATTCAATAAGCTTTTTATCAGAAAAAGTAAAAACGGGGTACGTTTTTAAATACGATAATCCGTGTCCGGGAAGTATTAGCGAATGAAACCGCTTTATATGCGAGTGTAATAAGGCCTGTTGTTGTCTAAACAAAACAATGCTCTCCAGCAGAGTAGCTATGGAAGCGGGCGATGCAGGGCTGGAAGCAATGAACATTTCCTTTTTTTGCAATGATTCTATTCTTTTTTGCATACCGCAAATAACCCCCGCCTGTATGCCAAACCCTTTTCCCAAAGAGCCACAAACAATAAGTTCTAAAGGATGAAACGCTTTTAAGGTACGTGCCACTCCGCAACCGTCAGGCCCGAGAACACCAAAACCATGTGAATCATCTGCTACCAGTATAATTTTTTCAAGGGGTAGTGTTTTAAGCCAGGCAAATGAAGGGTAGTTATCTCCCGAGCTTATTACAGAATCAAAAAAAACTACTGGTATTTGTGGTTGCCCCGATGCGATGTGATTTTTTATCTCAGAGATAAGTGTATCAAAACTTCCGGCATTAAATGAATTTATTGAATGTAAGGAAGAATGGGTTTCGGGAGCATAATAACATGTGAACTGAGGTTTGTGAAAGTAGGAGGCAAGCAACTGGCCGGCAAGATAACCGGAAGATACAGTTAGAGCACTTTCATTACCCGTAAACTTGGCAAGAAAAGTGGCTGCTTTCTCATAAATGGAAAGCCGTACATTTGCCATGCCGGAAGCGGCATAACCTGTTCCATAGATCTTAATATTATTTTGATAGGTTTCCTGGTATTCGGGAAGTGTTTGCAATCCCAGATAAGCGGTACCACCAAAATAAAGCCAGGTTTTGCCTTGGGATTGAAAAGTTCTCCCGGGAAAGGTATCTATTTCATGTATCATCCTTTTAGTAAATTTATGCCACTACCTCCTTCCCTCGAAAAGATCACTTTTCCATTAGCTTCAATAGAAACTCCTGTAGCAATATCTTCTTTTAAGAGAAGGGCTCCATCCATGTCAACATAATCTAACTGAGGTAACAACTGCGCAATGGCTGAGATGCCAACGGTAGATTCGGTCATACAGCCTACCATTATTTTAAGCCCTGAACTTTTGGCATTGGCAATCATCCTTCTTGCCGGAGTGAGTCCGCCGCATTTCACCAGTTTAATGTTTATACCGTGAAAATGACCTTTACATAGGTCCACATCAGATTCCAGGATACAGCTTTCATCAGCAATAACGGGAAGAACACTTTTTTCCATTACTTTTTTCATACCGCTCCAGTTATCGGCTTTTAAGGGTTGCTCAATGAATTCTACTCCCAGTTCTTTTAAGGCTATAGCATTTTCAATGGTTTCTTCAGGAGACCATGCACAATTGGCATCTACCCGGAATATGGCGTCTGTGTGGGCTCTTAACTCTTTAATGATCTCTACATCATGATCTGTACCCAATTTTATTTTATAAAGGGGCCAGGGCTTTTCTTTCATTTTCTCAATCATTTTTTCAATAGAAGCAATACCAATGGTATAATTAGTTACCGGATAGGTATCAATGGAGGTGTTCCATAAGCTATAGAGCGGTCTTCCCTGTATTTTACCAAAGAGATCGTTGGCCGCAAGGTCTAAGGCACAAATGGTGAAATTAGAGAGTGGGAGGGAACACAGAAAAGCATGAAAATCTTCGGGTGTGGTAAAATCGTATAACTCTAACTTTTCTTTTACATCTTCTATTTCACCTGCCATTAATTGAGTAGTGATTTTGTAATAAGGGTTTGCTGTAGCTTCTCCATACCCTGTATGGCCTTTATGGTGCATACATACAATAAGGGTATTTTGTGTATCATGCGATTCGCGGGAAATGGTAAAGGTGTGCGCAAGCTTTAATGTAAAGCTTTTGGTTTCTATTCTCATAAAATTGACTTTGTATAACGAAGATAGGGAAAAGCACAGAGCTATTTTATAAAAAAACACCGTTGCTTGCAACGATGTTTTTTCAGGTTAACTAGGAACTTATAAAAGGTTGGTTGTTTTATTGTTGGGAAACACTTCCTGATGAAGATTTATTCTTTTTTACGATTTCCGGGTTTCCTAGATAATTAATATCTGCACCGCTGCTGGCTGAAGCAGACAGTTCTTCGGTAGCATTTACAATAATGTCTGCACCGCTACTGGCTTCTGCAATACATTTTTTAACCGTTAGCTCCCGGGCATTGATATTACTGCCGCTACTGGCATCGGCAATAAGTACATTTGCTGTACCACTTACTTTAATATCTGCACCACTGCTGCTGTCGCAATTTACCTCAGAAGCGGCTACTTCAACTTTCAGATCACTACCACTGCTGGCATCGAGAATAAGATTATCGGCAGTAATTACACCTTTGCCATAAAGGTCTGCTCCACTATTGCTATACAATGCCTTTACTTCGGGTAAACGCACGTGAACTTTTTTAGATTTGGCTCTGCCAATACGCTCTTCCGTGTGTATTTTTAAAACTCCGTTACTGATATCTGTACGAATGTATTCAATGATGTTTTCATCGGCTTCTACTTCAACAGCCATATTATCACCTTGTTCTACATATACATCGAGTCCTTCGGTTGCTTTTACCGTGTGAAAGTCTTCTGTTACATTTCTTTTTTCGCTTACTACGTTCCCATTTCCTTTTTTACCTTCTCCTATATTAATATCCCAGTTGCAGGAAGCAAAAAATAAGGAAACCAGTGCCGTAATTAAGATTTTGGTTACAGTTGTCATAATGTTTGTTTTTGTGATTGAGTGTAAAAGTGTTAAAGCTAAATTAGTAATTATTGGTTTATATCCTAACGGTTTTTTGGTCTTTGTTAGGTAAAGTGTCGTTTTTAATTTGCTGATTATCTTGGTCTTGGGTGTTTTCTTTATATTCTGAAGGGCAATCAAGACATTTGAGTTCGCCGTCTTCTCCCATTTTCCAGATGTGTCCTGCTATACCGCTTCTATAATAGTTCTGATCATTTTTGGTACCTCGCCCCATAAATGAACTTACTGACGCATCCAGCATTACGATAGCTCCCGTAGGAATATAGATATCGGTATCTACTTCCTGATCCCGAAACTTGTTTTTCACGGGAGTAGTCAGGTAGGTATTGAGAAATATTGTATTACCACGGGTTTCGTATTCATATTCTATTCCCGAGGCACGCTTTTTAGCGATATCATAAGAACCGCCGTGTGCCTCTTTTCGAACTTTTATAATAAAGTCGGCATCTGTGGTATGGCGTATGTTAAGATCAACGTCTTTTGACCATATTTTTTCATTTCCGTCTTCATCACGTATCATATCGAAGTCACTGTTACGATAGTAACGATCTTCATATGTACTTTCTTTATTCATTTTAATAATAATAGTGTCATTTACAGACAGTGTTAGTATTTCTTCACTGGTTACGGTTTCTTCAAAAGCATATTCTGAAGCCTGTCTTACTCCTGCCATGAGTATAATGATTATAGAAATTATCCAGAGCCCGAGCAGGGAAAATTTAGCAACGTTTCCAATAGATTTCAGGTTGGTAACCAGTATCTTAAGTCCTAAATAGAACAAAAAGAAGAATGGGATCCCTACAGCAAAGAAAACCAACAGAGATATAAGCCAGATAGGTACTCCCGAGGTATTAAACACATCTACAAAATCAACTCCTGGAATATGAATAATATCGGCAAACCCTACGGTAAACATACCTATAAAAAGCCCTATTAAAGTGGCTGCTCCGGTAATAAGCAGGACAACCCCAATAAATTTACCGATAACTTTAAAGAAAAACATGATGATATTTCCAATGGTATCAAAGAACGAGCGGGAACTTGATTTTACTTTCTTGCCCACTTTTTCATAATCGACATTTTTCACTTTTTCGCTGACATCGTCAAAACTTTCTTTAATTTTTTTTTCAATATTACTTATGTTCACCGGCTCGCCTTTCATGGCGAGCTTGCGAGCTGTGGTATTGGCTTCAGGGACCAGTATCCAGAAAAGGATATAAGCAATAAAACCAAAACCGGTAAATACGGCAAATAATATGAAAGCCAGGCGTATCCAAACAGGATCGATACTTAGATAATGCCCTAAACCTGAACAAACCCCTCCTATAAATTTGTCATCAAGATCCCGATAAAGCTGTTTTGCTTCTGTTTTTTGACGGTGTGGCCGTGGAGGTGAATCTTCAAAGATATCTTCATCTACCAGATAATCTTCCGGTTGCCCCATAATGGTGATTACTTCCTCAACTTCTTTAATACTAATGACCTGTCGGTCATGTTGTATTTTTTCTGAGAATAGTTCAGAGATGCGTGCTTCAATATCTGATATGATCTCATCGCGCCCCTGTGTAGTAGAAAACGAACGTTTTATAGCCTCTAAATAACGCTGAAGCTTAGCATACGCGTCCTCGTCTATATGAAAAAACGTTCCTGCCAGATTTATGTTAATTGTTTTGTTCATTGTTCGTGTTTTTGACTAGTTACCAGGTTGACCGCGTTTTGCAGTTCATCCCAGGTGATGGTTAATTCCTTTAGAAATATTTTTCCTGTTTCGGTTAATGTATAGTACTTTCGGGGTGGTCCCGAAGAAGACTCTTCCCAACGATAGTTGAGTAGTCCTGAGTTTTTGAGCCTGGTAAGTAAAGGGTATATGGTTCCTTCAACCACCAGCATCTTAGCGTTTTTGAGCGTGTCTAAAATTTCTGAAGCATACTTATCCTGTTCTTTTAAAATGGATAATATACAGTATTCTAACACACCTTTACGCATTTGCGCTTTAGTGTTCTCAATGTTCATAGATCAGACTTTTAATAAGATTAAACTGTTCATTTTTTGATTGATTTGATTGATTTGATTGATGAATAATGGTCTGTTTATTTATTGATTGGATGAATGTTATTTAATAAAGTTTATAGTAAGCGGGTATCGGTACCAAACACCTTCTCCTGCTTTAAGAGCAGCTACAATACTGCATATAACATCAAGGGCAAAAATTACCAGGGCAAAAGCAGCGGCCAGCCCGAGAAATGGAAGGCCTCTTCTGAATTCAAAAAGACTGGAAAAGTCAAAATGTACATCGTGCGTATTGTGATCCAGTAAATTGGCAAACCCAATAAAGTCATGTGCAAAGAATATAAAGAATGGTATAGACAACAGGCCAATACATATACTGTATAAAAGAATGCTTATTTGAAAATTAAGCGCCTGTTTGCCGTGGTGGTCCATATATTCTGATTCCTCTTTTTTAGATATCCATAACACCAGTGGCACTATAAAATTCCCAAAGGGAATAAAGTACTTGGAAAAAGTGGACAAATGGGTGATGGTGGCCAGTGTTTTGTGATTTTGTGTGATTGATGATTCCATTACATATTATTTTCTTATGCAAATATATATCCAAAATAAGGTATTATGCAAAACATAGTACTAAATTTTAACAAAAATTTAAGAAAAAGTATATTTTTGACATGTAATTATTTTATCTATTTTAGGGCTTCTAAAAAGGAATGTTATGAGTTTGTCTCCAGCCCAGCTTAATAAGTTTTTAATGTTTAAACTCCCTTCTGCGTGGCTATGCGGAGTACGGGTACGATCGTTAAGTGCCACTACCTGTAAGGTGAGTGTAAAACATCGCTGGATCAATCAAAATCCTTTTAACTCTATGTTTTGGGCTGTACAGGGTATGGCGGCAGAACTTGCCACAGGCGCTATGGTAATTTCGGCTATTCGTATATCGGGCCAAAAAATATCAATGTTAGTGGCTAATAATAATGCTAATTTTTCTAAAAAGGCAACAGGAAGAATAACGTTTACCTGTGAAGACGGACACCTTATTGATGCTGCTATAAAAGAGACCATTGCTACCGGAGAAGGGCAAACCTTTTGGATGAGATCTACTGGTGTAAATGAAGAGGGGATAGTGGTTTCGACTTTCAATTTTGAATGGACCGTAAAGCTAAAATCCTAAAGTGCGTTAAGGGTACAGTTAATTCTCTTTGAAATTCATTCATATAGATCTAGAATCACATAAAAAACGAATACGATTATGACTACACATGAAATTGATTATTGTATTTACGGAGAAGAAATGCAATATGTTGAAATAGAACTTGACCCCCAGGAAGCCGTAGTGGCAGAGGCAGGAAGTTTTATGATGATGGATACCGGTATCAAAATGGACACTATTTTTGGCGATGGTTCCAATCAGGATAAGGGAGTTCTGGGAAAACTGTTTTCAGCCGGGAAGCGCTTGCTTACGGGAGAAAGCCTATTTATGACAGCTTTTCTCAATATAGATAGAAGTCGCAAAAAAGTAAGTTTTGCGGCGCCTTACCCGGGTAAGATCATTCCTTTAGATCTCACAGAACTTGGAGGGAAGTTTATATGCCAGAAAGATGCATTTTTATGTGCCGCAAAAGGAGTAAGTGTAGGTATAGAATTTTCCAGAAAACTGGGCCGTGGCTTTTTTGGGGGAGAAGGGTTTATCATGCAAAAACTGGAAGGTAGCGGAATCTCTTTTGTACATGCCGGCGGTACGCTGGCAAAAAAAGAACTTTTGGCAGGAGAAGTCATTAAAGTAGATACCGGTTGCCTTGTAGGCTTTACACAAACAGTAGATTATGACATTGAGTTTGTTGGAGGTGTACGGAATACCGTTTTTGGTGGAGAAGGCTTGTTTTTTGCTACTTTGCGGGGTCCGGGAATAGTATATATACAATCATTACCTTTCAGCCGACTTGCAGGAAGAGTATGGGCAGCTGCACCTCAGGGAGGTGGTAAAGACAAAGGAGAAGGAAGCCTTTTGGGAGGACTGGGAAATCTGCTTGATGGCGATAACCGATAATCGTTTTTAATAGCGTTCCCTTACGTAGGTGAGTAGCTGTACTGCCTGATCTTTTATTTCATTAGTAGGTATTTTATAGTGATTGGCCATAAAACTAAAGAAAAGTGTTTTCCCCGATTTAGTTACGAGATACCCGCTAAGGCAATAATTGTTACTGAAATATCCCGATTTTGCATAAATGCTTCTGGGCTGTGAACCAAAAGTTCCATCTGTATTATTACCAATAGGAAAAAACTGATATAAGCGTTCCCTGTTGATCAAATGATACAATTTTCCCAGTATATAAATAAAAGATTCCGGTGTGAAAAGATTATATCTGGAAAGTCCTGAACCATCTACCCATCGTGGTTTTTGAGGAATATCATTTAGAAGTGAATCCAATGAATAGGCAATCGTTTTTTTCACACTTAGCGTATCAGAAAAAAGTTGTGAAGATCCCAGTACCATCATTTGCTCAGCTAAAAAATTATCACTTTTTTCCATCATGCGCTTATAAAGGCTGTCTGAAGGGATGCTTCTCACTAAGTTTCCACTCACAGGGTATGGAGAATGACTTCCAGTGGCTA
Organism: Ascidiimonas aurantiaca; assembly: GCF_037646345.1. Lineage (NCBI taxonomy): Bacteria > Pseudomonadati > Bacteroidota > Flavobacteriia > Flavobacteriales > Flavobacteriaceae > Ascidiimonas > Ascidiimonas aurantiaca. The sequence continues at coordinate 62,134 of NZ_JBBEWR010000015.1, read as the reverse complement.
CGTTTTTTCCAGTGAGTTGTGCTACTATTTTTTTTGTTAGTGAATCTCCTGTAATATAAGGTATATGAAGTGTATCACCGTTTAAAGGCACATGATAAAAGAGGTTTTCTCTGTAGGGTCGGGTATAAGGGGCTTCAGAAATAGTGGCATAATCTCTGAAAAGAGAAGGTTGTACCATAAGAGAATCTTCCCGGGTAAACGTTTCCACTACGTTCCCGTATAAAGGAAAAGCATTGCGTTCCGGCATGAAGTAAAACATATAATCTTCCCAGGACCAACCGGGGCCGTAGAGTTCATCTTTATAGGCAGACGTATTGATGAATACCGTACTGGCTTCGGTGCTTTTAATAAGTTGTATTGCTTTTTCCTGTTTGAAATAAGGGTGCAGTAAAGTAGGGTCGCCGGTGGGGTATATAAAAAGGGTATCTTTTTGTTCCATGTATCGAAAAGAGGGAACAGAGTCACCTAAAAGCCTAAGTGAGGTGTACAAAGTAAATATTTTGGTAGTAGAAGCCGGGTTAAAATACCGGTTGGCATTGTACTCCAGAATACTTTTATCTTTTTCGGGATCGTATATTTTAAACCCCAGGAGATAATTAGCCGTATGTGCATGCTCTAGGGCGTTGTTGCGAATAGTACGTTTTGATGTTGCACAACTGGCGATGAGTAAAAGAATTATAATACCGGTGACATATTTCATAAAACAGGAATTGATAAAAGATAGCGTAATACAGATTGCGAATACTAAGTTATAAGATTAACTTTTAAAGGGAAAATTTTAACTTTTTGAAAACAATAAATTCAAAGTTAAAGATGTTATTTAGAGGTATTATAAATGCTTAAAAGAAACACTTATGGCAAGAGCTATGTATGAGTACACTCAAACTATTTTGCAAAAAGTAAGTTTTGAACCAAAACTGTTTATAAAGGAACTTCAAAAGGCACTTAAGCGGTTGTTGCCTTATGAGATTGAAGAATTAAAAGAATGGCTTAAAGTGTATGTAAAAGACAGGCCAGAGCTAAATCACTGCCTGGTTTATATACATACCCAGTAAGTATTTTACAGTTCAGGATGCGGAAGAAGGTACATCTTTTGTAGTTTCAAACAGTTAGTTATACGATTTTTAATTTATTAGAATAAGCTCCAGATATAAACTATACCTGGAGCTTGTTTTTTATGATCTGTATGTTCTATGCTTCACATCCCCCCCTGCAGGAAGGAAAATCACTTATACAAGGATCGCGAAAAGAAATCGGAAACGGATCGCAGATACGGGGATCTGTAACACAGGTTCTTTGAAAAGTTTCAGGTAGCGGAATAGGGTCGCTAACCAACTTTCCTCCGGAAAGTGAGGAAAGATTACTTACAGTTATCCTGGACAGTGTAAGTTTTTTTAAAGTGATGTTCTTTTTCATTTTTATCAGAGTTTTAATGCTTATGGAAATTCACAGACGTTTTGGTCACGTGATACAGGGAAAAAACAAATAACCGGACTGGTTTCACAGTTGGGTTCAAACGTTTCGGAAAGCTGGAACCCTCCCGACAGTGCAGAAAGGTCACTTACGGTTTTCTTGGAAAGCCTGAGTTTCTTTAAGGAAATATTTTTTTTCATTTCAAACGTTTTTTAGTTTAATTGCCCAAACAGGTAGTATTGTTGAAAGTATCTGGAAAAAAACAGATTCTGGGATCAGTTTCACAATTGGGCTCAAAAGTTTTGGGAAGCTGTGTTCTATTACCACCCTTAACATTTGAGAAAGTACTGATCACGTTTTTTGAGAGTTTTAATGTTTTGAAAGATTTGCTTTTTTTCATAATATTTGATTTTAATTAATACTAAAATATTTTCTAAACCTATACCTGTAAGGGTTGGGATGATAGCTTTTCCAGAGTAAAGAAGTCACTATATAAATAATAATAAGAGATATTATAGGATTTCTTTATCTTACTAAAACTCATAAGTCACAAATAACACAACATCTAAAATCGGTAGTGGTCTGACATCTAAAATCTCCTGAAGTCTGGCAAACGGGAAGTGTATTAACGTTGCCTCCTTTGGGAGAAGACAGTGAACTAATCGTGTTTTTGGCAAGCTTTAGCCTTCGAATGGAAACTTTCTTTTTCATGATATAAAATTTAAGGGTTTAAAATTCAATATTTAGTAACGGTAAATCTGCCATATCATCACGGACGCGTGCAAAAAGGTACACAACTTATTTGTGTGTCACATGAGGTGTCTAAAGATCCTGGAAAACAAATAATTGGATTGGTAACACAACCCGGCTCCCGAGTTTTTTTATCAACATATAAGTTTCCTCCGTTTATTGCCGAGAGTGAACTTATTTTATTTTTTATGATCGGTAGTTTTGTAAATTTTTTTTTCTTTTTCATAGCAATATTTTTAGAGTACATAAACAAGTTTTAATTTGTTCTATAGTTAAGGACAAGTAGTGCCATCGGGATTTTCACACACTTTCGCACAATCTATAAATATGGATGTTTCGCAGGCATTACAATTACTTTGAGGCAGCCCACCTTTAACATGAGGTAAAGAACTGATCTTTCTTTTATTTAAAAAGAGATCTTTTGATAAGAACTTTTTTTTCATAAGTATTTGAAAAAAGAAGGCTAATTAAGTTATAAATAATTAGCCCTCGATTATTATTTACTCTATGGTACAAAGGTTCGGACAGGTGTGAAAGGTATCACACAAAGGAACGGATACCGGGTCACAAAGTACCGGGTTGGTTAAACAGGTTCTTTCAAGGGTTTCCGGAAATGGGAAACGGCCTCCTCTTTGATGCGTAAGTTTGCTTACCACCTTTTTAGATAGTATAAGTTTTTGAAAAGATTGCTTTTTTTTCATGATTTCTATTTTAAGTATGATATGTACTTTACTATTAAAACGTACAGATATCTCTTGAAGGAACAGCAAAATCATCACAATCCAGATTTCTGGTTTCATCAACCACACAATTAGTGCGATAGGTAAAACATGCAGCCACTCTTGGGTCGGTATAGGGCAATCCGCCCTTAACGGTATCTAAAGTACTAATGGTGCTTCTGAAAAGCTCCAGTTTTTGGTTGATTCTCTTTTTTTTCATAATTAGTATTTTATAAAGGTTTAATGATTAACCGGATACGCATATATTACCATTAGAAGGTGTATCATCCTGGCATCGTAAATCATTTACAGTCCATCTAATACAGTTCATAGGATGTGTAAAACAAGCCGCTATCCTGGGATCAGTAAGTTCCAACCCCCCTTTTATATCCTCTTTTTGAAGGCGACTGATGGTGTTTTTGCTAACGGTTAGTTTTTGGCTGATTTTCTTTTTTTTCATGTATTGGTAATTATAATTAGTTAAATGATACTTATGTATGGTACTAAACAGGTGGTCACACACGTATGGGTGCTAGCATCCTCCCGCAAAAGAAACAGGATCACATATCCTAATGTCGGACACACAACCTTCTACAGTAGGAAGCCCTTGATTATTTAACAATCCTCCTTTCAGGATAGAAATAGCACTGATGGTTTTCTTTGAAATACTGAGTTTTTTGCTTGAAAGCTTTTTCATTTGGTTACTTTTTTAGAAATATTACTATTATTTATTTAATGCTTCATTTGTTAGTTGAACGGGCTCACAGTGTGTACGATTACTGTCGCATGGCGGATCATAAGTCATGCATAAACAGGTGTTCCCTGTTTGTCCGGGTTGCAAGGTATGTATTTGATTATTTATTAAAAGAAATCCGCCTTTAATGTGGCTGATGGTTTCTTTAGACAGATGGAGTTTTTTGTGAAGATCTGATTTTTTCATTTTGTCGTTTAAAATTGTTAGTTAAAAATTATTTTGGATAAATATTATACAGGTATATTGGTCTCTTCACATAGAGTGAAGCCACTCTTACAGGGAGGACCTTCACTGGCACACAAACAGCTATCTTCTTTTGAAGCTCCTGAATGATCAATACCTCCTTGTAATGAAAGAATAGTTTGCTTTGAAATACTAAGCTTTTTCTTTTTTATATAGGTTTTCATAGCCTACAATATTATATGATTAAAACTTAAATTTAAGTAATATTTTACTACAAAATTTAAATTTAACATTAAAAAACAGGAGTTTAACACTCCCGTTTTTTTCGAAAAAGCTAATAAGTTGGTTTTAGCAAACCAATATTTAAGATAGGTTTATTTGGTAATAATAACACTTTAAAAATATGGAAAAAGATATAAGTAATAAAGGGGAAAAATCCTGATTTTCATGCGGATATATAAACAAAAAGCAGGGCGACAGCCCTGCTTTTTATCATGTTTTAATTAAATTAGGGACATTCAAAACTATCACCGGAAGAACACCAACAGTTGGATGCAATATCTCTTGACTGGGTCCAACAAACAGTTTCAATAGTAAGGGGTTGTGGCTCTGCCGGGTCACTGCCATTATGAGGAGGGCGCCCTCCATGAATGCCACTTAAATTACCAATTGTTTTTTTGTTTAACGATAAACTTTTTTTAACACTTTTTTTCTTCATTACGTTAATTTTTAGTTATTTAATAACTAAAAATACGTATTTTATTTATAAAAAAAATCCAGTTTTATTATTTCTTTTTTCCTACAGGGCTAATAATCCTAACATTATGAAAGGCAATGGCCCCTCTTATAATTCCCGATATAACATCCTTTAATGCCTCGATGATGTGTATTTTGAGTTCGCTTCTATGATAAATAAGGCTCACCTCTCTCGCGGGACTGGGATCGTTGAAAAAATGAAGATACTGTTTTTGTTCCTCAGGGAGATCTAAGGTATGTAAATAGGGTAGCAGTGTCATGCCGAGTCCTTCATTGGCCAGTTTAACCATAGTTTCAAAACTACCGCTTTCTAACTGAAAATGGTCATTACTGAAATTCTTTTGGTTACTGCAAAGATTTAGCACATGATTTCTGAAGCAATGGCCGTCTTCCAATAATAAAATATCATCTACATTGAGATCGGAAGTATTGATTTTTTCTGATGTGTGCAGTCTGTGATCATCTGGTATATAGCCTACAAACGGTTCATAATACAGAACTTTTTCCCTGATGTGATCATTTTGTAACGGAGTAGCCGCTATAGCTGCATCCAAATGCCCGTCTAAAAGCTTCTGAATAATAGCCTGTGTATGTAGTTCTTCTATTTTGAGTTTAACTTTAGGGTGTTTTTTAGAAAAACTTTTAAGGAACATAGGGAGCAAAGTGGGCATAATGGTGGGGATAATTCCCAGCTTGAACTCTCCACCTAAAAATCCTTTTTGCTGATCTACAATATCTTTAATGCGACCGGATTCATTTACAATGTTACGTGCCTGTTCCACTATTTTTTTTCCTATTTCTGTTAGTTGAATGGGTTTCTTACTTCTGTCAAAAATAAGTATGTCCAGCTCGTCTTCCAGTTTTTGTATTTGCATGCTTAATGTAGGTTGAGTAACAAAGCTTTTTTCGGCAGCCAGTGTAAAGTTTTTGTACTCTGCTACAGCCAAAACGTATTGAAGTTGTGTAATTGTCATTGCGATAGTTTAAGACAATAAAAATATAAAAACAATCGATAAAACTTATTATTTAAAACTATCTTTTTACGGTTAATTTTAAATTGTATTTCACAACCTTTAAAATATATTGATATGAGTGTAAATAGCCTTGGATTGGATGTATCCAAAACCGAAGAATTAATAAAAGATCTCAACAAACTATTAGCCAATTTTCAGGTGTATTACCAAAACTTACGGGGTATTCACTGGAACATAAAAGGAAAAGGTTTTTTTGACCTCCATGCCAAATTTGAAGAGCTCTATACCGATGCTCAATTAAAAGTAGATATGGTAGCAGAAAGAGTGCTTACGCTTGGGGGTGTGCCTTTACACACATTTAGTGATTACACAGAAGTTGCTGAAGTACCTGTAGGTAAAAACATTTCGATAGATGAAAAAGCGGTGACCCTGGTGGTAAACTCATTAACAGAATTATTGCAAATAGAACGCTATATCCTTGATAGATCTGGCGATTTGGGCGATGAAGGAACCAATTCTATGGTAAGTGACTTCATAAAGGAACAGGAAAAGACTATATGGATGATGAAAGCATGGCTCAATGAAAGTGTTTGAGTTATGACAAATAAAGAAAAGCCGGGAAAGTGTCAACTTTCCCGGCTTTCTTATTAAAAACGTATGTTTAGATTAAGGTTTTTGTCATTTACGGTAAATTCAGCATCCTCATACGTAGGAGGCCCCATTACCATTACATTATTACTGCTGCCAAAGTCTTCCAGCGGCATACCACTACTGTCAAAATCCATTCGTCCATTTGAGTTTTCATCGTGAAGTGCCAGTATGGCATAAGAACCGGGTGCCACATCATCAAAAATACCTTTTGCCACATTGCCTTCTACTGTAGCCAATACATTTGCAATACCTTTTCCTTTCATAAAGGTGTCTTTGGTATGCAAGGCAAGTACTACCTGGCCTTTTTCATTGCGAAGGTTGTCAATGGTTATTTCTATAGTTACTTTTTTACTTTCCGTATCTGTGTCCTGAGCAAAAGACAGTGATGTGGTCATTAACAATACTGCGAATAGTTTTAGTGTTTTCATGAGTGAATTTTTTAATGATTTACACTGCAAAGATGCTGGAAACACTCTACGTAATATAATAAATAAGTACGTATTGTAGTATTTACTGAATGAACTGTAGATTTCTGTACCTGAAGGGTTTTTTCTGTTTTACCAAGTTATAGCATACCTCTGGCTTTTACTTCCAGATATTTGTTAATGGCATTAATAGTAAGGTTTTCCGGTGCGGTAAGAATGGTTTGTATTCCGCATTTTAATAATTCTTGCTGCATAAGTCTTTTTTCAAAAGTAAATTTTTGGGCCAGTGCTTTATGATAAATTTCCTGAAGGCTATCTGCTTTTTTATGAACCAATTGTTGTAATTGGGTATTCTCAAAAAAAATAACGATTAATAAATGCTTTTGAGCTATACCTTTTAGATAGGGCAGTTGTCTCTTTAATGCTGAGATATGCTCAAAATTAGTATATAACATGAGCAGGCTTCTATGAGATATTTTTCGTCGTACAAAAGCGTACAGGTATCCAAAATCAGCATCGGGGAATTGGGTGTCTATATTGTAGAGATGCTCCATCACGGTATGTAACTGAGCTGATTTTTGTAGAGCAGGTACAAAGTGATCTACGGTTTTATCAAAAGAAAGCATACCCGCTTTATCGTGTTTTTTGAGAGCAACATTGGTAAAGGCAAGTGTAGAATTAATAGCGTAATCCAATAGTTTAAGTTCGTTAAAAGGCATTTTCATGGCCCTGCCGGTATCTATAAAAGAATACACGGGTTGTGACCGCTCATCCTGATATTGATTGACCATGAGTTGTGACCGTTTTGCGGTTGCTTTCCAGTTTACGGTACGAAAATCTTCTCCGGGAATATATTCCTTTATCTGCTCGAATTCAGTAGTGTGGCCAATTTTCCTTATTTTTTTGAGTCCGGCCAGTGTAAGATGTTGACTAATAGCGAGGAAATCATACTTCTGCATTTGAATAAAGGAAGGATATACCAGTACCTCTTGTTCATTTAGAAAATGATATCTCCTTTTTATAAGCCCTAAAGGAGACGTTACATAAACGTTGAGTTTTCCAAAAGTATATACGCCTCTTTCCAGGGGCCTTACCAGGTACTCAAAATCGTGTTTTTTTCCGGGACCTATCCGGCATACATACCTAAAATCTCTTTTTTGGAACTGCACGGGCAACTCATCTATAACTGTTATTTCAGTTTTAAAATTGTATAAATTTTGAATAGTAACAGGAACCGGATTTTCATCACTATTTGAAAATTTATCTGGCAGGTGGCGGTGTGCCTTTAGTGCACTTTTTGGAATAAAAAGCAGCAAAATATCAATTAAAACTGCTACCACCAGGGTCATAACGCCCAGCCATATAATGGCATACCATTCTTTAAACCAGTACGACAGTAAGAACAGAAAGGCCAGGCCGAGCAGTACTTTAAAGAAACGGTTACAAAAGTAAAATGCTTTTATGAAATGAAGCATACTTTATCTTGGGATTTCGATAGACTGTACGATCATATCAATTACGTTTTCGGGGGTCATACCCTCCATTTCTCTCTCGGGAGCAAGGAGAATACGATGGTTAAGCACAGGGTAAAGTACCTTTTTTATATCTTCCGGCACTACGAAATCACGTCCGTTCATAGCGGCTATGGCCTTAGCAGTATTTAGAACGGCAATGGAGGCTCTGGGTGAAGCTCCAAGAAATAAATGCGGGTGGTTGCGTGTTTTAACAACAATATCGGCTATATAGGTAAGTAATTTATCTTCTACCAGTACTTCCTGAACTTTCCTTTTATAATCCTCCAGTTGTTCAGGCTTCAGGATAGCATGAACATTGGCATGGGGCGACGCCCCTTTACGGTCGTGATGAGTTTTAAGTATATCGATCTCTTCTTGCTGAGACGGGTATGTTATTTTAATCTTAAATAAAAAACGATCTAACTGTGCCTCGGGAAGTGCGTAGGTACCTTCCTGTTCTATTGGGTTTTGGGTAGCGAGTACCATAAATGGAGGGTCCATCGGGTATTTTGTTCCGTCAAGAGTAATTTGCCGTTCTTCCATAACTTCAAATAAGGCCGACTGTGTTTTGGCAGGAGCCCGGTTTATTTCATCTATAAGCACTATGTTGGAAAAAATGGGCCCTTTTTTAAACTCAAAATCAGAAGTTTTCATGTTAAGTACAGATGTACCAAGAATATCTGAGGGCATTAGGTCGGGTGTAAACTGTATTCTACTAAAATTGGTTTTTAGGGTTTTGGCAAAAAGCCGTGCCGTTATAGTTTTGGCTATACCCGGTACACCTTCAATCAATACATGTCCGTTGGCAAGAATACCTGCCAGCAACAGCTCAATAAAGGTTTCCTGGCCTACAATAACTTTACCTAATTCGGTTTTAATGGCGGTAACCGCATTTTGCAGATTTTCAAGTTCTATGCGGCTTTTAAATTCCATATTATTTTCTGAGTCCATATATTTACTCGTTAAAAGTTTCTATCATTACATTGAGTTCTAACAACTCTTCTTTAGTTATTTTGGGTTTATCTCTTATCTCTGAGATTTTGTTAAAAAGATTCTTGGCAGTCTCCTGGCTTTTCCCCATTTTCTCTGCTGCAATTTGTAAAACTTTCTCATCAGTTTCTGCATAGTTCAGCATACTTTTTCTACGCAAAGACTCGAAAAAATACTTAATACGATATGTGGCTATTGCCTTGTGCTCCTTCTTTTCAAAGTACATATTGGCAATAGTCTTTACAAAGCTTAGCGACTGGTTTTTTAAAGGTACAAGTACGGGGATGCTGCGTTGTTTTCTTTTACCTTCAAAAATGATGAAAATAAGTAATGCTATTAGGGTAATGTAATAAGCCCATTTAAGCTCCCGTGTAGATAGAAGTAAATACAATGGAGAACTGTATATTTTTTTTCCGGCCTTATAATAATTATCAATATAAATGGTGGGATAGTCCTGAAAATAAGACAGTAAACCAGAGGTATATTGATCATTGGGCTCTTTTAGAATAAAATAATTGGTAAATGCTTCCGGAAAATGAGAAAGTATAATTTTTCCGTTTCCAAAGGAGCTTTGAATAATATTTTTATAAGAACTGCTATCTGCGTTGATCACAATTTTCCCGAGAGAACGTATTTCTGAAGAATCACTTTCTTTTTTAGCCTTAAAATAGGAAACAGTAGTCCCCCGGTCATACACGGCTTCCGGTATATTTTTAAATACAGGGTTGGAAAGTACAAGTCTGTAATCTGCCTTTAGTGTAGCATAATTAGTAACTTTTTTACTTTCTATCCCTAAGGTATCCATAAGTTTTTCTTCAATAGTATTGGCGGCCACCCATAAAGTATTTCCTTTGGCAACCCATTCTATTAAGGTTGTAAACTCCTCTTCTCCCAGAACCAGTGTCTGGTTGGCAAATACATATATGCCTTTCGCATCGGGCTGCTGTTTTAAGAACTGATATGGAGGTTTCCGGATATTTTTTACCTGGTCTCTGTACATTACGTTCAATTGCTCATTAAACACCCGGGTACCCATAGGTATTTTATGAGAACGGTCATATGAAGGAAACCAGTTTATTTTTCTGGGTTTATTGTATTCAAGTACAATAAAAAGAGCAAGCAGTAAACCGGCAATGGCAATATATGTTTTACCTTTTTTCCCCATTTACTTCAATTTTTGTTCAAGGTTATTAAACACCTGTTGTATTTTTAAAAAACCAGGTTCGTCAACACTAAAATTACCATACCAGACAAAGTCATATATCCGGGTTATTTCCAGAAAGTGATTTTTTAACGGTTTAACTGTGAGTTCCTTTAAGTATTCATCATTGGTTTTTTGAGGTTCCCATTTCACATATCCCTTACCGGAGAGTTGTTTTAATGCTTTCAGGTACAAATAGCGTATAGCAAGCCGGTAGTTTTTTTGCACAAGCGCTTTATTAATTAGTGCCGACAGATCTTCCTGCTGCATGAGGGCCTCTTCTTCTGTGATCGCTACCGTTTGCGGATTTGGGTGGGTAGAAAGAAAAGACCGTGTTGGTACTTTGGCAAATAGCATAATAAGAAGGAATAACAACAGGGCAAGACTTCCATAAATAAGTACATAGAAGAATGTATTTAAAAATCCTGAAGTAACTTCATACCCGAAAACAGATTCCAGAAAACGCTTTAGCACACCAAGGAACCACGTTTTGAAATGCTCCCACCAACCTGAAGTATTTTTCTCCGGGGTATAATCATATTCTTTTTTAGACCTGTATGCTTCAAGAGCTTCCGGATCTATTTGTTTTTTTTCAATATAGGTGCTGTCTGCCGGAAATTCCTGGGCAGTACTTATGGAAGGTGCGATGCCTCCGCATAAAAGCAGTATAAAAGCGAAATATTTTATCATTTTTCACTGCGGTCTCCAAGAGAACTTATACGCTGATAGGTACCGGTAAAATTCTTTTTTTCATTGAGGTGAAAATAAATAAGAATGGAAGCAACTACTGAAATAAGATTCAGAAAGAAACGAAATGTATATGATAAAAGGTTTAGAACGACATATACAGGATCGATGAAACTAGTGGGGTCTGCAAGGTTCATTTCATTCATAAACACCCCCATTTTGATCCAGGAATACACGGCTGCCGGAATACTGAATACATATCCGGCAACACCTACAATAATGCCTATAACCAAAAGATACAAGAAAGTATTCCACCATTCATCTTTTATCAGTGTAAAACTTTCACTAATCGCATCGGTAACCGAATGATTGCGGTAAATGAGAATAGCAAAAGTCATAGTGAGCGGCACCCACAGGTAAATACCGGGAATAAGGCAAAGAATGAACCCCACCAAAAGCATAATACCGTTTAGTATGCCCAGACCCAAAATGCTCCAAAAACTTTCTTTTACCCATTTTCGTACATCGGGTATGTGTACTTCTCCCTTATTTTGATCGTATGATTTAATATAGTTTAGTGTAACAGAATATGATAATACATAAGAGGCCACTCCTCCAAAAAACAACAGCAGGAACCCCAATAGCATAGCAAATACAGAGATCATCCCAAAGTCTATACCTGATTCGGTATCTATAGATGAAAAGAAGCCGTAAAAATATAATACTCCGCCTGCTGCCGCTATTAAAAGATAAGGGCCGGCAATCTGCAATATGAGTTTAAAAAACGGCTTGAATTCATTTCTGAGAAATGCGAAAGTATCTGTTAAGATCTCCCCGAGTTCACGTTGTTTTTTTAATATTATAAATGTTTTATTCATGGATTTTGTTAAGTTTAAAAGGGTAAATTACATAGTAGTATATGATCACAAATAGAGAAAGGCCAATAATAGTAATTGCCAGCCAATCTGGCATTTCCGTATGTCTGGTAACAAAGCCTTCTAGAAAACCGGCAACCATAAAAAAGGGAATGGTACTTACCAGTATTTTCAGGCCGGCCTTTACCCCCCGTTTAAATGATTCCAGTCTGGTATAAGTGCCCGGGAAAAGAATACCGTTACCCAGCACAATTCCTGCGCAACCTGCTATAATGATCACAGATATTTCGATAGTGCCGTGAATCCATATCGTCCTGACCGATTCCCAAAGGAGCCCCTGATCGTAAAAAAAGTATTGAAAACTACCCAGCATGAGCCCGTTTTGCATTAATAACACAACCGTTCCAATCCCTGTAAAAATACCGAGGGCAAAAGCCGTGAGAGCTACTTTTATATTGTTGATGGTAATCCCCAAAAACATGTTAATTTCACTTTGTTGTTTATACACTGCCATAGGATCTCCCTGTTCAATATTCTCAAGTGTCATATTTACATAGTTATCTCCCAGAAAGGCTCTTACAAAATCTCCGTCTGTAGCAGCGGAATAGGCACCGATGATGGTAAAAGTCATAAATACCAGAAAAGAAAACAACAGTGCTTTCCTATAGTGATAAAACTCTTTGGGAAACTCTTCTTTCCAGAAAGAAATAATCCTGTTTTTATTTTCCTTTTTGGTTTTATAGATATTTTGATGCGCCAGAGAAGCTAAACTATTGAGATAAGCAGTAGTTTTGCTATTGGGGTAGAAAGTCCTGGCATAACTAAGATGATCTGTAACTTCAATGTACAGATCTGCGAGTTTACCGGGGGTTATTTGTTCTTTATTTTTAAGAACACTTTCAAAAATTAACCATTTGTCTTTATTTTGCTTGACAAAAGCAGCTTCACGCATTAGAAAGTATAAAAGGATTCAGTATTAACCAGAATCCAAAGAAAAGAAAATATGGACAAATTCCAAATAGAAACTTCCCAAAATGTGGGGATACATCAAAAGGTTGCCAGTATTGTAGATCGTATGGTTGCATTTCTGTTAGATACAGTAGTATTAATTACCTATATGATCATGATATTTTGGTTGCTGTCTTCTTTAAATATTGATATGGAAGATGCCTGGGTATTTTACATGGTGGCCAGTTTACCCGCATTTCTCTACTATTTGTTGCTGGAAACCTTTACCGATGGAAAAACAATAGGAAAATATGTAGCAAAAATACGGGTGGTTAAACTCGATGGAAGCCGTCCTTCTTTTTCCAGTTATTTTATCAGGTGGATGCTGCGAATAATAGATGTGTCACTTACTTCCTGCGGAGGAGCGGTACTTACCATTCTTCTCAGTAACAAAGGGCAGCGCCTGGGAGATATCGCGGCGGGTACCACTGTTATTAGCGAAAAACACATAGTTTCTATTCAGGATACTCTTCATAGTGATATTCCCGCAGACTATAAACCGTCTTATCCTCAGGTCACTATTTTCAATGACAGGGAGATAGAAGAAATAAAACTTATGTACAAAGAAGCACTCAAGCACGGCGATCACCATATAGTAGTAAGGCTTGGGCATCGGGTAGAGGAGGTTTTAGGAATAAAAAGCGAGGAGAAGCCTATGGTTTTTTTGCAGAAAGTAATATCAGATTATAACTTTTATACCCAGAACATGTGAGTCTTTTATACGCTTTAGATATACTGGGTACCTTTGTTTTTGCTATTTCGGGTGTGCTTACTGCATTTGGCAAGCGCTTTGATCCGTTTGGTATTTTTATCATTGCTTTTGTTACTGCATTGGGAGGAGGTACCTTACGGGATATTCTTATAGGAAGAACGCCCGTAGGATGGATGTTTGATCTTAACTATGTATATACTATTACCATAGGAGTAGTATTTGCTATTATTTTCCGTCGTAAACTCGATTATTTAAGAACTTCCCTTTTTCTTTTTGACACTGTAGGTTTAGGTGTTTTTACCATTATTGGTGTTGAAAAGGGAATAGAGGCACAGTTACATCCTATTGTTTCTATTGCTTTGGGTGCCATGAGTGGTTCTTTTGGAGGGGTTATCAGAGATATTCTTTGTAATGAGGTTCCGGTGATATTTCATAAAGAGATCTATGCTACGGCCTGTATTGCCGGAGGACTGGCTTATTTTATACTGGATGCTTTAGGGTTACCAGAGAACAGTATTTATATTATCACAGCTTTGGTAGTTATTGTGATCAGGTTATTAGCAGTATATTTCAAGTTAAAGCTCCCTTCAATTGGCTAGCATCATTCTGTAACCTCAGCTTTTATGTACACGTTTTGCAGGGGCCATTCTCCATCATCGGTAGGCAAAGCGTTTATGGTATCAACAACATCCATACCCTGTATTACACGACCAAAAGCCGTGTAATTTCCATCCAGATGATAGGATCCCGGATCTTTTACAACAATAAAAAATTCGAAAGGAGAAGCCAGTTTATGCGGGTTATCTATATCACTACTGGGCATAGAAACTACACCCCTGTGATGTTTAAACCCTTTTTTAGTGTCCGGTGGCAGCAAATACCGGCCTATAGAGGCCCTTTTTTCCCCCGTTTTACGATTATCTGAGTTTCCCCCCTGAATTATGAAGCCTTTTACCACACGGTGAAAATACGTAGTGTTAAAATACCCAGATTTGGTTAAGTATATAAAATTAGCACGGTGATAAGGGGTTTCTTCAAACAGCTCTATCACAAAACTACCAAATTGAGTAGTGATCTTTACACGCTTCTCAGAAGTTTGTTGGGCATAGTCAAAAAAGAAAGGAATCGCATTATCTTCGTCTAACTTAAAGGGTTCTTCCTTTTTGGTTTCTCTTGTAGTCGTATTTGGGTTAGCAACCGTATCTTTAACTTTATTTTTAGTACCGGGTTTAACTGATATTGCCTTTTCATTTTTTTGATGACAGGCTGTTAAACATATAAATAGTAATATTGTAAAAATCGCACGTAGAAATAAAAGCATGAGATTTGATCTTTTTTTAGAATCGATTCCAAAAATAACAAATATGCCCCTTCCCGGGCAAGAGTCTCATTACAAAATGACCTCCTCACTTCGATTTAAAGAGCTTAAAAATTTTACAGAGCAACGCTTACATGCCAAAAAAGCAGGGGTATTGATGCTTTTTTATCCAAAACAGTCGGTTGATACAAGTTTTGTATTGATACACCGCAAAAGCTATCCCGGTGTTCACTCAAATCAGGTAGGTTTTCCGGGGGGTAAAGTAGAACAATACGATAGGGATCTAAAAGAAACAGCTTTGCGGGAAACATTTGAAGAAGTTGGAGTACCCCCTTCACAGGTACAGATAATACGATCATTAACCGATGTATATATTCCCCCCAGTAACTTTCTGGTATCACCTTACCTGGGGTTTACGAGGGAAGAACCTTCTTTTATTCCTGAAGAAGCGGAAGTCGAGCAAATTATAGAAGTACCTCTGGCGGAGTTTTTACATGAGAAAGCTGTTTTTGAGACCGTCGCCACTACTTCATTTGCCTCAAATATTCAGGTACCTGCATTTAAACTACGGGGTTATACGGTCTGGGGGGCTACCGCCATGATGTTAAATGAGGTTAAAGAACTCCTCAATGCGGCAATTACCAGGCATTATTTGTAATTTTGTGAAGTTAGGTTAATATGAACATTGTATATGGGGTTGTTTAAAGAAAATCCATTTGGGCACATACTTTTTTTAAAAAAATGGCTTATCAGAGTTTTTGGGATATTAACACACCGAAGATATCGCGGGTTTAATGAACTGCATATTGAGGGCTCGGAAGTAATTAAAGAGCTACCTGAAAACGGCGTATTATTTGTCTCAAATCACCAAACCTACTTTGCAGATGTGGTAGCCATGTTCCATGTTTTTAATGCCAGTTTATCGGGAAGAGTAGATTCTATTAAGAATGTTGGTTATTTATGGAGGCCCAAACTCAATATTTACTACGTAGCCGCCAAAGAGACTATGAAATCAGGTTTATTACCTAAAATACTGGCGTATGCAGGAGCAATTACCGTAGAAAGGACCTGGAGAGAGAAAGGTAAAAATATTAACAGGGATGTAAATTTTAATGATACTGAAAACATAGGAATGGCTTTAGAAGACGGTTGGGTAATTACTTTCCCTCAGGGTACCACAAAACCCTGGAAACCCATTCGTAAAGGAACCGCACATATAATAAAACAATATAAGCCTTTGGTAATACCTATTGTTATTGATGGTTTTAGGCGTTCTTTTGACAAAAAAGGCCTTATGGTGAAAAAGAAAGGCATTTTACAATCAATGCAAATAAAAGAACCCCTTGAAATAGATTATGATACTGATACAATTGAAGAAATTGTAGAAAAAATAGAATATGCTATTGAGCAGCACCCCTCTTTCTTAAAAGTAATTCCTCAGGAAGAACTCATAGAATATGAAGAAATGCACAAACAACGTAAGTGGCAATATTAACTATAATTTTTTCTGGTTTTTAATATATCTCGCTTAGTTTTATCAAAACCTTATAGCACATTTTATTCAATGCTCTGCAGTTCCTTGTAATTTTTACGGAGTCCTCTAAGTAATAACCCGTAGAATAACTGATAGATAAGCCACATAATCCCGATAGTGATAAAAACGGTGATAATTCCGATTATAATCATCATGAGCCAGAAATAATCAGGCAGAACACCGTCGTTTTCAACCAAAGTTTGGGCAATCACCTCCTTTTGCATGATAGAAATAAAGAAGTAGATACTGTAAATACCAGAAATAGTAAGGGCGATGGCAATATAACGCTTTACGGTTTTTCGGGTCCTGAAAATATTTTCCATAAGCTTACTGGTAGAATCTGCCGCCGAAATAAGCTTGTAGTTTCTGTAAAAAAGTACAACGAAGTAAATCGCTATAATGTATGTGATAGAGTAGGTAAAAATAGTGATCCCCACCATATCATATTTTTCAAGATCATCCCAATAATCTTTATCGGCTATGAAAAAAGTGAGTAAGATACCAAGAATGATTTCTATAATGCTTATGTAGAAAATCCATCGTACGATTGAGGACGACTTTTTCCAGATCATTCGGTATATATCATCGTAAGACAGTTTGGGAAGTGTTTCTTCTTTACGTTTCCAGTCTTTTTTTAAAATATCTAATTCTTCCATATTATGGATTCAAAATGGTTCTTAATTTTGTTTTTATGCGGTTCATTTTTACTCTGGCATTCACTTCGGTAATACCGAGCGTTTCAGAGATCTCGGTATAATCTTTTTCTTCCAGGTAAAGAAAAACCAGGGCTTTTTCAATATCGTTCAACTGTTTGATCGCTTCATACATTAACTTTAAATGTTTTTCTTCAGTATCGTCATAAGGCTCTGTTGATATCTTGAAGTCCACATGGTCAATATTCTGAGTATTTACCGATCTTTTGGATTTTCTGTAGAGTGTTATGGCCGTATTCAGGGCAACCCTATACATCCAGGTACTTAATTTTGATTCTCCCCTGAACTTGGGATATGCTTTCCATAGCTGGATAGTAATTTCCTGAAAAAGATCTTTATGGGCATCTTCATCATTCGTATAGATTCTGCATACTTTATGAACAATGTTCTGGTGACGTTCAAGTTCGGTAACAAAATTATGTTCAAGTTGTTTAATCACAAATAGTATCCAATATTTTTATAATAAGTAGTGCTTGTCATGACATTGTTACATAAATCAGCATTAATTTCTTTTATGATTTCTATAATCCCTATACAAATAACTGTATATATACTTGATGAATTTAAAACCTAATAAAAAGGTCATCAAAAAAATATCATAGTTTTAGGGATGGCTGCTTTATAAATTACAGAGACATATTAACGTATTTCATTCATGATTATTTGAGTTTCGTAGGGTCTTTCAAAAGATAAAATAAAACAAACATCACAATATCCTGCCGTTTGGTTATTTTTGTGTTTTAAAATACTGCTATGAATATACCCAGAACGAGTACCCCCAGGATAGTTATTATAGGAGGAGGGTTTGCCGGGATCTCACTGGCTAAGCAACTCGGTAAACAGGAGGAGGTACAGGTAGTACTTCTTGACAAGCATAATTACCATACATTCCAGCCACTTCTTTATCAGGTTTCTACCGGAGGGCTTGAGCCAGATTCAATAGCATATCCCATACGAAAGATCTTAAAAGATTATCCTAATTTTTTCTTTCGGCTGGCACATGTGGAAGAAGTAGATGCGAGTGCCAAAAAGATACATACCGATATAGGGCCATTAAAATATGATTACCTGGTAATCGCTACGGGATCTCAGACTAATTTCTTTGGGAACGAGAAGATACGAAAGTACAGTATGGCTATGAAAACCATTCCACAGTCTTTAAATCTCAGGAGCCTTATACTGGAAAATTTTGAACAGGCATTACTTACCTCAAACCTGAATGAGCGCAATGCACTTATGAACTTTGTTATCGTAGGGGCCGGCCCTACGGGGGTTGAACTGGCAGGGGCACTTGCCGAAATTAAAAAAGGTATTTTGCCTAAGGACTACCCGGATCTGGATATACGGCGCATGGAGATCAATCTGGTACAGGGTGCAGATCGTGTGCTGGATGCTATGAGTGAAAAGGCGTCTGCCAAAGCAGAAGATTTTTTAGAGGCTCTGGGTGTAAACGTTTGGAAAGAAGTACGTGTTACTGATTATGACGGTAATTTGGTCACCACCAATACCGATCTTCAGTTTGAATCGGCTACTGTAATATGGACCGCGGGTGTAAAAGGAGCTACCGTAAAAGGTCTGGATGCCGGAGAATATGTAGTGCAGGGAAACCGCCTCAAAGTAAACCGTTTTAACCAAATAGAAGGGTTTACTGATATTTTTGCGGTGGGCGATGTGGCTTTTATGACGGAGGAAGCTTTTCCCAAAGGCCATCCCATGATGGCGCAGCCTGCCATACAGCAGGGAAAATTGTTAGGTGTAAACCTTATACGCCTGGTACAGGGTAAAGAAATGAAACCTTTTAGTTATTACGATAAAGGCGCTATGGCCACCATTGGCAGGAACAAGGCAGTGGTAGATCTTCCAAAATTTCGTTTTCAGGGTGTTTTTGCCTGGTTTGTATGGATGTTTGTGCACCTTTTCTTCCTAATTGGTTTCCGTAACCGTTTGGTAGTTTTTATCAATTGGGTATATAATTACATCCGGTTTGACAGAGAGGCCCGATTAATCATACGGCCTTATAAAAAGTATTCTAAAGAACTGCAGAAAGTAGAGTAAATCTAATTAAATAGGTGCACTTTAGCCTAGTTTATATACTGAGGCCTGATAGGGCCGTAGTTTAAAAACAGTATGAGAAGTTTCTTTTTTTGCCGGGGCATTAGAGAGAAGCAGGGATGCTTTTTTATAAACCTGTTCTTTTATTTCAAAGTCAACACTTTCTTTAGAAAAACTGAGGAGTACGAGAATGCAGTCTTCTTCCCGGGTACGCAGATAGGCATATACCTGTTCATTAGCAGGGGATAATATGGTATAATCACCATACACCAGTGTTTTGTGCTGCCTGCGCATTTGTACCAGTTTTTTAAAATAGTTGAGCACGGAGTTTGCCTGGCGTTCCTGATGCGTTACATTGATCCCGTTTACATAATTGGTATTTACACGTATCCACGGTTCAGCTTTACTAAAACCGGCGTGGGTAGAAGTATCCCATTGCATGGGTGTGCGGGCATTGTCACGTGCAGTATGTTTTTCATTTTCCATAAAAGCTTCCAGATCCTCTCCATTATGAGCTGCAGCATGGTAGGCATTCAAGGTGTTGATATCCCGATAATCAGCCATGTTCTCAAAGCGTATATTGGTCATCCCAATTTCATCTCCGTAATACACATAGGGGGTACCTCTCATAGTGAGTAAAAAGGTTTGCAACATGGTGGTTGAGTAATACCAGAAATTTGGATGGTCATTTCCCCAGCGACTTACCATACGTGGAAAATCGTGATTACCCAGAAAGATACTGCCCCAGCCTTTGGATGAAAATACTTCACTCCAGTCTGAATGGATTTTTTTAAATTCTGAAAGTAGCCACGGTTCTTTGCGCATACTAAATACATCGCCCGGAGCCCTGTCCAGTGACATCAGGTCAAAATGAAAAAACATTTGTAACTCTTTACGATCTTCATTTACAAGATCGAGTGCATTAGCAAGGGATATGCCCGGAGCCTCACCAACCGTCATAACATCGTATTGAGAGAGTACCTCTTCATGCATCTCATTCAAATATTTATGTAAATGTGGTCCGTTGGCATAAAACGAGACAAAATCACCTTTATACTTTTCAGGAAGTTCAGGAAAAGCAGTGTCCTTGGAAATAAACGAAATAACATCCATACGAAAACCGTCTATCCCTTTCTCAAACCAAAAACGCATCATTTCGTAAATCTCTTTGCGTACCACCGGGTTTTCCCAGTTAAGGTCGGGCTGCTTTACAGAAAAATAGTGTAGGTAATAGGCATCGGTTTTTTGGTCATATTGCCAGGCATTGCCATTTACATCAAAATAGCTCCAGCGTTTTGGCGGGGTTCCTTTTTCGGCGGGCCACCAGTGGTAATACTCTCTGTAAGGGTTGTCTCTGGAGCTGCGAGATTGTTTAAACCACTCATGTTCATCGCTGCTATGGTTCACTACCAGATCCATCACCAGGCGAATGCCTCTGTCATGCAAACCGGTGAGCAACTCGTCAAAATCAGACATCGTTCCAAACTCAGCCATGATGTCACGATAGTTGCTTATATCATACCCGTTGTCATCATTGGGAGATTCATATACCGGATTGAGCCATACAATATCAATACCCAGGCTCTCCAGATAGTCCAGCCGGTTGATGATACCTCTAAGGTCACCAATACCGTCCCCATTGCTGTCCTGAAAGCTTCGCGGGTATATTTGATATACAATCCCTTCTTTCCACCAGGTATAGTGAGTATCTGTACTCATATGTTTATTTTTTTACGCGGATGGTACTTGTTTAATACCGCAGCCAGGTGACTACGGTCAATATGCATATAGATCTCGGTGGTGGTAATGCTTTTATGACCCAGCATTTGCTGAATAGCTCTCAAATCGGCCCCATTTTCCAGTAAATGGGAGGCAAAAGAGTGCCGAAAGGTGTGCGGACTTATCTTTTTTCGAATACCGGCTTTTTGGGCCAGTTCTTTTACGATCTTAAAGATCATGGCCCTGGAGAGCATTTTACCGTTTCTGTTCAGGAACAGAATATCTTCAAATCCTTTTTGTATCGGTACATGCGGGCGCAACTCTTTGAGGTAAATGGAGATATACTTTTGGGTAATGTTTCCCAGAGGCACCAGGCGCTGTTTATTCCCTTTACCGGTTACTTTTAAGAAACCTTCTTCAAAATAAATATCAGAAATACGCAAAGAAATAAGTTCCGATACCCGTAGTCCGCAACCATATAAAGTTTCCAGAAGGGCCCGGTTTCGTTCGCCTTCCGGTTTGGAAAGATCTACCGTAGTGATGAGTTTGTCAATTTCTTCTACACTAAGCGTATCAGGCAGGTTACGTGGTGTTTTAGGGGCCTCTATAAGCTCCATAGGATTGGAAGTACGGTAGTCTTCAAAGATAAGATAGTTAAAAAAGCTACGCATACCCGAGATAATACGTGCCTGTGTCTTGGGGTTATGATGAAGCGCTATGTCGTGAATAAACAACCTTATATTGTTTTCCGCGATGGTTATCGGGTTTTGGGTAATGCTTTGTGTTTCCAGAAAGTCAATCAGTTTTCGTATATCCCTTTCATAGCCTTTTACCGTATTATTGGCAAGGCCTCTCTCTATTTTCAGATAGTGACAATAGTCTCTTATGGCGTGTTCCCATTTCATAACAGGGTAAAGATAGTAAACAGAAAGTGTAAAAAAACAGTTTAAGGTATGGCAACCGGTATTAAGGTAACTGTTTGAATTTCTTGTAATTATATAAAAATCACTAAAAAAAAGCTAGCAATTTGTTAATAATTCAATAAGAATCCTAAATTTGTCTCGGAAATTTAAACATATTCATCATGAAAAAACTATTTTTTGTAGCAGTTTTCGCTGCTGGTTTTGTATTTACTTCACAAGCGCAGGATATTAGTCTTGGTGCTAAAGCAGGTGTAAACTTTGCATCACTTAACGGCGATGATTCTGATGGCTTTGATGGAAGAACCAACTTTCATTTGGGGGCTATCTTAGAAGTAAAGTTCTCTGAAAAATTTGCGTTTCAACCAGAGCTTTTATACTCAGCTCAGGGAGCTTCTGTGAGTGATATAGATATTAAACTTGACTACATCAATCTTCCTTTAATGCTAAAGTTTTTCGTAGCAGAAGGATTAAGTCTTGAAGCAGGGCCTCAGATTGGTTTTGTAATTAATGATGAGCTTGTAGGAGAAGATATTGATGCAGAATCAATTGATTTCGGAGCTAATTTTGGCCTTGGCTATCGTCTTGACAATGGTTTTTATTTCCAGGGAAGATATAACCTGGGATTAACTGATACCTTTGACGGTGGAGATCTTCAAAATGGAGTTTTTCAGCTTTCAGTAGGCTACTTCTTTTTGTAAAAAAAAATTAAAATTAAAAAGCGTATGGGTTTACTCATGCGCTTTTTTTTTTGCAGTATATTCTTTAAATTTTGTTTTCTTCACAGTATATGTTATATATCTAGTTTTAATATTTTACTTTTTGGATACTGATATTTATCATATTTTGATAATTCATATAAAAATAGATTTGTAATCTAAATCTTAAATATTTTTGTATGAAAAATTTTATTTACCTATGTTCTTTATCTACATTATTTCTATTGCTGTCATGTGAATATGAGCCAGAGAATACTATTGATGAAATAAGCTCATCTCCAGAGACAGAAAAGGTATTTACCCATCCAAAAGACCTGTTAAAACGAGAATTTAGTATGGCCCTTAAAGCGGGCATGATGCAAAGTGACGCTTTAAGACAATTGATCAAACAAGAAGCCCTCAAAATGTTTGACAATGATTATGATGTATTGTATGCAGCGATTAAGCACCAAAAACTCGAGAATGACCTTACCGTAGATGAATATTTACGATCGTATATGATCGATACCTCAACTATGAATGTGATTGAAAGTGAACTCCCCACATTAACTATTTTTGTCCCGGTTTTACCTGAAGACTCTTTTTCGGCAGCACTTTGGGATACGTATAATGATGTGCCGGAGGTAGCCATACAACTCAGTAACAGCAATGTGGTACCTGTTGTTCGTGAGAATACCATTGACCTTATACAACCCGGCAGTATTCCGGCTTTTCCGGTAGTAGTGGTTAAGGAAAATGAACGGGTGGTAAAGGCTCATAGCGGGTTACCTGTTTCCAAATCCAGTATAAAAGGCGGGTATTTTAGAACCGCTTCTAATGAAGAGTTTGTGTTTTTAGACGATGTTTTTAATGGTATAGACAAAAAACTAAATCAAGGAGATCATGTACTCAAGTCAGACAATTTTGATAGATTAACTTCCACTTTAGACCAAACTGTTGCTGATGCCTACAATATTTATAACACGGCTGACGGCTGGCAACGCGATTATATTTACTATAATATATCGCCCGCTACTACCAAAGGACAGTTTTCGTATGACTTTCAGGAGCATATTAGCTTTTTCAAACTTAATGGAGATCCGAGAAGTGTGTATGATAAGATCTCAGATCAATCAGGAGATCCGGAGATGTACGGATACAAAATAGGAAGCAGTTCTTCCATTTGGACCGAAGGTTTTTTTGAGTTTAAGGTACGGGTACTTTTTAATGGTAGAAACGGGCTTGGTTCTGAGTTAATCACCTATTTTTCGGCGCAACCTGAAGAATTATTTGATATAGAGTTCAGGAAAGCAGCGAATTTATATTTTCCAAACAAAATCAATTTAATCGATTATCACCCCAGATTACCTATTTTTAACTGGGACCTTAACCAGTATGCCTCTTCTATCAAGATAGAAATTGAAGAAATAGACTTATTAGTTACGACCACGATCACAGATACCAGAAGTGTCAAGTTTGCCAATAATTTTTCAATAGACCCTATCGATGGGATCCTTAAAAAAATAGGTCTGAAATTTGGATCATCTCTGGAAACGACCGATAGCCAGACTATTCAAAAAACATTTACCCAGGGCAATGATCAATTAGGAGCTGTGATCATTAATTTTGGTGATGATGTAGTGGTAGGACGTTCTGTTATGACCACACTGTATTTTATCAGAAAATATTCAACAGGTTGGTTTGAATTAAGCTTGGAACCACAACGCGTACAATAAACATATTAAAAAGCGGAAGTTCTCTTCCGCTTTTTTCTGTCTTGGGTTTTGGTTACCTTTACATTGCAAGAACCTGTATTGTATGAAGATCATTATTATTAACGGCCCTAACCTTAATTTACTGGGTAAGCGGGAACCAGACGTGTATGGCAATACTACTTTTGAAGACTACTTCCGGAACTTACAAATGAAATACCGGGATGTAGAACTGGAGTATTATCAGTCTAATATAGAGGGAGAGCTTATCAATAAAATACAGCAAACCGGTTTTAGTTATGATGGCATAGTTTTAAATGCGGCTGCCTATACACATACTTCCGTAGGGCTGGGTGATGCTGTAAAAGCCATAAAAACCCAGGTGGTGGAAGTGCATATCTCCAATACATTTAAACGCGAATCTTTTCGGCACACCTCATATATTTCACCTGCAGCAAAAGGTGTGATTTTAGGATTTGGCCTGCAAAGCTATGACCTGGCCATTCAAAGTTTTTTAGCATCCTGATACCTATGAAAGTATTTTGTAACTGGAGCAGCGGGAAGGACAGCGCATTCGCCCTTCATAAGATCATGGAAAACCCGGAATTAGATGTCCCCCTGTTAGTAACCACCGTAAACGAAACGAACCAAAGGGTTTCTATGCACGGTTTGCGGGAATCGTTGCTAAGAGAACAAGTAGAACAAACAGGATTGCCTTTACATATAATACACCTTGCAGGTGCAGTTTCTATGGAATCGTACAACGCTGTTATGCACAGCGAAATGACCGCACTTTCAGATCAGGGTTTTAAGGGTTCAGTGTTTGGAGATATCTTTCTTGAAGATCTTCGTGCCTACAGAGAAGAGCAACTCGCTCAGGTATCCCTAAAAGGCATCTTTCCTTTATGGGGTATGAATACCCGAGAACTGGCCCTGCAAATTATAGAATCCGGATTTAAAGCCATTACGGTTTGTGTGAATGCCCGTTTACTGGGGCCTGAGTTTGCAGGAAGACTGGTTGATAGACAGTTTCTGGAAGATTTACCGGAAGGAGTGGACCCCTGCGGAGAAAACGGAGAGTTTCACACCTTTGTTTTTGACGGCCCCATTTTTAAGAAGCCTGTACTATTTACTCGTGGTGAAATTGTGAAACAGGGATATGCATCAAATGAATCAACCGCCTCTAAAGTTTCCTGGGATCATGAATTCTGGTTTTGTGACCTTCATAAATAAGCAGTTCTATTCCATTTTACAGTTCTGTAGAAAAAAAATCACTTTATGGAAAATTTTTAACTGACTGACGTTCTTTTTCTTATAAAATCGCGGCAAAAAAAAGATAAATTCACAATAAAAAATTTCCCGGGAACAGTACTTTTGCGCGAAATTTATAAATATAATTCATCATGAAAAGACTTATTTTAGTAGCGATTTGTGCTTTGGGAGCACTTTCTTTTTCCAACGCACAGGAGCGTGTGGTATTTGGTATAAAAGGCGGGGGTAACTACGCTATGTTCAGAGGTGAGGACTCTGATAACTTTGACAGCAAAGTCGATTTTCACCTGGGGTTTGTGGCACTGGCCAGACTATCTGAAAAATGGGCTATACAACCAGAGTTTTTATATACATCTCAGGGAACTACCATTACTGAAAATAATATTGATTTTGACGTAGATGTAGATTACCTGGCGGTTCCTGTACTGCTCAAATATTATATTACAGATAATTTTAGTGTAGAGGCCGGCCCTCAGTTAGGGCTTTTGGTAAATGATAAACTGGAAGGTCGTGACATAGATGCGGAGATCTTTGATCTAAGTGCCAACCTTGGATTGGGGTATCAACTGGAAAACGGCCTGTTTTTTCAGGCACGATATAACATGGGCTTTACCGATGTTTTTCAAATGCTGGAAGTAAACAACAGCGTGTTCCAGTTATCTGTAGGGTACTTGTTCCTGTAATAGAATCAAAACAGCATACACAAAAAAGCGAAAGGAAATCCTTTCGCTTTTTTTATGAGCTGAACAATAAATTAATAAGCTAAAAAATAAGGTTTACAGATGGATAACCTCATCGTAGGCATCGGCAACTGCTTCCATTACAGCCTCACTCATAGTAGGGTGGGGGTGAACTGCTTTTAATACCTCATGTCCGGTAGTTTCCAGCTTTCGTGCAACTACAGCTTCTGCGATCATATCGGTTACGCCATTACCTATCATGTGGCAACCCAGCCACTCACCATACTTGGCATCAAAAATTACTTTTACAAAGCCTTCGGCGTGTCCGCTAGCTTTGGCTTTCCCTGAAGCAGAAAAAGGAAATTTACCTACCTTAATATCATAGCCTTTTTCTTTTGCCTGTTTTTCGGTAAGTCCAACCGAAGCCACTTCCGGTGAGCAATAAGTACAACCTGGGATATTTCCATAATCTAACGGCTCTACATGCATACCGGCTATTTTTTCAACACATAAAATACCTTCGGCAGAGGCTACGTGAGCCAGTGCCTGCCCTTGAGTTACATCGCCAATGGCATAATAACCGGGTATATTGGTTTCGTAAAAATCATTTACCAGTATTTTATCGCGATCTACGGCAATACCGGTTTCTTCCAACCCTATGTTCTCAATATTCGATTTGATACCTACGGCCGAAAGTACTATATCGGCTTCCAGTACCTGCTCGCCCTTAGGCGTTTTTACGGTAGCTTTTACACCTTTGCCTGAAGTATCTACACTGGTGACTTCAGAAGAGGTCATTATTTTAATACCACTCTTTTTAAAACTTCGTTCCAGTTGTTTGGAAACCTCCTCATCTTCTACGGGAACAATTTTTGGTAGAAACTCTACAACCGTAACTTCCGTACCCATTGAATTATAGAAATAGGCAAATTCTACGCCTATGGCACCACTTCCCACAACGATCATTTTCTTAGGTTGCTCAGGTAAGGTCATGGCCTCCCGGTACCCAATTACTTTTTTGCCATCTTGCGGTAAACTGGGCAGCTCCCTTGATCTGGCTCCCGTAGCAATAATAATATTTTGGGCACTGTATTCGGTAGTTTTCCCGTCCTTATCCTGAACATCTATTTTTTTTCCGGGCTTTATCTTTCCATTCCCTTCCAGCACATCTATTTTATTCTTTTTCATAAGGAATTGTACGCCTTTACTCATACCATCTGCTACATTGCGGCTTCGCTTTACAACAGCATCAAAATCCTTATCAAAATCATTCACCGTCAGCCCGTAGTCACCTGCGTGTTTCAGGTATTCAAAAACTTGTGCCGATTTAAGCAGGGCCTTAGTAGGAATACACCCCCAGTTAAGGCATACTCCGCCCAGACTTTCTCTTTCTACAATGGCGGTCTTTAACCCTAATTGAGAGGCCCTTATTGCGGCTACATATCCCCCGGGACCACTTCCCAGAACAATGACGTCATATGTACTCATTACAATATAGTTTTATTAGCTGATTTTTTTGAAGTGACGAAGTTACGCAATAACTTTCTAAGGAGTAAATTTTTAACCGTATTTAAATCTACAGGGGCGAGTATCCCAAACCGTCCGGTTCTTTACCGGCCGTTAGCCGCTTTACTACCTGTAGTGTATTGAGATCAATTACTGTAATAATATCAGCATTGGTATTTGCTACAAAAGCCGTTTTGCTATCAGGAAGGACAAGGATACCCACTGGAACCGGGCTTTCACCAAAATCCTGAAAAAGTCGGGAAGCTTCTTTTTCCTTTGCTGTAGCTTCCATAGAGATCTTGGTTATTAGTTTTTTCCCTACAGCCTCAAAAACACTGATATCTCCTGATTGCGCATTTGAGACCAGTACATATTTCCCGTTGGGAGTTGCTTTGGCCCTGATGGGAAACTTTTCACAGGGAAGTGTCTCTTTGATCTCAAGTGAAGAGGCATCCACCACACTAATGGTATTGGAAGCTCTGTTAGTAACCCATATTTCTTTTCCGTTGGCAGAAAGTGCCAGTCCTTCGGCCCCGTTTCCGGTAGGAAGTATTTTTTCCAGTTGCTCCTGTTTTACGTTGATTACAGAAACACTACCCGAGCGTATATTGGCAACAAAAGCACGCTGGTATTTAGGTGCATAAGTAACCATGTGACTGGTTTGTTGTTCCGTATCTATCGCTTTCTCAACAATACCGGTTTTAATATTTACCTGTATGAGTTTTTTACTTTCTTCGCAGGTTACCAGCACGGTATTTTTTTCTATGTATTCAATTCCGTGTGGTGCCTTATAGTCAAGCGTAATGGTTTTTATAATTTTTTTTCCGGGAATATCCAGTACCGTTAGTGAGTTTCCCGGCCATGAGGCCCTGCCATAGTTGGTGATCACCGCGGTTTTGCCATCAGGCGCTACAGCTACTTCATGTGGGCCATCACCGGTGGGCAGGGTAGCCATACTTTTACCGGAATCAAGATTGATAAAGTCTGCCGTATCATCTGATTTATTAAGTACTATCAAAGTACCTGATTGGGCAGTTATCAGCAGTGTATTTAACAGACTAAGTAAAAGTACCCATTTTTTCATAAAAGGATAATTAATTAACAACGGCTTCGGGAGAAGCCGTTGCTAAAGTTAAGAAATATCTTTAAAATCAATGCTGGCAGAATTTACACAATAGCGCATGCCCGTAGAAGTCGGGCCATCATTAAAAACATGCCCCAGATGCCCGCCGCAACGGGTACAAACAATTTCGGTACGTATCATACCGTGAGAGGTGTCTTTACGATACTCTACAGCCCCTTCTTTGGCATCGTCAAAACTGGGCCATCCGCATCCGCTTTCAAATTTTTGATCACTTTCAAACAGGGGCTGCTTACAACCCTTGCATACGTACGATCCTTTTTCAAAATGAAGGTTATATTTACCCGTATTCGGGTACTCCGTACCTTGCTCCCTAAGTATTCGATACTCTTCCGGGGTCAATACCTCCTTCCATTCAGCTTCGCTTTTTGTAAAAGGATATGATTTAGTTGGTTTCATTTTTTGGGATAAATTTAAGTGCTACCGAGTTAATGCAATGTCTTTTCCCTGTAGTATCTGCAGGTCCGTCATTAAAAATATGGCCCAGATGGCCGCCACAGGAGCCGCAAAGTATTTCTGTGCGTACCATTCCGTGTGAAGTGTCATTCTCATAGGCCAGGTTGGCATCAAAGCCTCTGTCAAATGAAGGCCAACCGCTACCACTGTTATATTTATACGGACTTTCATAAAGTTTTGTGCCACATCCGGCACAAACATATGTACCTTCTTCATAAAACTTATTGTATTTTCCTGTAAAGGCCCTTTCGGTTCCTTTTTTACGCAAAACAAAATATTCCATATCGGTTAACTGCGCTTTCCATTCTGCATCAGTTTTTTGTATTGCATATGTTTTCTCTTCTTTTTGTGTTTTTGATGCCTTGTGTTTTTGCTGGGCATTTCCCTGACAACCGACAAGGCAAAACAACACACCTAACAACCAAATATGTTTCATAAACTTCGTTTTTGTAAAGTTACGGATTATATGATAGGTAGGTCGTAAGCAATACCTTAGGATTACAATTTGTAACCTGATTTTAAAGTTTTAAAAAGTTTTAATTATATCTTTTTGGGTTTTATTCAAGGCCTGCATGACTTCCTGCATGCTGTTGAGGTTTACATCAGTCATTTGAGAGAACTCATCTGCCGGGATAATAGCAATTCTAAACACTTGATCCAGAGCTAAGCCCTGAGGGACATTATTGAGATTAAAATCAGCCTCCAAAGAAACCTCAACATCAAAAAAAGAATGGTTAAAATTATATTGTAGGGTGCCTTGAGAGGTAAATATTGTTTTTGGAAGCAGGGTCCAAAGGTCGGCAGTACCTCCAACCCCATCATTTACTACATCCTCTAAAAGATATACCAAAACGATATCTGTTCTTAATACCTCTATATTTTCCGGAAATGGGATTAACTCTTTGTAATTATTAGCCTGTGTGAAATTTACCCCTATCTCTTCAAAAACGACTCCTACTATATTAAAGCCATCTTCTCCACGCGGGCCGGGAGGACCCGGAGGGCCGGGATCGCCTTCACAGGAAATAAAAAGTATTGAGGTAAATGCTAAAAGTGACAGTAATTTTTTCATGATATTTTATGATTTATGTATGAATGAAATAATTTTATCAATAACCGTACCATTCCCTAAAATCTTTCGGTGCCCCAACCCCCGGGTAATAAAGAGTTCGCCATTGGGGAGGTGTTTTACAATGTTCTTAGCGCTGCTTACCGGAACCTCTACATCATTTTCATCGTGCACTACTAACACGGGAGCCTGTACTTTTTTGGCGGCTTCACTGGCCGCATAATTATTCATGGGTTCGCCAAAAGTGTTTTCAAAGTTATATTGCATAAGATGTCGTATTTCAGGTTTTAACTCCAGTTTTGACACAAAATCATCCATAATATCGGTTACAATATCCCCACTTCCCACAATGGCTATTTTTTGAAGAGATATTCCCATTCGTACCGCATTGAGAAGGGTCATACCACCCAGAGAATGTCCTACACCTATGTCAAAAGGCCCGGTTTTCTTATCCAGCAATAAAACAGCTTCAATAAACTCACGTAAGTTGGTCGTACGTCCTTTGGCTTTACCGTGGGCGGGTGCATCAAAACTAACTGTTTTGTATCCCTGTGCCAGCAGAGCTTCGGCAATTTTAACTAACTGTGTACCTCTGCCGCTCCAGCCATGAACCAGAAGCGCCGTTTTGGGGCCGTCTCCGTATTCATAGACTACAATTTCCTTTTGACTCTCCGGGAGTTGTAAAGTATATTGATTACTGGATCGATCCATTTCAAATTCCCTTTTCGGCATAGGGTGTTTCATAGGGGTTATAAAGAGCCTGGCTGCATATCGGGAAGCCCATTTTTTAGAGAAGGTCTGTAAAAGTTGCCCGGTATAAATTATAGGTTTGGGAACCTGAATATCCTGTCTGTAAGAAGCGTTTTTGTTTTCTGATGACATAGCGAATCTATTTGGGAGTGCAAGTTATTTAATTTAAAAGCTTTTTTATATTTTTAGCAGGTACTAAATTTTTTAAAAATGTTGAACCAAACACGGGTTATTATTGAAAATGTTCTTCCTCAGTTAAATGGAGGGCTTTATTATGTGAAGCGAGTTGTAGGGGAAAAGGTAACCGTCACGGCAGATGTGTTTTCAGACGGGCATGACGTAATAGAATGTGCTCTGCGTTATAAACATGAACATGATACAAACTTTAAGGAGGTACGCATGTGCCCTAAAGGAAATGATTTTTGGGAAGGCACTTTTATAGTTGAAAAACAAGGTTTGTATTCATATTACCTGGAAGGGTGGGTTGATTATGCACTAAATTGGCAACATAGTATTGAAAGAAAAATAGAAGATGACCAGCATGTAGTTTCAGAATTGCTGGAGGGAATTGATTTTCTTATGAAAATAAGTTCAAAGGCCGATGAGCAGGATAAAAAGTATCTGGATAATTTGATAAAATGGTTTTCAAGTGAAGATCATTATGAAGAATCTATCAAAGAAGCAGCTTCTCAAAAACTCAGAGAGATCTTTAAAAAGTTTCCTGAAAAAAAACTGGCCTATAGCTCTCCGGAGTTAGAGGTATATGTTGACAGGTTAAAAGCCCGGTTTTCTACCTGGTACGAGTTCTTTCCCCGTTCCGCTTCCGAAAAACCAGATACCCACGGCACTTTTAAAGACTGTGAGCGCCTGTTGCCCCGTATTGCCGATATGGGTTTTGATGTGTTGTATTTTCCACCAATACATCCTATTGGAGAGGTAAACCGAAAGGGTAAAAATAATGCCACTACTGCAGAAGAGAACGATGTAGGCTCCCCCTGGGGTATTGGTTCTCGTTATGGAGGACACACGTCCGTACATCCGCAGTTAGGAACGCTGGACGATTTTATTGATCTGGTAAATAAAGCAAAGGCCCTGGGTATCGAAATCGCTATGGATTTTGCATTACAGGCAGCACCAGATCATCCGTATGTAGAAAAACATCCGCTATGGTTTAAATGGAGACCCGATGGTACCGTGCAATATGCAGAGAACCCTCCTAAAAAATACCAGGATATACTTCCTATTTATTTTGAGAGCAAAGACTGGGAAGCTCTTTGGGAAGAACTGAAAGACATTATGTTTTTCTGGATAGAACACTGTAACATAAGGATTTTTAGAGTAGATAACCCCCACACCAAACCATTTCATTTTTGGGGCTGGCTTATCAAGAAAGTAAAAAGCCGCTATCCCGATGTACTTTTTCTGTCTGAGGCATTTACCCGCCCTAAAGTAATGCAGCAACTTGCCAAACAGGGTTTTACACAATCATATACCTATTTTACATGGAGGAATACCAAAGAGGAACTCATAGACTATATGACCGAGCTTACACAAACCGATCAAAAAGAATATTTTAGACCCAATTTTTGGCCCAATACACCCGATATTAATCCGTATTCTCTTCAGGGAGCCAACGAAGCTACCTATTTACACAGATATTTTCTGGCAGCAACTTTAAGCTCTAATACAGGTATTTACGGACCCGTATTTGAACAAATGGTCTCAGAACCATATCCCGGGAAAGAAGAATATCTCAACTCTGAAAAATATGAGATACGGCATTGGAACTGGGCATTGGAAAACAAATTAACCAGTATCATAAAAAAGCTGAATGCCTCTCGTAAAAAATACACCTCCTTACAACAAACTCATAACATTCTTTTTTGTGAGACCGATAACGACAAGGTCATGGCGTATTACAAATATGATGACGACAGAAAAGATGAAACCCTCATGGTAGTTAGCCTGGATTCTTATTATAAGAGGCAGGCATGGATCAAAGTGCCTTTGGCCGAACTGGGCCTTAAAGAAGGGCAACAAATGCATTTGTTAGATACGGTTACAGGCAGTAGTTATGTATGGGACAAAGAATGGTGTTTTGTAGAGCTCGACCCTTCATTACCTTTTCACCTGTTTAAAATCAATACATAGTCATGGAAAAAGCAACCGGGCAGGAGATATTCAAAGCTTCCTTTTCGTTTAAAACGAACTGGGATACAGTTTTTGATGATGAAGAGTTTGTGAAAGTATTTTCAGAAGACATACTTGAAAAGTATATTGTTCAGAAAAGGTGGTATGCCGGTAAAGCCAGTACTTTAAAATATATTGAGATTGTAGATCACTTTCCTATAGTTTCCGGAAACGATCTGTACTACGGTGTGTTGTTAGAAGTAAACTTTAAAGAAGCATTTTTTCAAAACTATTTCATACCACTGGCATTCAGTTCCGTTCATCAAAATGAAGATTATACCACCATCTGCAAATTACAATGCAATGACCGAGAAGGATATCTGATAGATGCACTGCACCTGGAAGCTTTTAGAAAGCATTTGTTTGAATGTATCCTGCATGCAGAAAGCAAAGAAGAGGCGCTTAAAGTACGATTTCACAAAGGCAGGAGCCTGGAGGAAAAGAAATATATATCTTCCCGTTTTATGGGGGTTGAACAGAGTAATACCTCTATTATTTACAATGACAAACTCGTGCTTAAGTTCTTTAGACGTATTTACATAAATACAAATCCTGATTATGAGATAAGCCGATTTCTCACCGAAAACAGTTCTTTTACCAACACACCTGCATATACCGGAAGTATAAGTGTAAGTCATAACAAAGAAGAAGTAATTACACTGGCTCTTATGCAGGAACTGGTGCCCAATGAAGGAGATGCCTGGGCATACATGCTGAAGGAACTGCATAAAGTTTTTTCCAATCTCGAATACAAAAAGATAACAGTAAACAGCTTACCGGAAGTTTCTCTTTTTAAACGATTGCGTATTACAGACATTCCGCCAGAGATTATAGATTGGGCAGGACTTAATCTGTTTACTAAAATACGTCAGTTAGCACTTCGTACTGCCCAAATGCACATTGCCCTGGGGAGTGATATTCACAACACAGCATTTACCCCGGCCCACTATAACGGAGATTATACCGTTTGGCTCAAAAACCGTCTTATTTATCAGTTCCAGAACCGCTTAAACACTATTGAGAACAATTTACACAAACTAGACGGGATAGCTATGGAGCTGGCACAACAGTTCCTGGAACGAAAAAAAGAGATACGAAAGCGATTTTTAGATTTTGACTGGACTCAGCTCAAAGGGGAGCGTATTCGTATTCATGGCGATTACCATCTGGGCCAGGTACTGGTACATGGAGATGATTTTTATTTGCTTGACTTTGAAGGAGAGCCTGAAAGTACCATACGTGACCGTAAAGTAAAACAACCCCCTCTCAAAGATGTTGCAGGGATGTTTCGTTCTTTTCATTATGCCATTTACTCCACTATTTTTAACAACAGTGACAAGTATTCGCATGATAAACACGAATTGTTCAAAGCCGGAGAAATACTATATCGTTTTATGGTTGGTGTCTTTATGGAAACCTATGTAGAGAAAGTACAGCATGAAAACCTTAACATAGGGTACAGCCGGGAAATAGAATTTATACTAAAATATTGTATGCTCGAAAAAGCCGTTTATGAGTTAGGATATGAACTTAATTCGCGTCCGCGATGGGCTGTCATTCCTCTGGAAGGAATAGCCAGTATTATGAATTATAACTAATTGATAAAAAATGAATAAAGCGTTAGCGCACAGTCTGTTTACAGATTTTGATATCAATCTTTTTAAATCGGGAAAACATTACCGGCTTTATGAAAAATTCGGGGCGCATTGTATTGAAAAAGATGGCGTAAAAGGCACTTATTTTGCAGTGTGGGCACCCACGGCCAAAAGTGTATCTGTTATAGGGGATTTTAATTACTGGCAGGAAGGAGAACACAAACTTTTTGTGAGGTGGGACGAAAGTGGTATCTGGGAAGGCTTTGTGCCCAACGTAAGTAACGGCGCCCTGTACAAATACAAAATTGAATCTCATGCAAGCGGCATACAAACAGAAAAAGCCGATCCTTTTGCCAGATCTTGTGAGCACCCTCCCAGAACGGCATCCGTGGTGTGGGATAAAGAATATGCCTGGAAAGACAGTAAATGGATGGGGTACCGGGAAGATAAGAACAGCCTGGACAGGCCCTATGCCGTATATGAAATGCATCTGGGGTCCTGGAAGAAAAATGTAGATGAAAACCGGTCTTTAACCTATAAAGAACTGGCTCAGGAACTGGTAAACTACCTGAAAGAAACCGGGTTTACCCATGTAGAGTTTATGCCCGTGATGGAGTATCCTTACGATCCTTCCTGGGGTTACCAACTCACCGGATATTTTGCTCCAACATCACGGTTTGGAAACCCTGAAGACTTTATGCTGCTTATAGACACACTACATCAGAACAATATAGGTGTCATTCTTGATTGGGTACCTTCTCATTTTCCCGAAGACGCACACGGATTGGGTTTCTTTGACGGCTCTCATCTCTATGAACATCCTGACAGGCGTAAAGGCTTTCACCCGGACTGGAAGAGCCTTATTTTTAATTATGGCCGCAATGAAGTACGCTCTTTTCTTATTAGTAATGCACTCTTCTGGTTGGATGTCTTTCATGCAGACGGCCTTAGAGTAGATGCCGTGGCTTCCATGCTATATCTTGATTATTCCCGTGAAGATGGAGAGTGGGAACCCAACCAGTACGGAGGGAGAGAAAACCTGGAGGCTATTTCATTTCTCAAAGAGCTTAATCAGGAAGTATATAGCAGTTTTAAAGGAGTACAGACCATAGCAGAAGAATCTACCTCTTTTACAGGTGTATCCAAACCCGTATATACCGGAGGCCTTGGTTTTGGAATGAAATGGATGATGGGATGGATGCATGATACCCTGGAATATTTCAAGAAAGATACTATTTACCGAAAATATCATCAAAATGATATTACCTTCAGTTTGACCTATGCGTTTACCGAAAACTTCATGTTGCCGCTATCTCATGATGAGGTAGTATATGGAAAACGTTCCTTACTCGGGCGTATGCCTGGTGATGAATGGCAAAGATTTGCCAACCTCAGAGCCCTGTATAGCTATATGTACACCCATCCCGGCACAAAACTGCTTTTTATGGGAGCAGAGATCGCTCAGTCAGAAGAATGGGATTTTGAGCAAAGCCTGGACTGGCATCTTTTACAATATGATTTTCATAAAGGGATCAAGAAACTCATTACCGATCTGAATGAAGTTTATAAGAGCCATCCTGCATTGTATGAAAAACAGTTTAGCGATAAAGGCTTTGAATGGATAAACTATAATGATGCCGCCAATTCCGTACTAACCTATATGCGTAAGGGGCATAACCCTGAGCAGGACCTTGTCATAGCCTGTAACTTTACTCCCGGGGTATTAAAAGAGTACAGAATTGGTTTAGACAGAAAAGGAAGGCTTGGCCAGATATTTAACAGTGATTTCAAAAAATACGGAGGAAGCGGTGTAAGTAATAAAAAAGAAATTCCCATTCAGGAGCATGCCTTTCAGCAACATTCCTTTTCAGCAACCATTACCATTCCGCCTTTAGGAGTGGTCGTTTTTCAATTTTTATAAACATTTATTTCTTTTTAAGCCTAAAAGTATTTCATTTGTAGGCTATTATAAATATCCGCCATGATTACGAACACAGAACTTGAGTATAAAGGTAATTTATACCCTTCTTATATTGTAAATTACAAAAAAGAGGTCGATCGTATTTACTTCTACACGCGTAACGATGTTATTCTGGAAGTTTCTGTTCTAAGAGACAGTGTGATCCGTTTTCGGTATGCCACAGAAGGGGTTTTTGAACCCGATTTTTCATATGCTATAGATCAGGAAGCCAATTTCGGATACAATCACCTGGAAGTGTCAGAAGTAGGAGATGAATATAAAGTAACTACCGCCAAATTAGTACTTACCATACAAAAAGAGAACTTGAGAGTTAGTATTTATGATCTGGAAGGAAACCTGATCAATGAAGATGAGCAGGGTTTTCACTGGGAAGAAAACTATGAATTTGGAGGTAATATTGTAAAAATGAGTAAAGCCATTAATGAGGCAGAAAGTTTTTATGGCTTGGGAGATAAACCGGTTCATGTAAACCTCAAAGGAAAAAGGCTTTATAACTGGGGTACCGATCAGTATGCCTTTGGTAAAGATCAGGATCCTTTATATAAAAATGTACCTTTTTATATTGGGCTAAATCGTAAAATGGCCTATGGTATTTTTTTCGATAATACTTTTCGAACACATTTTGATTTTTGCCACGAACGAAGGAACGTAACCAGTTTTTGGGCAGACGGTGGTGAAATGAATTACTATTTCTTTTATGGCCCTTCTATAGCCCAGGTAGTTTCCAGCTATACAGACCTTACAGGTAAACCCGAGCTTCCCCCGCTTTGGACTCTGGGCTACCATCAGTGTAAATGGAGCTATTACCCCGAAAGTAAAGTACGTGACATCGCTTCCAAATTCAGAGAATTAAAAATTCCCTGCGACGGGATTTATCTCGATATAGATTATATGGATGGTTTTCGCTGTTTTACCTGGAACAAAGAATATTTTCCAGACCCGAAACAAATGGTAAGCGACCTGGCAGATGATGGATTTAAAACTGTAGTTATTATTGATCCCGGAATAAAAATAGATAAAGATTACTGGGTGTACCGACAGGCCATTGAAAATGATTATTTCTGCAAACGGGCAGATGGCCCCTACATGCGTGGAAAAGTATGGCCCGGAGAATGTAACTTTCCCGATTATACAAAACCCGAAGTGCGTGAATGGTGGGCCGGCCTTTTTAAAGAACTCATAGCCGATATTGGCGTAAAAGGCGTATGGAACGATATGAACGAACCGGCTGTGATGGAAGTACCGACCAAGACCTTTCCTCTGGATGTGAGACATGATTATGACGGGCACCCATGTAGCCATCGTAAGGCACATAATGTATATGGTATGCAAATGGCCCGTGCTACCTATGAGGGAGTTAAACGCTTTGCTTTTCCCAAGCGCCCTTTTATCATTACCAGATCTGCCTATTCCGGAGCGCAGCGATTCACATCTTCCTGGACCGGAGATAACGTAGCTACATGGGAGCATCTCTGGATAGCGAACATACAGGTACAACGTTTATGTATGAGCGGAATGAGCTTTACCGGCACCGATATTGGAGGATTTGCCGAGCACCCTACCGGAGAGCTTTTTACCAGGTGGATACAACTCGGTGTTTTTCATCCGTTTTGCAGAGTGCATTCCAGTGGAGATCACGGTGATCAGGAACCCTGGTCATTTGATGAAGAAGTGCTTACTATTACCCGAAAATTTATTGAATTACGGTACCAGTTGCTTCCCTACCTTTATACCATGTTTTGGAAATATGCCAACGAGGGAATACCCATGATCAAATCACTGGTTTATTATGACCAAGACGATTCACAGACCCACTATCGCACAGATGAGTTTATTTTTGGAGAACATATTCTGGTATGCCCCATCCTTGAACCCAATGCTCAGGGAAGAAGAATGTACATTCCCAAAGGGCAATGGTACAACTACTGGAACGAAGAAGTCGTAACCGGAGGTAAAGAACACTGGGTAGTAGCCGATCTGGATAAGATACCATTGTTTATAAAAGAAGGTGCCGTAATACCTAAATATCCCGTACAACAATACGTAGGAGAAAAAGAAATTAAAGAACTCACTCTGGATGTGTATTATAAACTTGGGAAAGAGAAATCATCGGTCTATGAAGACTCAAACGATGGGTACGACTATAAAAAAGGGCGTTTTTGCCTGCGTACGTTTAAACTTACTGGCAAACCCAACGAACTGATCATACAACATCACAAAGAAGGAAAGTATAATACTACCTATGAAAAATTTTGTATAAAGCTTCACGGATTACCTTTTAAAGTGAAAGCCATACAATTTGATAACGTAGAGATCCCTTTTGAAGATGTAAAAGTGAACGGAAACAATACACTTAGTATAGATAAAGATTTTACCGAATTGCATATTATTGGCGAATTATAATATTTTGTAACTTTAATCAGAACAATTTTAATCAAAGATGAAACGAACAGTATTCTTTTTCTCTGTATTTTTCTTTGTTTTCTCATGTAAAACCAACCCTTTTACACAGAGGAGCACGCTTAATTTTTATTCAAACACTCAGATATTCCCAATGGCTTTTCAGCAATACGACCAGGTGTTGACGGAGAGTGAAGTCGTTACTGGAACCAGTCAGGCAACCATGGTTAAAAATGTAGGTGAGCGAATTGCCTCTGCTGCCGAACGATGGTTAACCGCCAATGGCCATCCCGGATATCTCAAAGATTATCGTTGGGAATATACACTCATTAAGTCTGACCAGGTAAATGCATGGGCTATGCCCGGAGGTAAGATTGCTGTCTATACCGGTATTTTACCCATTACGCAAACAGAAACCGGGCTGGCAGTAGTTTTAGGGCATGAAGTTGCTCACGCTTTGGCAGATCACGGAGCGCAGCGTATGAGTGCCGGCACATTGCAACAATTAGGAGCGGTAGCAGGAAACATTGCCTTGAGTAAAGACGAGCAGGACCAGCAGTTGTTTAATGTGGCGTATGGGTTAGGCTCCAATGTACTGGGCATGT
The DNA here is from genome assembly GCF_037646345.1 of Ascidiimonas aurantiaca. Lineage (NCBI taxonomy): Bacteria > Pseudomonadati > Bacteroidota > Flavobacteriia > Flavobacteriales > Flavobacteriaceae > Ascidiimonas > Ascidiimonas aurantiaca. The sequence goes on along the minus strand of NZ_JBBEWR010000015.1, from coordinate 22,211 downwards.
TGCCCTTTAGCCGTAGCCATGAAAATGAAGCAGATGCCATAGGAATACAGCTTATGGCCATTGCAGGATATGATCCTTATGAAGCTTCAGAGTTGTGGAAGCGAATGAAAGAAAAAAGCGGAGGGCAGGCACCGCCAGAGTTTCTCAGTACACACCCCTCTAATGACACAAGAATTCAAAACCTGAAAAGACTGGCACCAAAGGCAGTAGAAGAAGCTAAAAAGTTTGGCGTTACCAGTTTTAGATAATCTTTTTTTTACAGTCTTTACAGAATTAATTTCTATATTACCAGCTGTTCCTTTGGAACAGCTTTTTTTTAATATCATTTTATGACCACCACATCTGTAAAAGGAAATAAAAAAGTACTTAATGCCTGGGCGTTTTATGATTGGGCAAATTCAGTATATAGCCTTGTAATAGCTTCTGCCATTTTCCCTCTTTTTTACGGAGCCCTTTTTAGAGAGGCCAATATTGAGAAAATTGAAGTATTTGGCGGGTATATTGCACGTGCTCCCTTAATAAGTTATGTTACAGCTGCCGCCTTTCTTGTGGTTTCCGTTTTATCTCCCATTTTATCAGGTATCGCAGATTATACCGGAAACAAGAGAATTTTTCTGAAATTTTTCTGTTATCTGGGGGCTATTTCCTGTGTGGGCTTGTATTGGTTTTCTCTTGATAACATTTACTATGGCCTTACCTGTTATTTTCTGGCACTTATAGGGTTTTGGGGGAGTCTGGTTTTCTACAATTCATATTTACCTGATATAGCTTATCCCGAACAACAGGATCATATTAGCGCCAAAGGGTATTCCCTTGGCTATATTGGCAGTGTTTTACTGCTTGTAATAAACCTGATAATGATCCTGAAATACGAGTGGTTTGGTTTTGAAGGTGCAGGAGCGCCTACCAGATTGTCTTTTATAATGACTGGTATCTGGTGGATAGGTTTTAGCCAATATACATTTTCATATTTGCCAAAAGGACACCAGGAAGGAAAAAAAGTAACCCGTAAAATACTCATGAACGGTTTTAACGAACTCTCGGGGGTATGGAACCGGTTAGGAGAAACTCCACGGCTTAAAAGATACCTCAGGGCTTTTTTTGTGTATAGTATGGCCGTTCAGACAGTGATGTTAATAGCTACCTATTTTGGAGAAGAAGAATTACAATGGGGTAGTGCCAGTGAACGTACTTCCGGGCTCATTATCAGTATTCTCCTTATACAGATCGTTGCAGTTGCCGGTGCATGGCTTACCTCCCGAGCCTCCGGTAAATTCGGGAACATTACCACACTCTTGTCTATTAACCTGATTTGGATAGGGATATGCATTTATGCATATTTTATTGAAACACCCAACCAGTTTTATATTGCAGCAGGTTTGGTAGGTATGGTAATGGGAGGGATACAGTCACTTTCAAGATCAACATATTCCAAATTTTTACCCGAAACCGAAGATACCGCTTCTTTTTTCAGTTTTTACGATGTAGCCGAAAAGATCGGGATCGTAATAGGGATGGGTATTTACGGGCTGGTAGCACAGTTAACAGGAAGCATGAGGTCGTCTATACTCGCTATTACCTTATTTTTTATTGTAGGGTTTATTTTATTAATGTATGTACCCGGACAAAAAAAGGAATAACTTAAATTTCTTATTTTTTCAGTAGTTTTAATTCGTATTTCAACGATTCTTTTATGTATTTCATCGAAGTTGACCTTTAGCTAACGTTATTAAGGTTATATTCGTTAACATAAAATTTTAGGAATATGAAATTTATTAAAGTATTCCTACTATGCTGTTTGTCCCCTCTTATTTTTCTTACTGTTTCCTGTTCAGGCGATACACTCGGAGATTCTTCTGTCGATCTGGTTCCTGACACCGATTCGGATGTCATAGAGAACATGATTAAAGTGGAAGTAAACCGCGAAGTTTTTGAACCAGACAGGCTGGTGGTTAACACCGAGTCTTCTATTATTAATATTGTTGGTACCCAGACGTCTTCCAACCGTTCTGTTTTTCTAACCTTTAAAGTAAGCGGTACAGGTGTGTTAAAACTGGGTAGTGCCAGAAACAATCCTGATGGAAATGTTGCCGGTTTTTTGATAAATGCTGAAAACCGCGGCTTTCTTACCAATGCATTGGAAGGTGAATGGGGAGAGATCAGGATTACCAAATACGATCCGGTTGGTAAAAAGATATCCGGTGAGTTTCATTTTACCGCATACGATATTGATTACAGGCCTATAGTTTTAGAGAATGGGTCCTTTACTGATGTATCGTTCTAAAAGCATAGTTTTTAATTTCATACCATTAAAAAAAGGAGCCTGTACGTTCAGGCTCCTTTTTTTAGGGTATATATTTGGAATGTCAGGCTTTCTTTATTTTTCCGGAACCTGCACTTTTACTATCTTCCATGGTAGGGGTTCCTTTATAGTGTACATCACCAGATCCGGCAATACGGGCTTTCAAAACCCCGTCGCAGTGAACATTCACATCACCAGATCCTGAAATATTCACTTTTACATTTTGGGCTTTTAAATCAAAAGCATCGATGTCTCCCGAACCTGCAAGGCTGTATTCTGCCTCAGCAGCATCTCCTTTTAGACCAATATCTCCTGATCCTGCCATTTTAACCCTCATACTTTCCGTTGAAATATGCGCATTGATATCTCCTGAACCCGCTAATCTTACTTCAAAATCAGTTGCTTTTAGTTTCGTTTTTGTAACAATATCTCCAGATCCTGCCAGTGAAATACTGGAAATATCATTAACAGGGACGGTAATAAGTATTTTATTGCCTGCGGAGGGACGTAATTGATATCCTTCTTCTACTTTTATTTTCAAAATACCTTTTTTGATCTCGGTTTCAATATGTTTCAATAGGTTAGATTCACCCTTTAGCGTGATCTCACCTTCTTTACCAGATACAATTTCTACATCCATAAAACCGGCGGAAGCTACACCGTCAAATTCTCCCAGGTTCCTGTTTTCCGTAATAACGTTTCCATTTCCTTTAACCTTGTCTTTACCCCACCATTGGGCATTCATTGAGGTAGTAAGTGCCAGGGCAATAACTAGAGTAATTAGTTTTTTCATTTTTATCGTATTTATGGGTTTATTAAACTTTGTAAAGATGTACACTACCGTATTCAGAATCTATTTGCATTTGTTTCCCGCTACCGGCAGTACTGTGAAAACCTTCATAGTACTTATCATTATTGTCTGTTTTTTTTATCTTAAAATCGAGTCCTTCGCTTTTTAAACCGGCATATTCCAGTCTTATGGTAAAATCAAAACTATAATCCTGATGATAGCCTATTTTAATACCGGTATATTCAGATCGTATTTTTACATTGCCTGCATCTTTAGAGAGTTCAGCGATACGTATGGACCCATACGTAGAACCGAGATCTACATTCCCAGACATTTTTCCAAGTTTTACGGTAAGGTAATCAGCCCTTCCTTTTACATTTTTAGCATGGTCAATAATAACAGAACCATAATCACAATTATAAGAAAGTGTATTTACATCTTTGATCCTTGAGGTGGTATAATCGGCATTTAGAATTAAATTTCCCGCTTTTTCAATTTCAAAACCCGAATAGTCTGCACGAATTTCACCACTTTTCATATACTCGATTGAGGAGCCACTGGTATAGTCAAAACTTAAGATATTATTGTCTGAGAGTAGTTCTCCGATATTCAGCTTACCATAATCACAACTTATTTTAGCACTTCCTTGTAATTTGTCAAGATTTATACCTCCGTAATCATTTGACAGATCTACCCGGTTGGTAACTGGTACCTTAATAGTGTAGTTAACTTTGATATTAACATTGTTATTACGGCCCCAGTTCCATCCCCATTTTTTCTTTTCAAAAATAGTTTTAGCATAGACCATTCCGGGATCTGCTTCAAACTCAACATCTATTTCGTCAAGTCTTTCTTGTACTTTTTCTTCATTGTTGCCATTGGTCTTTATATGTACTTCAATAACTACTCGGTTTTCGTTCCAGGAAGTAATATAAAGATTGCCATAACTGTTTTTTACTTTGAGCAGCGCTTCTGCATTTACATTAAATTCTTTATTAATTTTCTTTTCTTTTGTGTGTTTACCATTAAAGCCTTTGTTTGCCAGGATAAATGACGGTAAAAGCAGGGCTATAATAACAAATTTAAATAGTATGGTTTTCATGAGAGGATTCTTTTAATAGTTTAATTTCTTCTATTTGGTTCAGTACATTTTTAAGTAAGTCTATTCGTGTTTGGAAATTGGTAATCATGGCATACAGGATTTGCTTGCTGTTGCCGCCTTCTGCCAGTTCGGCTTCAAGCAATACATAATCAATTTCCAGCTTTTTCATTTGCGTGATCGCATCAGATACCATTTTTTCGGTGTCTTTATCAGAAATGGCTTCAAGTTTTTCCATTTCTTCATTGATCAAAGAAGTGAAATACACCTGTGTTTCTATTATTTCAGGTGAAACTTCGGGTGCCGAAGGTCGCAACAGTGACATTCCGGTTGCTATTAAGAGTATAAAAGAAGCAGCAATACTAAGAGGTTTCCACCAGGTTCTTTTTTTGCGAGATATAGAGATCACTTTCTCGTTTTGTGCATTTAACTTTTGCAAAAACCTATTTTTATGATCGGGTGCAGGTTCATGAACATCCCAGTCATTCTGCAAGCTTTCAAACAATTTTTCAATTGAATCTTTCATTTTCAGTTCATTTTTTTTCTTAAACTTTCCTTGGCACGAGATATGATAGTTCGGCAATTTGCATAGCTTATTCCCATTATCTCACTTATTTCTTCATAATCGTAACCTTCAATTAAATGTAAGGTCAAAGACACTTTGTAGCTATCTTTCAGTAAATTCATGGTTTCCAAAACCTTTTGAGCCTGAACGTTTGTAAACTCATGGTCTGAAGTCACTCCATCGTAATCTTCGACCCTGTACATTACTTCATTAAGAGGGGTTTCTCCCTTTTTTTGATTTTTACGATAATGATAGATACTGTTGTTAATAACAATACGTTTTAACCACGCACCGAAAGTAACTTCGCCTTTAAATGAATCCAGTTTCGTAAACGCGTTTAAAAACGATTCCTGCATTACATCTTCAGCTTCAAAGCTGTCCTGTACAATCCTGAGTGCCGTATTATACATGGCTTTGTAATAACGATTGTAAATCTCCATTTGCGCCCTTTGGTCTCCTTGAGAACACTTCTGGATTAAAGCTTTGGTATCTAACTTTGTTTGGCTCAAAAAGTTGCTAATTTATAGTAAGGATGACAGAAATATTATATTGTTACAGTTGAGAGTAATTTTTTTTTTTGAATTATACTAAAACTACAAATAAAACGTTATTCCACCTTCTTAACATAAAATTACCTATTGCTTTTTACGCTTGGCATAACTATTGACATATACAAGATGAATTTCTTTTATCAATGAAGTTAAGCATTGTTTTTTAAGAAGTTTACTAAAATTCATACCAATATTTTTAAAAGTAACCGGAGGCAATATATGACATTATGGCCTTCATAAATACATTATGACAAAAGATAAGTTTTTAAATATTGACAGTTTGTCACTTCAGGGAATTGAAGAGGATGCGGAGTTGATACCTTTAATGACACCGGAAGATGAAGAAGAAATAAATAACGAGGCTCTGCCCAAAACGCTTCCTATACTTCCTTTGCGAAATACCGTACTTTTTCCCGGGGTAGTGATCCCTATTACTGCAGGGAGAGATAAGTCCATTCAACTTATTAAAGACGCCAATAACGGGAGCAAAGTTATGGGTGTGGTGGCTCAGAAAGATGAAGAAGTAGAAAACCCGGGTATAAATGATATACATACAGTGGGTACAGTAGCCCAGATACTCAGGGTACTAAAGATGCCCGATGGTAATACCACAGTGATCATTCAGGGTAAAAAACGTTTTCAACTGAAAAGTGTTATCACTACCGATCCGTATATGACTGCGGAAGTGAGTGAAACTTCTGAAAAAAAGGATGAAAAGGATTCCAGTGAATTCAATGCCATAATAGACTCTATTAAAGAACTGGCACTCAAAATTATCAGGGATAATCCTAATATTCCCAGTGAGGCCTCTTTTGCCATCAAAAACATAGAAAGCAGTTCGTTCCTTATCAATTTTGTTTCCTCCAATATGAATCTCTCTGTAGCAGAGAAACAGGAATTGCTGGAAGTAAATAACTTAAAGGAAAGAGCATTGGCTACCCTTAAATATATGAATATCGAGCTTCAGAAACTGGAACTAAAAAATGATATTCAGTCTAAAGTGCGTCATGATCTCGATCAACAACAGCGGGAATATTTTCTTCACCAGCAAATGAAAACCATTCAGGAAGAGCTGGGAGGAGTTTCTCATGAAGAAGAGTTTGAAGAAATGCGACGGCGTGCCAAAAGCAAAAAATGGAGTAAGCAGGTAAGTTCTCATTTTGATAAAGAGTTGGCCAAAATGCAGCGAATGAACCCGCAGGTAGCAGAATATTCTATTCAGCGAAACTATCTGGACCTGATTCTGGATCTTCCCTGGAATGACTATTCTGAGGATCGTTTTGATCTGAAACGGGCCCAAAAAATTCTCGACAGAGATCATTACGGTCTGGAAGATGTAAAAAGGCGGATCATTGAATATCTGGCAGTACTCAAATTAAGGGGTGACATGAAATCTCCTATTTTATGTTTATACGGACCTCCGGGTGTGGGAAAAACATCATTGGGAAAATCGGTTGCAGAGGCATTGGGAAGAGAATATGTGCGTATGTCCCTGGGAGGGCTTCGGGATGAGGCAGAAATACGAGGGCACCGTAAAACATATATAGGCGCCATGCCGGGAAGAATTGTACAATCCATCAAAAAGGCAGGTAAATCAAATCCTGTTTTCGTGTTAGATGAAATAGATAAATTATCATTAAGCCATCAGGGAGACCCTTCATCAGCTATGCTGGAAGTGCTGGATCCCGAGCAAAATACCGATTTTCATGATAATTTCCTGGAGATAGGCTACGACCTTTCTAAAGTAATGTTTATTGCCACAGCCAATACACTTACCTCCATACAGCCGGCATTGCGGGACCGAATGGAAATTATAAATGTTACCGGCTATACAATTGAGGAGAAGGTTGAGATCGCCAAACGGCATTTACTGCCCAAGCAATTAAAAGAGCACGGCTTAAATACTACGCACCTGAAGATAGGTAAGCGTCAAATGGAAAAAATAGTAGAAGGATACACTCGTGAGTCCGGAGTACGTACCCTGGATAAGCAAATAGCAAAAATGGTTCGTTACGCTGCTAAATCCATAGCTATGGAAGAGGAATATAATGTAAAAGTGACCGATGAAGATGTAGTGAATATTTTAGGTCCGGCGCGATTAGAACGCGATAAATACGAGAACAATGAAGTGGCCGGTGTAGTTACCGGTTTGGCATGGACCCAGGTGGGGGGTGATATCCTTTTTATTGAATCCATCTTATCCAAAGGTAAAGGTACACTTAACATTACCGGAAATCTGGGACAGGTAATGAAAGAATCGGCTACTATTGCTATGGAGTATATAAAGGCCAATGCAGACAAATGGGGTATTGATACTGAAGTGTTCCCCAAATATAATGTACATATTCACGTACCCGAAGGGGCGACTCCCAAAGACGGACCCAGCGCAGGTATCACCATGCTTACCTCTCTGGTTTCCTTATTTACCCAAAAAAGAGTTAAAAAGAGCCTGGCCATGACAGGAGAAATTACATTAAGGGGTAAGGTGCTTCCCGTAGGAGGGATCAAAGAAAAAATACTGGCCGCCAAACGCGCCCGTATTAAAGAAATTATTCTTTGTAACGATAACCGGAAAGACATAGATGAAATAAAGCCAGAGTACTTAAAGGGACTTACTTTTCATTATGTTACGGAGATGAGTGAAGTAATTGACATAGCCATTACCGATCAGCCGGTAAAAGACGCTAAGAAGCTATAAGTGAAAAACCCGGAAAACTCCGGGTTTTTTCTTAAAAATTTTCTAAACCTTATTTTCATATCATACGAATATCTACCTATAATGTACCTTTGTACTGTATTAGGAAGACACATTATATAAAACTTCATAATCTTCTGTTTTATGACCAAAAAAATCACCATTGCCATTGACGGGTACTCATCTACTGGTAAAAGCACGGTTGCCAAAAAACTGGCCAAAGCCCTTGAATATATTTATGTAGATACAGGCGCCATGTACCGGGCGATCACGCTTTTTGCTATTGATCACGGTTTTATTGGAAAAGACCGGCAAAATACGTCAGGATTAATACGTTTATTGCCCAATATCAGGTTGCAGTTCAAGTTTAATGAAGAGTTTGGGTATTCGGAAATGTATATGAATGGGCGTAATGTAGAAAAAGAAATACGTACTATGGAAGTATCCCGTCAGGTAAGCCAGGTTGCTGCCATCTCAGAAGTACGCCAAAAACTGGTAGATATGCAGAAGAAAATGGGTAAGAACAAAGGGATTGTAATGGATGGTCGTGATATTGGTACCGTAGTTTTTCCTGATGCCGAACTTAAACTCTTTCTTTCAGCCTCGCCAGAGACCAGAGCACGAAGACGCTATAAAGAGCTTATAGACCGGGGAGATAAGGTAACTTTTGATGAAGTGCTTAAAAATATAACTCAAAGAGACACCATTGATTCTACGCGTAAAGACTCTCCTCTTAAAAAAGCACCTGATGCCATAGAAATAGATAATTCAGATATGGGTATAGAAGAACAGTTTGAGCGCATTTATCACCATGCCTTGCGAATAATCCAGAATCCATAAAAAAGCCGCGTAAAGCGGCTTTTTTATGGATTGGGTATAATCAGTTCCTGATCAGGGTAAATAAGGTTTGGATCTTTTAGTTTATTAGTGTTTGCGTTGAAGATAAGCATATATTTAGATGCATCCCCATAATAATGTTTGGCAATTTTACCTAAGGTATCTCCTTTATTTACTACGTGTTTGTGATAGACAGAAGAGTCTGCTACCGTGATATTAGCTTTGATATCTCCGGGATTTTGCCCGCCAATTTCTTTGATCTTATCCCAAAGTATATTTTTCTCATATGGTGTCCGGGCCTCTCCTTTTATTTTTAGGATGCCATTTTCTTCAGAAACTGCTCCGTTTTTAATAGCTAGTTTTTCTCCCATGTCAAGCACGGGTTGGTATTTGTTTTTCACACTCATAATTTTAAGGTTTTAGGTTTATCCAAATATACTTATTTTATTGATTTTCAATACTTAGTTTAAGCATTAAATCCTTTGTGCATTCTGGCAAATATTTTGAAGCTAATAGTTTGTAAATCAAATATTATAATTGTACTTTTGCAGACCTTTTTGCAACCCGTGGGAGGAAAAGGAAAAATCGAAAAAACAAGTTTAAAACGCTTCTGTGTTTATGTTGCATTCTCCCTGATGAGCTCAGAATACAAATTTTAGATCAGCAATGGCTGAAACAGATATTAAAATAGAAACTCAGGAAGGAAAATCCAATCCTGAAGAATTTTTAGCAAACTTTAACTGGGAAAAATACGAAGAAGGTATTGAGCAGGTAGAGGATGTAAAGCTTAAAGAATTCGAGACCCTGGTTGAAAAAAACTTTGTGGACACGGCCGATGAGGAAGTGGTAGAAGGTACAGTTGTGCATCTTACCGAAAGAGAAGCAATAATTGACATTAATGCCAAGTCGGAGGGTGTGATTTCTTTAAATGAGTTTCGATACAACCCCAGTCTTAAAGTAGGGGATAAAGTAGAAGTACTTATTGATGTACGTGAAGACAAAACCGGACAACTGGTTTTATCACACAGAAAAGCGAGAACCATTAAAGCATGGGATCGTGTAAATGCAGCACATGAAAATGGCGAGATCGTAAACGGATTTGTGAAGTGCAGAACCAAAGGAGGTATGATCGTTGATGTTTTTGGAATTGAAGCCTTCCTTCCCGGATCTCAAATAGATGTAAAACCTATTCGTGATTACGATCAGTATGTAGGAAAGACCATGGAATTCAAAGTAGTTAAAATTAACCATGAATTCAAGAATGTGGTAGTTTCTCATAAAGCGCTTATTGAAGCAGATATTGAAGAACAGAAGAAAGAGATCATTGGTCAACTTGAAAAAGGACAAGTACTGGAAGGAGTGGTTAAAAACATCACCTCTTACGGAGTATTTATTGACCTTGGAGGTGTTGACGGACTCATTCACATCACCGATCTTTCCTGGAGCCGTATCAATCACCCCAACGAAGTAGTTGAACTGGATCAAAAACTAAATGTAGTGATCCTTGATTTTGATGATAATAAGTCAAGAATCCAATTAGGTCTTAAACAGTTGCAAAAACATCCTTGGGAAGCACTTGGAGATGAAATAAAAGTAGGTGACAAAGTGAAAGGTAAAGTAGTGGTTATTGCAGACTACGGAGCCTTTATAGAAGTAGCCGAAGGAGTAGAAGGACTCATACACGTATCAGAAATGTCATGGTCCACCCACCTGCGATCTGCTCAGGATTTCGTAAACGTAGGAGATGAGATAGAAGCTGTTATTCTTACCCTTGACAGAGAAGAGCGTAAAATGTCACTGGGTATTAAACAACTTACTCCAGACCCATGGACCGATATTACTACCAAATACCCTGTAGGTTCAAAACATAACGGAGTGGTTCGTAATTTCACCAACTTTGGTGTCTTTGTAGAACTGGAAGAAGGTATTGACGGACTTATTTATATTTCAGATCTGTCATGGACCAAGAAAGTAAAACACCCTTCAGAGTTTGTCAACGTAGGAGACCAACTGGATGTGATCGTTCTTGAACTGGATGTAGAAGGAAGAAAACTCAGTCTGGGACATAAGCAAACTACTGAAAACCCATGGGATAAGTATGAAAGCGAGTTTGGTTTAGGTACTGTTCACCATGCAGAGATTGCAGAAATAGTTGATAAAGGCGCAACCATTAATTTTAATGAAGATATTGTAGCTTTTGTACCTTCCAGACATCTTGAAAAAGAAGATGGTAAGAAACTTAAAAAAGGAGAAGCCGCAGACTTTAAGATCATTGAATTCAACAAAGAATTTAAAAGAGTAGTAGCTTCCCATACAGCCATCTTTAAAGAAGAAGAGCAAAAGAATGTAAAAGCTGCTGCCAATAACACAGTAGAGCGTACCACACTTGGAGACCTCGATGCGTTACAGGAGCTTAAAGACAAAATGGATAATAAAGAGAAGTAATATCTTTTTATAATACAATTGTTCCTCCCCCCTTTATACAAGGGGGGTTTTTGTTTTACTATGGCTGGTTTACGCTATCGCTTCTTATGGTTTCATATTTTTATTATTTAAAAATTGCATACCTTTACCAGTGTATAATTCTGCCCGAATATTATGAGCCAGAAAGTCTTGCTAACCGCAAAGGAAGTAAATATTATACTGCATCGTCTTGCATGCCAGCTAATAGAAAATCATCTGGATTTTTCGAGCACTGTTTTAATAGGAATTCAACCCAGAGGTACCTATCTGGCAGACCGGTTGGCCAGAGTTTTAAAAGAATCATATCAGATACCCGATATAAAACTGGGGTATCTTGACATTACTTTTTTTAGGGATGATTTCCGTAGAGGAGACAAACCGCTGGAAGCCAATAAAACGCACATTGATTTTATTGTTGAGAATAAGAAAGTAGTTTTTATCGATGATGTTTTATATACCGGACGCAGTATCAGAGCAGCTTTAACCGCGATACAATCGTTTGGCAGACCTGCTGAGATAGAATTACTAACTCTTATAGACCGAAGGTTTAGCAGGCACTTACCTATACAACCAGATTACAGAGGGAGGCAGGTAGATGCAATTAATCAGGAAAAAGTAAAAGTACTATGGGAAGAAAACGACGGCACAGATGCAGTGTATGTAATAAACAGATAACCTCTTTTCTTAAACCTACCAATTAACAATGAGTGAATTAAGTGTAAATCACTTACTGGGTATCAAATATCTGAAACCATCAGATATTGATCTTATTTTTGAAACGGCAGATCATTTTAAAGAAGTCATTAACCGGCCCATTAAAAAAGTACCTTCTTTACGTGATATTACCATAGCCAATTTATTTTTTGAGAACAGTACCCGTACCAAGCTTTCTTTTGAGCTGGCTCAAAAACGTTTATCTGCCGACGTGATCAATTTCTCAGCATCACAATCGTCTGTTAAAAAAGGAGAAACTTTAATTGACACGGTTAACAATATACTATCTATGAAAGTTGACATGGTAGTTATGCGGCACCCCAATCCCGGAGCAGGAGTTTTTCTCTCCAGGCATGTGGATGCGAGTATAGTGAATGCAGGAGATGGCGCTCACGAGCACCCTACACAAGCCCTTTTAGATTCTTATTCCATAAGAGAACGTTTGGGAGAAGTAGCGGGAAAAAAAGTAGTAATTGTGGGCGATATTTTACATTCCCGGGTAGCACTTTCCAATATCTTTGCCTTGAAAATGCAGGGAGCACAGGTAAAAGTATGTGGTCCGGCCACACTTATCCCCAAATATATTCACAAGCTGGGGGTAGAAGTAGAACTCAATCTTAATAAGGCATTGCAATGGTGTGATGTAGCCAATATGTTAAGAGTTCAAAACGAGCGTATGGATATCAGTTACTTTCCGTCCACCAGAGAGTACATTCAGCAATATGGCGTAAACAAAGCCCTGCTGGAGCGTCTTGATAAAGAAATTGTGATCATGCATCCCGGGCCCATTAACCGCGGTGTTGAGATAACAAGCGATGTGGCCGATTCTGATCAGGCTATTATTCTTAATCAGGTAGAAAATGGAGTAGCCATTCGTATGGCTGTTATTTACTTATTAGCTTCAAAAATTAAATAGTAAACACATGCTTTTTGATAAACAGGGAAATATCGTAGTCATTACCAGAGAGTCTCAGTCTTTTGATATGTTTTTTGAAAAATTCCGTACGGCTTACGATCAATTTAAAAACGATCATATCATACTTAACCTGTTTTCTTTGAATACATTAAAACCTTTGCAGTTACTGGAGTTTATTTCATTTTCAAACACCCATCGTAACCTTAAAAAATCTTTTGTAATAGTAACCGATGCCCTTCAGGTAGATGATATTCCTGATGAGCTCGTAATAGCCCCAACCCTTCAGGAAGCTTTTGATATTATAGAAATGGAAGATATAGAGAGAGACCTGGACTTTTAAAATCTTATGAAATTAACCATACTGGGCTGTTATTCGGCCACCCCAAGAACTTTTAATAACACTACCTCACAAGTGCTTGAGATCAATAACCGTATGTTTTTAATAGATTGCGGGGAAGGTACGCAAATGGCACTAAGAAAACAAAAGATCAAATTTTCCCGTATCCGGCATATTTTTATCTCGCATCTTCACGGAGATCACTTTTTTGGGTTGCCGGGAATTATATCTACTTTTCGTTTATTGGGTAGAGAAGCCGAGCTGCATGTTTACGGCCCCAAAGGGATAAAACAATTAATTACTTTGTATCTAAAACTGGGAGAATCCTGGACCAACTATCCGCTGTATTTTCATGAGCTTACCTCCAAAGAGAGCGAGCTCATTTTTGAAGATGAAAAAGTAACCGTCCATACCATTCCGTTAGATCATCGTGTATATACCAACGGGTACCTGTTTAGTGAAAAACCAGGTCTTCGTAAACTAAATGTAACCCAGGCAGAAAAGCATAACATAGATAAATCGTATTACCAGCGTATTAAAAGCGGTAAGGATATCGTACTTGATGATGGTACCGTTATTCCCAACGAAGAACTTACTTTTGATCCCGATCCTCCTAAAAGCTATGCGTTTTGTAGCGACACTGCTTACAAACCCGAAATTGTACCTATTATTAAAAAAGTAGATGCACTCTATCATGAAGCTACTTTTCAGGAACAACACAAACACCTGGCAGAAAAAACAGGCCACACTACAGCGACAGACGCGGCCAGAATAGCTAAAGAAGCCAAAGTAAAAAAACTGATACTGGGGCATTATTCTACCCGCTATGACGGGCTGGAAGGATTTGCCGAGGAAGCATCACAAATTTTTGACAGAGTAGAGCTCGCAGAAGACGGAAAAGTATTTACCTTTTAATACCACCGTATATTTCTTGTTTTACAGAGTGCTGTTATCACGCTAATTTTCTTTTAAAGCTTTGGAATAACTCGTAAATTGCATGTTGAAAACGAGGCTATGAACAAAGACTTTAGTAACTACCGAAAAACGTATCAAAAAGATGAACTTCTTGAAGAAAATACTCCTGGAAATCCTATGGAGTTGTTTCAGAAATGGTTTTTTGATATAGAGAAGGCAGGGGGGGTAGATGAGGCAAATGCTATGACACTCTCTACAATGGGGCTGGATGGATATCCTAAAAGCCGGGTAGTACTACTTAAAAAATATACATATGAAGGGTTTATTTTTTATACTAATTACGAAAGTGAAAAAGGGCGCGCTATTGCGCAAAACCCCCAAGTATGTCTTTCTTTTTTCTGGCCCAACCTTGAAAGACAGGTAATTATAAAAGGTAAAGCAGAAAAAATACCCGAAAACTTGTCTGACGGCTATTTTGAATCCCGCCCCGAAGGAAGTAAACTGGGGGCCATAGTATCCCGTCAAAGTGAAGTGATCCCTTCAAGGGAATACCTCGAAAACAAGTTAAAAACACTGGAGAATAGTTATGAGGGCCGTGAAATTTCCAGGCCGCCCTACTGGGGTGGGTATTTGGTTAGACCCTACTCAATAGAGTTTTGGCAGGGAAGACCCAACAGGCTTCATGACCGTTTACGTTATTTGTTAAATGAGGAATTAGACTGGAAACGCGACAGGCTTTCCCCTTAATAAGCACAGTATATGAAAAAAGTACATTTGGTAAGGCATGCAAAATCATCCTGGGACTATTCTGTTGAAGATAAGGACAGACCTTTAAATGAAAGAGGCATTAGTGATGCACATTTGGTGTCTCGTTATCTTGCGAGAGAGTCATTTTCATGTGATACTGTTTTTTCAAGTCCGGCGAACCGGGCACTACACACCTGCATGATCTTTATGAGAAACCTTCAAACCCCTTTGGGACAGGTAACCATTACTAATTCACTTTACGATTTCAGTGGTGATAGCGTAATTTCTTTTCTCAAAGATCTCAATTCTTCCCTTGAGGAAGTAATGCTCTTTGGACACAACCATGCATTTACCCATCTGGCTAACAGTTTTGGCAATGAATATATAGATAATGTGCCTACAAGCGGTTTTGTAAGCATACAATTTGACATTGCTCATTGGACAGATCTTACAAAAGGTAGTACTTTGCAAACCGTTTTTCCCAAGCAGTTAAAATAATATGGAAGAAATAACAAAAGAAGTAACCAACAGGTATATTAATCGTGAAATAAGCTGGTTGTTATTTAATGCCCGGGTATTGCAGGAAGCCGAAGATGAAACCGTGCCTCTCATTGAACGCTTACGGTTTTTAGGGATCTTTTCTAATAATCTGGATGAGTTTTTTAAGGTACGGTACGCCACCGTAAAGCGAATTGAACAATCCGGTAAAACAGGAAAAAGTGTTTTGGGCGGTGCCAATGCCAAAGATCTCCTAGAAGACATTACCAGAATTGTTATCAAGCAACAGGCCGAAAGCCTGGAAATACTGAGCAATATTGAAAAACGGCTTCAGGAAGAAAACATTTTTATGGTAAACGAAAAAGTAGTTTCTCCCTCTCAAAGCGACTTTATCCGGAATTATTTCCTCGCGAAAGTAAGTCCGGCATTAATGACCATTATATTAAATGATATCACTGAGTTTCCCCTGTTAAAAGACAGTGCTGCATACCTGGCCGTTAAAATGGTGCTTCGCGTTAAATCAAAATCAAAAAAAGGAAAAACAGATGCGTTAAAAGAGGTGCGCTATGCCCTTATTGAAATACCCCGTACCATAGATCGTTTTGTAGTACTTCCTTCAGAAGGAGGAAAAAGCTATATTATTTTGCTTGATAATCTTATTCGTCACTGTTTGCATAGCATTTTCGGGATATTTGATTACGAATCCATCTCGGCGCATATGATCAAGATCACCCGTGATGCTGAACTGGATATTGATAATGACCTTAGTAAGAGTTTCATCGAAAAGATATCTACCAGTGTAAAAGGGCGTACCGTAAGTGAACCCGTTCGTTTTGTGTATGATAAGGAGATTGAAAAAGATACACTTACATTTCTTATGGATAAAATGGGGATTGCCAGTACAGACAGTATTATTCCTGGAGGGCGGTACCACAACCGAAGAGATTATATGGACTTCCCCAGCCTGGGACGTTTAGATCTTATGTACAAACCGTATCCGCCTTTGCTGGTAAAAGGGCTTTCTATGGAAGGGAGCCTTTTCGAAAAGATCGCCAAAAAAGACTATTTACAGTTTACTCCATATCATACGTTTTCATACGTAGTTAAGTTTTTAAGAGAGGCCGCACTAGACCCCAAAGTAAAAAGTATAAAAATCACCGTTTACAGGCTGGCAAAAGTTTCTTTAGTGGCTAATTCACTTATCAATGCTGCCAAAAACGGCAAAAAAGTAACCGTTCAGATCGAATTACAGGCCCGGTTTGATGAAGAAGCCAATATAGGTTTTGCCGAACAGTTTCAAACCGAAGGCATTCACCTTATTTTCGGTATTCCCGGTTTAAAAGTACATAGTAAAATATGTGTGATAGAACGCCTGGAAGATAAAAAACTGAAACGTTACGGCTTTATAAGTACCGGAAACTTCAATGAATCTACCGCAAAAGTATATTCTGATTATACACTTTTCACTTCCAACCAGCAAATACTAAAAGAGATCAATAAAGTTTTCGATTTTTTTGAGACCAGTTATAAAGTATTCAGGTTTAAGCATCTTATCGTTTCCCCTCATTATACCATGAGTTCCTTTACCAAATTAATTGATGATGAAATTAAAAATGCCCGCGCAGGTAAAGAGGCTTATATAAAATTGAAAATGAATAGCTTAACCAGCTATAAAATGATCGATAAACTGTATGAGGCGAGCAGGGCAGGAGTAAAGATACAAATGATAGTGAGAGGTATTTGCTGTTTAATACCCCAGGTGCCTGGTATGAGTGAAAATATAGAAGCCATTAGCATTGTAGATAAGTATCTGGAGCACCCTAGATTGTATATTTTTGGCAATGAAGGCGATCCTGCGGTGTATATTTCTTCGGCAGACTGGATGACAAGAAATATAGATCACAGAGTAGAAGTGAGCTGCCCTGTTTATGATACCGATATTAAGCAGGAACTCATCGATACCTTTGAAATAGGGTGGAGCGATAATGTAAAAGCACGTGTGTTTTCCGACCAGCAGGATAATGCCTATCGAAAAAATGACCTTCCCCCCGTTCGCTCTCAGTTTGCCACGTACGATTACTACCTTGACAAAAACATTAATTAAAACCAGTTGTTTTGAAAATACGCAAGTTTGCTGCTGTAGATATTGGTTCTAATGCCATTAGACTATTAGTGCATAATGTAATTGAAGAAGAAGGAAAAGAAACACAATTTAGAAAAAGTGCCCTGGTCAGGGTACCGGTACGTTTGGGGCAGGATTCGTTTACCGTAGGAGAGATCTCCAAGGGCAATGAAAAACGTATGATCGATACCATGAAAGCATTTAAGCTTATCATGAAAGTACACGGGGTAGAAAAATACATGGCCTGTGCTACTTCTGCTATGCGTGAAGCCAATAATTCCCATGAAGTAGTTGAAAAAATATATAAAAAATCAGGCATACGCATTGAGATCATAGATGGTAAAAAAGAAGCCGTGATCATAGCCTCTACAGACCTTCATGAACTTATTGAAAAAGACAAGTCATACCTATACGTAGATGTAGGTGGAGGGAGTACAGAGTTCACCATATTCTCAGGGGGAAATCTCGTGAATTCCCGTTCGTTTAAGATAGGTACCGTTCGATTGCTAAATGAAGTAATTGAAGAAAGAATATGGAGGGAAATTGAAAAATGGATCGTAAGCCATACCAAAAACCTCAATAAAATGTCTATTATTGGGTCTGGAGGGAATATTAACAAACTGCACAAAATGTCTAACCGGGCACCGGGAGAACCGTTGTCTCTTATCTGGTTAAATGCACAGTACCAGTTCTTAAAAAGCCTTACGTATGATGAACGCGTTACCGAACTGGGGCTCAATCCCGACAGAGCCGATGTAATTATTCCTGCTACCCGTATTTATCTCGCTGCTGCCAAGTGGAGTGGCGCCAAAAAAATTCACGTACCCAAAATAGGGCTTTCAGACGGGATCATTAAAATGCTCTATTTTAATGAAAAGAAAGAAAAATAAACATTACTTTAGAAATAACAGGTTCTTTTAGATAATGGATAATTATGGCGTAATAGATCAATAGCCAAGTCTTTTAAATACTTTTTTTGTTGGTGTTATAATCTGTTTTTTTAGTTACTTATCCTTGTTAAGATATTTATAAGAGTATTTGGATAACCGCCATACGTATATTTGGGTGTTATATTGAATTCAGCTTTTGGCTGCACAAAATCAGGATAAACTCAAGCTAAATAATTAAGATAATCATGAAAAAGTCAATTCTATTAATCGCAATGTTTTTTTATTTATTCAATAGTTACAGCCAGACAAACATATTCCCACCAAATGGATATGTGGGTATAGGTGTAACTAGTCCCAATGAATTACTTCATATACAAAACGGAAAACTACTTTTGAGAAGCACAGATAACAGTAATAATAGTGTGCATCCTGTAGGATTAAAATTTACCACTGACAATACTGGTGCATATTCTCAGATATTAGTTAAAAGGGGTACAGGTTCAACCGATATTGGATTACAGTTCAGGACTTATTTGACAGACCACACAATTGATGCCATGACACTTATGCGTGATAAAATAGGAATTTCTACAACCAACCCTATTGAGAAGTTACACCTTGAGAATGGTAAACTACTTTTGAGAAGCACAGATAACAGTAATAATAGTGTACATCCTGTAGGATTAAAATTTACCACTGACAATACTGGTGCATATTCTCAGATATTAGTTAAAAGGGGTACAGGTTCAACTGATATTGGATTGCAGTTTAATACTTTTTTAATAGATCATGTTATAGAAACGATGACATTAACAAGAGGAAGTGTTGGAATAGGAACAACGAATCCTGGAAATTATAAATTAGCAGTTGAGGGTGTAATTGGTGCTAGAGAAGTAAAAGTGACTTTAGATAGTTGGTCAGATTTCGTTTTCGACAATGATTATAAACTCAAAAATCTAGAAGAGGTTGAAACTTATATTAATGAGAATAAAAAATTACCAGATATTCCATCTGAAACCGAAGTGGTCGAAAATGGTGTGAACCTTGGTGAAATGGATGCAAAACTGCTTCAGAAGATTGAAGAATTGACTTTGTATATGATTAAGATTAATAAAGAAGTTAAAATACTAAGACAAGAAAACGCTGAATTAAAAGAGGAAATTAATGAAATAAAATCCATACAATAGCAACATGTTTATAACTATGTGTAAAGTGTATAAGGGTTTCAGAGGTATACGAGCGGTATCACCCGCATCAATTTTGGGTGGTAACTTGATAGGTTTGAAGCCCGCAATCCCTTACGAAATCATACACAAACCGTTGTGCGTCATATTAGAACAAACCAGAAAATGAAAATATTTATACTAGCGTTCGTAACCATTCTACATACTTCTTGTAATTCGCAAGAGAAAAAAATAGTGACAACAGAAGTAGAAAATCCTATTGAACAAATCGGACAATACATTACCGGGATTTTTGAGGATTCAGAAGGAAACTTATGGTTTGGCACCATTGAAAACGGAATAGCAAAATATGACGGAAAGACGTTGAGGTACTACACAAAAAAAGATGGACTGCCATCAAACAGAGTTACTAATGTAGTAGGAGATTCAAAAGGGAATTTATGGTTTAATACAGATAAAGGTATTTCTAAATATAAAAATGGAAAATTCACAAATTATTTGATAGATAAAAATAACTTTTCGGCAAATTTGATTAGTGAATTTTTTATTGACAGTAATGGTAGGTTTTGGATTGGAACTTGGAATGGTGTTTACAAATTTGACGGAGTAGAATTTACACACTTCCCAATTCCTTATCCTAAAATTGAAACATCTATTAATGACGACACAAAGAATTGGATAACAGATATTGAAGAGGACTCTAATGGAAATATTTGGTTTTCAAGAGATGGGTACGGAATAGCAAAATATGATGGTACTTCATTTACACACATTGTTAAAAAAAATGGATTACATTCTAATAATGTAACAGAAATCGAAATTGATAATCAAAACAACTTTTGGTTTGGAATGCGAAATGGAGAAAAAGACAGTTCAGATGAAGGAAAACTTATTGGGAAAGGTGGAATTAATAAGCTAACAGCTCATATAATAAGTTCGTTTCCTGAAATAGATTCGTTGACCAACGATGATGTTTACCAAATATATAAAGACAACTCTGGAAATATCTGGATTTCAACGACCCAAAATGGTGTTTATAAATTTGATGGAAAAGAATTTAAAAATTACGATATTCCAATTTCAGTTATGAGTATCACTCTCGATAAGAAAGGAAACTTATGGTTAGGTGGTGCAGGTGGTTTATACAGAATTGATAGAAAGGGAAAAATTGTAAATGTGGGAATAAATGGACCTTGGTAATAAAAATACGAACGCACAACAATGGTTATAAGTAATTGTTTAGTTGGTTAAGATTATCAAACTTCCTACAAGTAAATAGCGTTAATTTTCAACGGAAAAAAACGTATTTTTAAAAACGCAACTCCTCATAGCCAGAGCCGTTGTAAGTAATTATCAAATTACGATGAGCATTGAAAAAGAAAAAATAATAATTTGGAGAAGAGATGATGAATCAAGTACATCAGAAACCCTGCAATTCAAAAAATATGGAAAAGGCTTTATTGTAAAAAGCACTGTTAACGGAATTTTGGAAAGTCAACCTATTCTAATGGAATATCAAATCATAATTAATAGAGATTGGGTAGTCAAAGAAGTTGAAATAAAATCCTTACTTGGCGAACTCAATAAAATCACTCTGAAATCTGATTTAAATGGAAAATGGTATGATGTTGAAAATCAAGAAATATCAGAATTAAATGGTTGTATAGATATTGACATTTCCATAACACCTTTCACGAATACATTACCCATCAAGAGGCTTGGAAATTCACTAGAGCAAAGAACAAAAATAACCGTCCTCTATTTCGATATAAAGAATTGGGAATACAAAAAGGTGAAACAGTATTATACTAAACTTACTGATAACTTATACAAATACGAAGGGGTTTTTAGGAATTTTGTAGCAGATATACCAATTGACAATTCTGGGTTTGTTACAACTTACCCTAAGCTATTTAAAAGATTGTATCCCAAAAATGAATAAAACTACTTACAACACAGTGTATATAACATAGCTATTAAGTGCTAATTAGAAAGATTTGTCCTTATTTGCAAAGTTCTACTTGTAAAATTTCGTGCTAACCCACCTGCCTCGCGGCAGGCGGGCGCAACTACTCATAGCCGATACCGTTAGCGGCTTTAAAATAAAACGACACAAATGAACTATAAGCTTAAATATTTAATTGCAGGATTAATTGTCTTGTATCAAGACAGAAAAGAGAACTATTGGTTTGGAACAAATGGTAATGCAATTTAGAAAGCTTTCCTTTTCCTCAGGGTAGTACGAGAAAGCACTGGTGGTACACCAAAAGGAGGAGGTACTCCTTTTGGGCAGTGTTTCGAGTACGGTTTGCGTAGCAAAACCCCTAGGGAAAAGGCGTCCTTTTTCCGTTCCTTTTTAGACGAGTAAAAAGGAACAAAATCAAAAAACAACATAAACATACCCCCTTACAAAAAAACAAACCATCATTGCTATATTAGTAATAACCGCCATACGTATATGTAAGCATTAGCCACAATATGAAATGAGTATAGAATTAGTACCAAAGCCTTTTAGAAAGCTTTCCTTTTCCTAAGGGTAGTACGAGAAAGCACTGGTGGTACACCAAAAGGAGGAGGTACTCCTTT